>JBJFFE010000065.1:0-32602 GCA_051891435.1 Clostridia bacterium | reverse complement strand
TGTTATTGTATCTGTTACTTCGCATCTATCACATTTTGCTGTTTTTGTTCCATCTTTCACACATGTTGCATCATTATTTGATACATAATTTGTAAAGCTATGTCCTAATGCTGGCACTGTTGTTTGAGCTTTTATTATTGCATTACATACTGAGCAGTGTTTTCCTTCTGTTTTTCCTGCCTTTGTACATGTTGCTGCTACTGCTTTGTCTATTACTTCTGTGTGTGGTTTTTTACTTCCTTCATCTGTTATTGTATCTGTTACTTCGCATCTATCACATTTTGCTGTTTTTGTTCCATCTTTCACACATGTTGCATCATTATTTGATACATAATTTGTAAAGCTATGTCCTAATGCTGGCACTGTTGTTTGAGCTTTTATTATTGCATTACATACTGAGCAGTGTTTTCCTTCTGTTTTTCCTGCCTTTGTACATGTTGCTGCTACTGCTTTGTCTATTACTTCTGTGTGGCCTTTTGCTGGTACTGTTGTTTGAGCTTTTATTATTGCATTACATACTGAGCAGTGTTTTCCTTCTGTTAACCCTGTTTTAGTACATGTTGGTGCTACTGCTTTGTCTATTACTTCTGTGTGGCCTTTTGCTGGTACTGTTGTTTGGGCTTTTATTATCGCATTACATATTGAGCAATGTTTTCCTTCTGTCAACCCTGTTTTAGTACATGTTGGCGCTACTGCTTTGTCTATTACTTCTATGTGAACATTATGTTTCCATTGTGCATATAATGTGATTTTCCCATCTTTTGTTGTTGTTAAATTTTGTACAAACTGTTCATCAGTATAAGATGTTCCTGTCCCATCTGCTTTTGTATTCCATCCCGAAAAATCATATCCTGTTCTTGTAAAAGTGTTTTTTAATAATTTTTGTGGTACGTCATCATATATAAAATACTCATCACCCATTGTACCGGTTCCACCATTAGCATTAAAAGAAACTGTGTAGTTATTAGCTGTCCAATTTGCAGTATAAGTTTTATTTCCTGTATCAGTACTAGTAATCGTTACCGTTTTTTGTGATGTGTAACTATTACTTCCAGTCCAACCATAAAATGTGTATCCAGTTTTTGTTGGATTATTAAGTGTGAATTTGCTTGTTCCCGATGTATAAGATGCCGAATTTGCCGTTGATACTTTTCCTCCCATTAAATTATATGTAATATTAAACTCGTTAGTTGACGTCGAATATCGATATAAAAATGTTACAACATCTGCTCTTTTTATTTTATTCGATGGGTAAAAATATCCACTATCTCCTTTTATGATATTTTTGCTCACTCCCCAATTTACTGCTTTTTCTAATTCTGTTCCAGATGTCACATCGCTAAAATTATTTTTAGTAGTAACTGAAGGAGATCCTGCATATTTCCAAAGGAATTTTACAAAATCTGCTCTAGTGCAACTATCATCTGGAGAAAAATAATTGTTAGAATTAGTATCAGTAATTTTTTTGTATTGTGCCCAACTAACTTCTTCTCCATATGTAGCATTATTTACATTAACGTCCTTATATATCCAATTGCTTTCATAAGAATAAACTCCTGTCTTTGGTCTTTCTGCCATTCTATATAAGAAAATAATAGCCTGTGCTCTTGTACATGTAATTTCTGGTTCAAATGTTGTAGATGAAGTTCCTGTCGCAATTCCATTATTTGTTGCCCAGTATATTGGATTATAATAATATTGATTTGAGTCTGCAACATCTGTATATTTTAGACTTGTTTCACAATTTACTATATGGGTTCTCCTTGATCTATCTTGAAAACTTATAGGCCCTATGAAATTTAGTCCCGCAGTATTTTTGTCACCACTAGAGCTTGTACTTGTACAATTTTCAAATGTTACATCATTTGCTCTCATTCCTCCAAAGTCATACATATTATTACTTGCTTTGCAATTTGAAACAACAAATCCTATACTTCCTGTAGCTGGGTAATTTTCTGTAAATCTACTTTGATGTTCAAAAAAGAATCCAAATTTTCCATTCCCTGTAGCTTCGCAATTGCTAATATGTATATATTCCTCATCACTAAATCCTGTCCCTATTCCAAAACCCGATCCACCTTCATAGTCTTTTGACTGTACTCCTCGTCCGCAATTTTCTGCCTTACAGTTTTTTATTGTACAATTTATTGGACAATCCATTCCAAATCCCGTTGCATAAGTATTTCTTACTACTACATTCTCCCAGTCACAGTTTTTAAAAAGGTTTATCATGAATCCTTTTCCTGATGTATTATAGCTTTTTTCTATTACACTTCCACCATCTATAACAAAATTTCTGAAATCTGCATTCTCAAGATATATTTCATTTTTGTACTCTGCATAGTCATTGAAATAAAACATATCCATTCCACCCTTTGAAAGCTGAACTTCCCCATATGGTTTCAGAATCGTTCCAGTGCTTTCATTAATTCCCTCTCCTTCAATGATAACATTGTTTTTGCACTTTATAACATATTCTTCCGTGTTTAGTGAATTTGTTCCAGCTGATGCAAAATAATATGTGCCTTTTGGAATATGTACAATTCCGCCACCTGCATCTGAAACAGAATCAATATGCCCTTGCAACTTAGTTGTATTGTTTTGCATATCAGTTAGTTTAATTGAGCTTGCTACAAGATCATTTGCGATAATAATCAATCCTTGATATTCGGTTCCCGTTTGTACTGATGCATTACTTGCCTTTTGTTCAACAGTAGTGCTTTTATTTAAATTAACATTTTTAATATTAAACATTATTGTTGCAGTTATTATTATAATTAATAATGTTACCCAAACTACTTTTTTCATATTCAACTCCTATGCATTTTAATCAAATTTTTTAGATTTTTAATTGTAGTTAGTTAATTATATTTTATTGGTTTTTCTATTTCTTGTCAATATTTGCTTGTTTCCTATTTTTTGCATAGTTCTATTATCTTCTACGGAAGCTATTTTTATGAGTTTTGCTTTTTATTTATTACATTTTTATGACATTTTATTTTAGTAATTGTTCTGCTAAATCATTATATACATCAAATAAAAATTCTAAGTTTTCTTTTTTGCTTAATTCTCCATTAGCCCATTGTTTTATAAAGTATTCTTTACATATATTTACATCTTTATCAATTATTTCTGTATCTATTTCAATATCTCCGTTTTCATTTGTTTCATATTTTAAAGTTAGTCCATTTTCAGTTTCTATATATTCTAAAAATATTAGGTCTAAATTTTTTTCTGATAATGTTTCTGTGTAAATAAGCATATATACATATTGATTATTTGGAGTTTTAGAGTAATACCATTGTGTCATTGATGCATAATATCTTCTATCTAACCTTAATTCTGCCTCCCCTTTATCATCTATTCTACTTCTAAAATAGTAATATTTATTTTCTGTTTCTCCTAGCTCATAGTCATATACCATAAAGTATTTTTTATGTGTAAATGCTGCATTATAGTTAACATTTTCTAAATCTTCATTTTCTATTTTAAAGTCATCTACTACTAGTTTTAAATTTAAAGTTACATATTTATCTGAGTCCGTATATTCATACATTTCTTCTGTTGGGTATAGTCTTATTTTATAATAAATTGGTTTTTCTGAAAATTTGGTTAGTTCAGCAGTATCCTCTTTTACTTTCATATCTATTTTTAAGCTCATTATTGCAATAATAATTGCAGATATTTCGAGTGCCCAGCTTAATATGTTTATTATCACTTTTTTACCAATTTTTATCTTTTTTATTTTTTCTATTATATTTTTCATCACATTATTTTTTGTTCTCTTTTTTACCTTCATATTAATCTTCCTCATACATCATTATTACTTGTCCATTTTTACATACTTTTACTAAACCATTGTATATTATTATTTTTTGTATAGTCTCTATATAATTATCAAGCACTTTTCTTTGCATATTAAGTTCTTTTGCAATATTTTTAAATATGTATTCTTTTTTTGTATTCTTATATATTTCTTTTTTTATTTTACTGATTATTTCTCTATGTATATCTTCTATTTCTATGTTCTCTAAATTTATTTCGTTTTGCACCATTTTAAAAGGATTATATGTATTATCAAGAAGTTGCATCTTTTCTTTACTGTTATGTTCATTTTCTAGTATTTCTTCATAACTTTTTTCTTTGAATTTATTTATTAAAAATTTAAATGCTTGGAATCTTGCATTATATTTTAATTTGTTTATCATACACTGGTTGTTGTATTCAAAATTTTTTTGAGTTAATCCATTTTTTAAAATTGCTATAAATGCTTCAAATTCTAGGTCTTCCCTTAACCAGTTGCAATTATAAATTTTATTAATATCTTTTGCTACATAGCTACAAGTTTTTTGTATGCTGTAATAATTTTCAATTAGGAATTTATCATCTATATTTCTATTTTCACCTATCCATAGACCTTTTTCACTATTTTCAAGTATTTCTATATTTTCTTGATAATTCTTTTTTCTTGGATATATATATTTAATAAACCATGAAAATTTTACATTGTATTTTTTACATATTTCTTCTATTTCTTTTTTTGTATAATATCGTTCTTTATATTCTTCAAAATATTTTAGGTCTATTTTTATCATTTTTATTGCATGTTTTACGTCCTCTATAGTATTAATTTCCATCGGGTTTAAATTAATCTTCATTTTACATTCTGTTTTTTCTTTTAAATTTTTCTCATTCTTTGAGTTTATCCCTAATATTAAAATTAAATCATGTAGCTCAATTTTTTCTTTGTCTGATATTTCAAACAATACCTCTGATGTTATTTTGTCTTTGTCCTTTAGTCCATACTTTTTGGCTATTTCTTTTGTCAAAATAATATAATCCATAAAAAATTCCTCCTTTTTTATGGATTATATTATTTTATATATTTTTTGTCGAATTTTGTTGAAAGCAACAAGATCCTTAAAACATAATGGTTTAGTTATTATTTAGTAATAATTAGTGCAAGTGGAGTTATATATTAGATGTATAACTCAATTTAAGTGGTATTATTAATACAAAACAAAAAAGGAAGAACCTTCTTCTTCCTTTTTTTATTGTTTTAATTCTTGTAAAACACTATCATTATATAGTATTTCTGGTGCAATATCTTCTCCACTTTGCCATTGTATAGAAAGTCCTAATATTGTTATTTTTTTAAATTTTTCTTCATCTTTTAATTTTTTATAGAATGAACATTTATTTAATAATTCTGTCATATCATAAATCTTCAATTCCCCTGTTTCATATAATAACTCTATTTTGTAGTTTTCTAATGCCTTTGCCCTTATTAATTTTGGAGTTATATACATTAACCTCTCCCCCTTTTTTACCTTAATGGTTCTATTTTAAAATATTCATCTCCATTTTTCATTAAACTCCATAAAGATTTCAATTCTTCTGTATGTAATAAAATCCATGCTTCTACTAATTTAGCCTGTCTTATAGGAAGTTCTCCTTCCAATTTATTTGCTGTCAAATCATATACTGCGTTAAATTCATTATATATTACATGAATATGTGGTATATGATGTTGCTTTTCTTCTCTAAAGAACATTTGTATTATAATACCATAAAATTGTGAAATAACTGGCAAATACCTCCACCTCCTTTATCATATCATTTTTTTGTCTTTTTTTCAATAATTAAATTTTATTTTTAAGGAAAATTTTTAAGATAAAAGTATTTTGATTTAAAAATTATTTTAGATATTGCTATTAAAAGCAACTTAAAGACATAATTATATTAATATAATTTTTGCAAAAAGTAAAGACTTTTTCATCGACATTAAATGACCTATTTATTGTAGTAAAAAGTATAATATGTTTTTAGATTTCATAAAATAAAAAACGAAAAAATTTCCGTTTTTTATCTTATTTTCCTAATTTTTGATACAAAGAATCCCTCATATAATTCATTTGGTTTTACACATATTGTTCCTTTTATTTTACTTGGTAATTGTGGAATTTCCTCCATTTTCTCAAATTCTATTGGGATTATTTTGCAATTATTATCTTTTAATATTTTATTTACAATTTCTTCATTTTCACAAGATAGTATTGAACATGTGGAATATACCATATCTTTTCCTGGTTTTAATACTTTTATTGCTTTTTTTAATAGTTCAAATTGTTTTTTTGTACACTTATCTATTAGTTTTTTTGTAAAATATTTTTCTATATTATTATCTTCTGCATTTAGTGTTCCGCTTCCACTACAAGGACTATCTAATAATATTTGGTCAAATGAAAAAAAGTCACTTATTCTTCTGCTGTCTGTTTCCATTACATATACAGAGCTCGCCCCTTGTTTTTGAATATTATATTTTAGTTTTTCAGCACGTATTTTGTTCATTTCACATGCAGTTATGTGTGCTTTGTTATTTGTTAATGCAGCCATTTGTGTTGTTTTCCCTCCTGGTGCTGCTGCCATATCTAATATGTCTGTTTTTTCTTGTGGCTTTAATATAATTGGTGGTAACATTGAGGATAAACTTTGTAAATATATTTCTCCATTTTTATATATTTCTAAATTTTGAAGTTCTTTTTCTGTGGCATTTTCTACAATATATGCATTATTACTCCAAGCTACTTTTCTTGTTTCTATCCCTGCATTTTTTAATTCTTGTTCTACTACTTCCTTTGACCCTTTTAATGTGTTTACCCTAAATGTTGCCTTTCTTTTTGCTAGGTAACCTTCTAGAATTTCTTTTGCTAATTCCTTACCATATTGCTCTTCTAACATTTCAATTAAAAACTCTGGTATGTTCATTTTTCATCTCCTCTTTCTATTATTACTAATAATATTTATCATTTTCCCAATTATATGGATTATTAGTTATATATTGTTTTATCATTAAATATTCTTTTTCATTTCTAATAATATGTTCATAATAATTTCGCTGCCATATTGAATACCCAATTTCTTTTGTAACAATAGATTTAAAAGAATTAATTACTGTCGGGATTGTAGGGGTCGCAGTCCTCGGCGACCCGTTTTGTTAAGACCATAATCAAATGAATATGATTAGGCATTATTATATATTCATCTATTAAAACATTTTTTATTTTCTTGTTACAATTTTCTATATGTTTTTTTACAATTTTTCCTTCTTCAGATAAATTTACCTTATTTAATGTATTCGGGTCGCCCTGGAGTGCGACCCCTACGTTAATTCTTCCCAACAAATTCAATCTGTCTTTAATACATATTGTTATAAAATAGTATCCTTCTAATGAATAATCATAATATTTTAGTCTAAGATTTTTTCTTTGGGGTAAATTATAGTTCATATAACTCCTCTCTCCCCCATATGGCTTGTATTATATTATTATTTTAATTAGTTTGCAATAGCTGTAATATTCTTCATTTGATATTTTCATAATATAAAAAAATAAATAATGGATTTTACTGCTTAGATTTTAGCAGATTTTTGATTTAAAATTTTAGAATTTAAAATTTTTTATAAATGTCGCCTCTATTATCAGCGCCTATAACATCAATATAGATTTCATTTTCATACCATTCAAATATTATCCTATAGTCTCCGAACTCTCATTCTGTATATATTATTATAATTTTTTAGTCCTTTTACATCTCCTTTAGGTAATATTTGAATAGCATCATAAATTCGTTTTCTTTGAAAAAGAGGTTGCTTGTCTATAAATTTTTTTGCTTTTTTCTTTATATTAATAATATACTTCATTATAGCAACCCCTCCTCTTTCAAAATGTCTTCTAGTGGAATTGCCTCTTCCATTTCTTTTTTCCTTTGTTCTTCAGTTAAAGAATACTCTTTTAATAATAATAATTTTTCTGTTACGTCCATTTCTTCCAATTCTTCAACTTGTAGATCTGGCATTGTTTCTAAAAGTTTTACATCTAGCAGTTTTTCTGCAACTTTTTCTATTCTTTTAGCTTCTTCAATGCTTAAATGATATGAAATATTGTTAATGTCTATTAATGTTTGTTTAAATTCTTCACTCATATAAATCACTCTCCTTTCATAAGGATTAGTATATCATAAATTTTATATAATTGCTAGAATTAAATCCAATCTCCGTATTTTTTTATATATATTTTCTTGGCAAATATTGCTGCTACACAATATAGCGCTGTTACTCCAATTATTACATTTAAATATTTTAGTGTTACTGGCACTAATCCAATTGCTTTTCCTAAGAATGTGTATGGTACTAATACTCCTATAATACTTAATAATATTGATGAAAAATATACCATTTTATTTGCATTACTTTGTATAAATGGCATTTTAGCAGTTCTTATAATATGCATACCTGTAAGGTTAGAAACTATACTATAACTAAACCATACTGTTTGGAATACTGCTGCTTCCCTAATTCCAAATATAAACCATAATGAAGCAAAAACTAGCATGTCAAAGGCTGAACTTAATGGTCCCATGAAAAGCATGAAATGTTTTAAATCTTTTACATCAAATTTTTTAGGACTTTGCAAGTATTCTTTATCTACATTATCAAATGGTAACGTCAGTTGTCCAAAATCGTATAATAAGCTTTCTACTAATAATTGTATTGGTGTTTCTGGTAGAAATGGTAAAAATATACTTGCAATTATTACAGACATAACTTCTCCAAAGTTAAAGCTTACTGCCATTTTTATATATTTCATTAAGTTTCCAAATGTTCTTCTTCCCTCTGTTACGCCATCTAAAAGTACATTTAGGTCTTTTTCTAAAAGAATTATATCTGCTGTTTCTTTTGCTATATCAACTGCTGTATCTACAGAAACTCCTACATCTGAATTTGTAAGTGATGGTGCATCGTTAATTCCATCTCCCATATAGCCTACAACATTTCCACTTTCCTTTAAAATCCTAACTATTCTTGCTTTTTGTATTGGTGTTAATTTAACGAAAACATTTGATTTTCTAAGTAACCTTAGAACTCCGTTATCTGCTAATTTATCTATTTGGCTACCTGTTATAATTTTATTTGTGTTTATATTTACTTTTTTACAAATGTTTTTCGTAACTGCTGCATTATCTCCAGTTAGTACTATTACTCTAATTCCAGCATTATTTAATTTTTCTATTGCAAGACGTGCACTTTCTTTTGGTGGATCTAAAAATCCAACAAACCCAACTAAAGACATTTGTTTTTCATCTTCAACACTAAATGTTTCTATGTTATCTACATTTTTCTTTTGGCAAACAGCAACTACTCTTAAGCCTTCTTCATTTAATTTATTTGCTATTTCTCTAATATTGTCTTTTATTTCTTTTGTTATTGGCATAATCTCGTGGTTGTAATCTATTGTGTTGCAAATACTTAATATTTCCTCAACAGCACCTTTTGTTATTAATAATTTACCATCATCATTCGAAACTACAACCGATAGTCTTCTTCTAGTAAAATCAAATGGAATTTCATCTACTTTTTTATACTCATTTACTAGATTACTTAAATTATTCTTTAAGGCTCTATTAATTACAGCCTCATCTATACTTCCTTTCAATCCTGTTTGGAAATATGAGTTTAAAAATGCATGTTTTAATACTCTTATATCTTCATTTCCATATACATCTAAATATTTTTCTAGCACTATTTTATCTTCTGTGAGTGTTCCTGTTTTATCTGTACATAAAATGTTCATTGCTCCAAAGTTTTGTATAGAGTCTAACTTTTTTACTATTGTCTTTTTCTTAGACATTCTTACTGCACCTTTTGAAAGGCATGATGATAAAATGACTTGAAGTAATAGTGGTGTTATTGTTATTGCAATTGCTACTGCAAATGTGAATGATAATATATAGTCATGTTTCCAAGCATTTAATATGAATACAATTGGAATTAAAACTATCATAAAACGCACTAGGAGTTTACTAATACTTTCTATTCCTTTTTGGAAGCTAGTTTTTGGCTTCCCTTGACTTAGAGTATATGCTACTTTTCCAAAATAAGTGTCATCACCTTTTTTTATGACGACCGCTTTTGCTGTTCCACTTATTACATTTGTTCCCATAAAACATATTGTGTCCAAGTCTGTTATACTCTCTATTTCGTTTATGCTTCTTAATTCTGTATTTGTAACTTTTCTTACCGCATCAGATTCACCTGTAATAGATGATTGCCCTACATATAGATCTTTAGATTCTATGATACGAAGGTCTGCTGGGATCATGTCCCCTGCTGATAAAATTACAATGTCCCCCAAGGTTACTTCTTTTAGTGGTATTTTTATTTTTTTACCGTCTCTTATGACTGTACTTGTTGTTTCAACGAGTTCTTTTAATTTCTGTGCTGCCTTATTTGAACGGAACACTTCAAAGAATTCCAGTAATGTACTTACTATAATTAGCACAATTATTACTATAATGTTTGCTGGGCTAGGATTTTCTGGCAAAATTATATCTGTATAAACTAAGATAAAGCCTATTCCTAGTAAAATGCTATTAAAAGTACTAAATAGGCTAGATAATAAATAATTGTACCATTTCTTTGGTTTTGATTGTTTTATTTGATTTAACCCTAAATTTTTAAGTCTTTCTTTTGCTTCTTCTGTTTTTAATCCTTTTTCTGATATTTTATATTTATTTTTAAATTCCTCTACTTCTAATACTCCATCTTCTCCATAGTATTTTTTTACGTCTATGTCTTCTTTTTTTATGTTTTGCATATTATCAACTCCTGTTTTATCTATTATATCACTAAAATTTAAAAATAAATATATTTTTTTAATTTAATATAATTTTATCAAATCATATATTCCCTAATTACATTGATTTTTTCTATTTTTATTTGTATACTATTAACATATGCTAAATTATAATAGGAGGAATAGTTATGATAGAAATTAAGGAATATGATAATAAATATGCTGAAGAAATGTCTAAAATAATTATACAAAATTTGTTGGAGGTAAATTCTCAAGATTATGGATTAGAATATGTAAAAAAAACTGCAGAAAAATTCACTGTAGAAGCAATTGAAAAAAAATTCCCCAAAAGAGCAAAAGTATTTGTAGCTTTAGAAGATGGCAAAGTTATTGGTACTGCTGGCATAGATAAATCTTTGTATAATGATGACGGCGAATATTATATATTAACTGTATTTGTTGATATAGCTCATCATAAGCAAGGCATTGGTAAAATGCTTATTGGCGAAATAGAAAAATTTGCTAATAGCATTCATGCGAAAAAATTAGTTATACCTGCTTCTATTACTGGGTGTGAGTTTTATCATAAATTAGGATATGAATATGCTAATGGCAAAAAAGAATTAAACGAAAATCAAATGTATATTATGGAAAAATATTTATAAATATTAATTTTTACAGTCGTTTTTGTGTTGACTGACTCTAATAACATACTTTTATAAATTTGGCGGAAGTATATAATAGAAAATGAATAAATATTATGGTACTTATATTCCATAATATTTATTCATTTAAAACTACTTTCTATATTAATTTTTTCCAATGTTCTTCTTTAAATCCAATAAAAATGCCTTTATCTGATATTAACAATGGTCTTTTTATAAGCATTCCGTCACTTGCTAACAATTCTATTTTTTCTTTATCACTCATGGATAATAATTTTTCTTTTAAATTTAATTCTTTATATTTTACTCCACTTGTATTAAACCATTTTTTAATATCTTCTTTACTAATTTTTATCCATTTAGTTAGTTCTTGCATTGTTGGGGTTTCTTCAACAATATTTCTATCCAAGTACTCAATATTGTTTTCTTCTAACCATTTCTTAGCTTTCTTACAAGTAGAACATTTGGGATATTCTATAAAAATATTTTTCATATCATTTCACCTCTATTTTTCTATAATTATAACACTTTATATGAATTATTTAAATACATTTGTCGTTAAAATGTATCTAACCTACTTATTACTCGCTCCCCCTGTAGCAATTTTGCTTAACAAACTTTCGCAAAATTTTAGCAAATACTTTTTATTTTATTAGTTGTGTGGATATTGTCAGAAATTATGACCTTCGGGTTATGAGGGCGACCTGCCCGTTTCTTGTACTTTAGTGATATCAAAGGTTTTGACTGGTATTTTAATACCTTCGGGGTTTTTGACATAGCAAACATTTGTGTAATTTTTTGTACTTTTTTGAAATTTTTTTCCCCATTATTTCCCCAAGAATTTTGCACAGATGTTCGTAATAAAAAATGGATATAAATGGGAAACCTAAAAATTTATTTTGGAGGTTTTGATTATGAAAGAAATAACTTATCACAAAGAAGGAGATTATTTAATTCCTGATTTAGCATTAAAAAATCAAGAAAATGTTGTTTTAGGCAAATATGGTAGAGCTAGATTAAAATATATTAAAGAGAATAAACGAGGCTTATACACTGAATTGATGATGAATGGATCCTTATCTAGTTACCTAAGAGGTATTGATAAAAGATGTAATCACATAGTAAATATAACAGTCAGAGAAATGGCTAAAGAAAACAATGTTAATGAAGAGCTAAAAAGAACAGACCAACTAAAATGGGTTGGATTAATGAACAATTTTAAAAATGTTGCTGAAGAAATTGTTTTTAATGAAATTATATATGTGTAGGAGGAATTAGATATGATAAATTTTAGAGAAGTAAATGAAGATGATATATTAAAAGAATGGTTAGAATTTAGAGAGGAAACTGCTTTTTGTGAAATGTCTCCTCAAGATAAAAAATATTGCATCTGTTTTGAAGAAATTGCAGAGAAAATACTAAAGAATGTACCAAAACAAAATCAGAAATATGTTCAAAAACAACTAGATCAACTTGATAAGAATTTTATGGATTACTTATATTACTGGAATGAGAAATATTATAGAAATGGCTTTGTAGATGGAAGTCAGCTTGTTATGGGATGTTTTGAGGAATAAAATATTTTTAAAAACTAAAAATTGCGCTTAAAAAAGTGTGAAATTTGACTTTTCACTTAAATGTCATTTTTCACACTTTTGCTTTTACAATCCATAAAATCTTCAATTGTTTCTTTTAGCAATTTCATATATTGGTATTATTTTAATTTTATCAGGTTCAATATTATAAATAATCTTTGCTCTAAAATCCTCTAATTCTAATTCCATTGTATCGCAAAATTCTCTATAAACAATTTTTGAATCTTCATTTTCTTCAACATTAAATATACTTTTCTGCAATTCAAGTATTTCTGATAATACTGCTGCCTTATTTCCTTCCCCTTCCTTATAATATCTAAAATGTCTTGCTGATTCTTGCATTTTTACACGTAAATCATAAATTTTTTGAAACATAGCATGTGCTTTTATATAATTAGCTTTTCCAGTAAAGAATTCTATGTCGCCCAATATAAAATTTAAGTTATCTGTACTTTGCTTTAAATAATTTAAATATTGTTCTACTATTTTATTAATTTTATCAGTAGTTTTATTATATATTTTTTCAATTCTCTCTTTTAAATATTTTTCTCCTGCATCTTTAGATATTCTTTCAAATAACTCCTTATTATCTTTTTTTATTTGTTCTTTTATTAACTTAGTATTTTCAAATTCTTTTGTAGGTATTTCCTGTTTGATTTGTTTATAATATTCTGTTATCCATAATTTATTTTTTTGTTCATTTATAAACTTTATAAAAATATCCTTATCATAGTCTATATTCAAATATTCTATGTCATTAAGTCCTATTATCATTCTTCTACATTCATTCCAATATTGTTCTAATACTCTTTTTCTTTCAACTTTATACGCAGATATATAAAAAAATACCGTAACAATTGAACTACAAAATGATCCTAAAAAAATATCTTTCATAAATCCCGTAAAATTGTTTGAATACTTTATATCTAATAATTTAAATAATATAGCCATTACAAAAAGTATAGTTGAAATTATAATAGCTAATTTTGATGCCTTACAATTAACTTTCATATTTACCTCTTCTATTTTAAATAATACTTTATCATTTTTATATACTGATCTTGTGCATTTAAGCATGTATCAGTTAAATATCCTTTTTCACTTTTGTATTCTTTTAATCCTCTATAATAAAACAGTTTATCTGCGTCTTGTATAATGAATGGAATAATATTGTTTTTTAAACATTCTTTAAACATAATAATTCTTCCTATTCTACCATTACCATCCTGAAATGGATGTATACTCTCAAATCTATAATGGAATTCAATTATTTCTTTTGTCGTCACTTGTTTAAGTGAATTATACCAATCCATTAATTTTGCCATATCTTTTTCAACATTATTTGGTGACGTTGTTTTAATGCCACTTCCTATTGTATTAGCTCTTTGTTTGTATTCTCCAACATTGAACCATTCTACTCTACTATCAGAAGTACCATCTTTCAAAATCTTATGAAATTCTTTTATCATTTTTTCAGTTAATTTTTTATCTGCTACATCTAACATATAATCAACTAATTTAAAGTGATTAGATGTCTCTAATATATCATCTACTTTTGCAATTGTATCGCCTTCAAATAAAATAGTATTTGTTTCAAAAATATATCTTGTTTGATCTTCTGTTAACGTACTTCCTTCAATATGATTTGTATTATATGCAAACGAAACCTGAGTTTGATGATATAAATTTCCTTTTAATTTCATTTCTTTTTGCTCTCTAAGAATGGCTAATGCATTTATTTTTGAAATATCAAATTTTTCTTCTTCGTCACTTAATAATTCATCAATTGATATTTCAAATAAATCAGATAATCTTTTTAAAGACTCTATACTAGGTTCTAAGCTACCTGATTCATATTTTGAAACTGTAGCAGCACTAACCTCTAAAACATCAGCAATATCATTTTGAGTCATTTTTTTATTTTCTCTATATAATTTAATTTTATCTCCTAACATAATAAAAACTCTCCTTTTTGATTATAATACTATTATATCATATTATTTCCAAAAAAGAAAGATATTATTAGAATTTAATCCAATAATATCTTTTTTGGAATATTGTATATTCTTAATTTTTATATACACTTGTAATTATACTATATAATTCGTCAAAATTCTTTTTTGTCTTTTCACTTATAGTTTTTTTACATTTTTCTATTGTTTCATCATTACTTGTTACTAGTGCTGTCATTATACTAGAATATGAAGAATTTTTGTTCAGTTGAAGTATCTCAGATAAATTTGAGAAATCATCATCATTAAACATTTCTTCCATTCTAACTTTATTTTTATTATATAAATTTGGTAAAGTAAACATTTTCTTTTCTTCTATTTTTCCAAATGCTTTCTTTGACTTTTCATAATACTTAATCCCTTCATCATCATTATCCCATATAGAAATATATTTTTTGTCATATGCAATCATTTTAGGAATATTATTATAAATAGACTCTGCGTTAACTCCTGGTAAAATAACATATCCATCCAAATTATCACAGAATTTTTCTATAGCATATTTGTCATGTATTCCTTCAACAAGAATAATTTTTTGGCTTTGTGCAAAAAAATCCCAATCAGCAATCCCTAATGCTTCATAAACCGGTTGCAATTCGCTGGTTTTTTTTGTTTTAGTTTTTAAATCAGTTATTTTGTTTATCTTAATTTCCTTATCTTTATTCTTCTCTACTAAATAAATATATTTTGGTGGTATATATTTAGGATCAAGCAAATGGTGCGTATGCGTGCAATAAATTACTTTTCCATCTCTATTTGAGATATTTTTTATCATTTTGCATAATTTTTCTTGTGCAGAAGGATGCAAATAAGATCCTGGTTCATCTAATAAGTAAATAATATCATTATTTGATCCTGTTGACTTTGGATTATATTTAATTTTCATGACAAAATTAAAAAACCACAAAAACCCCTTACTTCTTTCTTCTATATTAAAAAATCTATCCTGCTTTCCTTTGTTTTCTTTTATTTGTATTCCAAGTACATTTTTATTTTCTTTCTTATTAAGTGTTAACTTAATGCTAAGACAATTACTTTTTTCTAGTGATATTTTTCCCCATTCTTTTACTAATGTATTATTAATTTCTTCCTCGACATCACTCAATATGCCTAATTTTATATTGTTATCAGTTTCCTTAATTAATTCAAATATTGAGTACCCAGCTTTTTTAAAAGCCATCTCATATATTCCTAGCCAACCGAACAATTCCGTTTGATCTGGTAAAATATCTATTTCATTTTTTGGTCTCTCTATAAAATCATCATTATATATAATATAAGATAGTCTACTAACTAATTCTCTACCTATTAAATTAGCATCATCTTCATTTTCAATAATAGAAACTTCATATTTCAACTTTATTAAATTTCTCGTTATCTTTATTTCAGTGAAATCCTCTATAGAAGAATATTTATTTCTCAATTGTTCATTTGAAATACAGTTTAAAAATTCTTCTTTCTTTATATTTATCACAGCTGAAACTTGTGCATCTTCTTTATTTTTTGGATTGTAAAAATTTCTTAAATTCTTTAAATGTCTCCCTTCAAATTCTTTATCGTTTGCATAATCAAATGCATATACAGCCTGTAATATCGTAGTTTTTCCAGATTCATTTGCACCAATTAGAGGAACAATTTTATCTCTTTCGATATCAATAGTTACAGCATTCTCTATTGCTCTATAATTTTCTATAATAAATTTTTTATATTTCATGATTTGTTCCTTTCTCTATTCATATTTATATTCTTCACTATCTTCAGCAACCATCAAATTGTTTATATTTTCTTCATTATCAATTGGATATGTAATTCCATTATTTTGATTTAATCTTTTCTTTAAATAGTCTGATAGTTTTTTATCTGTACAATAAATATAGCATCCTTTTTGTCCTCTTGTCATTAATGTTTTATATGTATTCTTTATTATTTCATCAGCAATTTTATCTGCTTGTTCAGGATTTTCTTTGCTTAATTTATTTATTCCTTTTATTGATTGATCTGTCTTTGCTCTTTTCTTTACATCAGTAAGTATATTCCCATTTTCATATCTTAAATCATTTCCAATAATTACTCCTGCATAATCAAATTCTAGCCCTTGAGCAGTATGTATACAACCAATTTCATTTACTGATTCAGAATCTATTGCCCATGTTTGACTATTACCTAAATTCCAACTCATAGCAAAGTTATGTTCTGGAATTGTTATATCATATACATCTGATTTGTTCTTTCCATCTTTAATCCAATTCCAGCAATATCCTGCAAGTAGTCTCGCTTTATTATTTATCTTATTCTTTTCAAATATTAAATCTCTGACTTCATTTGGAGTATCACATACTCTAATGTCATAATCTAAATCAAATCCATCATCGTTTGCTGTTTTTCTTATTTCTAATACATCATCTATCCATGCTATATAACCATCTGAACCATTACATCTAAATTGTGATTCTAATTCCATTATTTCTGATTCGGCATTAGCCTGTCTAATATATTTTTGTATTTCTTCCACACTTCCTATATCTTTAAGTGTTACTCTTTGAGATTCGTCTATAAAGAATATTGAAAATTTAGAGGCTTTAATAATTTCTTTTATTTGATTTTCTCCTAAGTTTTGAAACATTCCAGATTTTGCATTTAATCTATGTGCCTCATCTACAATTAAAACATCAAATTCATTTTCTGCAGATTCTACAAATGAACCTGATCCTTTAAACAAGTTATTTATTCTTGTTTTTCTAAAGTCTCCACTTAATTTAGTTGCATATACATTTCTAGGTGCTGCATTTTTTGTAACATATGAGCAAACCATATTTTCATTAGTTAGTCTTACTAACAGATTAATTGCTAAAACAGACTTACCTGTACCAGGTCCTCCTTTTACAACCAAAACTCTCTTATTTCCATCTCTATATGATTTCCTTGCCATATCTAATGCAGTTTCATATACAAGTTTTTGATCATCTATCATTACAAATTCATCATTACCTTTTAGCATACTTGATAATGCGTCTTGTAATGATTTAGAAGGTCTTATTTTTCCATTTTCAATCATATATAGTGTTTCTTTATCATCACCATATTTAATATACTTATTTATGAAATCTCTTAATTTTTCTACATCACCTTTTATAAATGCAGGTGCTTTTTCCAAATAATATTTATAATTATCAGATAATAGTGTTGGAGGTGTTACTGTTAAATAATTATGAAGATATGCACATGGATGCAAATCTATTTGTCTATCTTGTACTGTCTCGTTATAATCTTCTATTGTTGTAGCATATGACCATGCTTGATATGAAGGATGTGCTACTTCTCTTAGTGCATGTCCAGTAAATGCTTGTACTATTCCATCTTTTCCTTCTACTATATCTGCCTCTGTCCATTGTTTTAATTCAACTATAATAGCTGTATTTTTAGATTCCCCATCTTTACCTGTAATAATAAAATCTACTCTTTTAGATGTGTTTGGTATTTTAAATTCTATTGCTATTCCAACATTTCCAGGTATATTATTATCAATTAATACTTTCATCATATATTGCATAGAATTATTCCATGCTTTTCTCTCATTTTGAGAAGTATGATATCCCATTTTCTCATAAAATTTTCTGTCTATACTTTCTTCTATTCTATCTTGTACAACATCTTCTACAAATAGTTGCTTTGTTGCTTCATATACTATCATAATAATTGCCCCCATTAATTATTATTTCTATAGTTTATTATATTTTGTACTAACCCCTTTAGCCTTATCTACTGGATATTTTTTTCTAGTCTTATCTAATTTTTTTAATACTACTTCTTTAGGATCTACTCCTAACTTATCAGCCATCATAATGCAATATGTAAAAACATCTGCTAGTTCTTCACATACTTCGTCTTTATTAAAATTATTATTCCACTGGAAACATTCTAATAATTCTGCAGCTTCAATAGAAATTGATTTTGCTAGATTCTCGGGCGAATGAAATTGATCCCAATCTCTTTCTTCGTTAAATTCTTTTATTTCTTTCATTAAATCTTCCATGTTTTTTCTCCATAATAAAATTTTATTTATTTATATCATAAAATTGCTTTTTTCTCAACAAAAGTTAAGTAGTACTATTGATAATTCTATTTTTTTATTTTTACTAATCTTTTACTCATCTTGTTCCAACTTTTCTTTACCTGTTCATCCATTTTCCCCAATTCACCATATTCTCTTTGTGATCTATCTACATATGTTAGAAAATTTCCTTTTTTTATGTCTTTAGTTTTCTTTCCCAGATAAGAATATTGTTTATATAGTTTTTTTCTACCAATGTTGTTTCCAGTTTTTACCGTCCATTTATTTATTGTTTTTATTCTTGAATACATTTTCCTATAATACTTGGATACTGTCTTTTCTCTAATTTTTACATGTTTACCATCGTATGAAAATCCAAGATAATCAATAATAGTTTTATCCTTAATCACTTTCTTCGTTTTCAAATCAACACTACTAATAATATCTCCTTTTTTAATAAAACACTTTGTTTTATCTGGACTTAATTCTAATCTTGGAACACTATCTTTAATTTGCATTACTTTACTATATATTTCCATACCACTAGCTAAACTTGGAATAATTATAATAATATCGTCTGAATATCTTCTATATATCCCATTGTTAGATGTAATCAAATCATTTACCAATTTATCAAACCTTATCATATAAATATTTGACATTACAGCACTAATTGCTGAACCTTGTACCATTCCATAGTTTTCTTTATTCGTATGAATCTTGTCTTTTTTAAATCTTCTAAATTCATCTATACTAAATAATCTTTCTTTGCGTAACTTAGTTAAACCTTTATGTGTTAATCCTAATTCTTGCAATATATCATCATATTCTATATATGAATAATTAGTTACACTTTTAAATACTTTATATAAATCTTTTGGTAATGTATCTATATTTAATAATTCTTTTAGTCTCTCTTTTAAATATCTATGATCTAAGCTATCAAAAAAGCCACTAAAGTCTGATACTATAATGAATGCATTTTCTTGATTATTTAAGTATTTAAAGACATCTCGTGAAAAATGAATGTTGCTTTTATTAAGATTTGTTCTGTATGCTATTGATGCTTGATTAAATCCTTTTTTCTTAGCATAGTTATTATATTTTTTTGATAATATATCGTTATAATACTCATAAATATATCTATCAATATGTGCTGAATATCTAATATCTCTTGGTGTCTTTATTATAAGTTCATTACCATCGAATTTTTTCTTTTCCTCTTGATAATGAATAAATGGGTAGAAAGCATGTGTTTCTACCCATTTTGGATTCTTAATATTATTTATATATTTCCAATATTCAACTTTTCTTGTATCAAAATGAGTGTACCCCTTTATTTTATAAATTCTTTTTCTTTTCATTTTTTTCTCCTTCTTCAAGACCTACCAATCGGAACGCAGAAATCCTTATAGATTGGTAGATCTGAATTGTTCCTAACATATTGCTATGCTATCTGCTATTCTCCACAACCAAGAAATAACATGGTATAATATAGTGGAGGTTAGATATATGAACAAATCATCATCATTACTTGACTTATTCATAATCTATGCAATTGAAATACTATGTAATATCAAAGTTGACATAATTGTCAATATAAATATTAAATTAGTACTTGACATTGCAGTAATATAAATCTCCTATAACTTCTTTTATAGGACAAGCTCATTATACAATAAAATTCCTAATTTTGCAATATTGTTACCAAGATTTTACAATTATATTACAATTCGTATATTCTCTTCTTTTTCTTCTGTACTTTATACTCCTCTTTTTCCTCTACTTGTCTTATCTGTTCTCTCATTTTAACTGCATTATCTACAACCTCATCACACATTTTTATTTCTTTCTTAACTTTTCTAAGTTCTTTTGTAACTTGTATTATTTGCTTGGTAATTTGATCTTTCTCACTCTCATTCTCAGTATTTCCTCTTTTATAATACAATCTATTTCTAGTATTTAATATATCTTGCTTCTCTCGTAGTTTCTTATCTTTCAAATCATCAACATTTTCTGCTAATTCTAACTTATATTTACATAAAAATCTTGTTAATTCTGAATAATGTTCCATCTTTGCTATATCTTTTCGCATTTCTTCGGTTAGTTTGTGTGGTATATTATTTTTCTTATGATAACCTAGCAAGTATCTATAGTAATAATATAAAGCAACTATTCCTTTAGGTTTGTACTTCTTCTTAAAAATGCTTTTTGTTCCAAAGTAATTTGTCTTACTCAATCTATATGGATATATTTTATCTTCAGTAACAAAATCATTTGCAAGTATTCTTTGTCTTATACTTTCTACCGAATACTCTTCTCCAAATGCTCTTTCAACTCTTATATTTCTTTTATGTGGTTCTTTTCTAATTGATAATTTATCAGCTCTGTAATAATAATTATATCCCATTGAATTTAATATCCTGTGAAAATCTTTGCTTGTATAAGAATGTTTTATTGCATAATCTATATCTTCTTTTGCAAATTTATAATAGTCTGAATTTTGCAAAGACTTCTGATAAAAGTTATTATAATTGATTCCTGACTTGCAAGTCTTTTCTTCTAATACACTTATCCCATATTCTTCGCAAAGCTCGTCTGATGTTCTTCTTAATATTGCAGTATTAACATGATTACTATAATATTTAAGTCCATCCTTAAAAGAAACAGAGTTTATTACAAAATGATTATGAAGATGTTCTGTATTCAAATGTGTTGTTACTATAACTTGAAATCTATCTCCCCATATCTCATTAGCAAGTCGTACTCCAATTTCATGAGCAACCTCTGGCGACACTTCTCCTTTAGCAAAAGATTGCTCTGCATGAAAAGCAAGTATTCCTTTTTCTTTTCTATATCTTTTCTTTACAAATTGCATTTGCTCAACTGCTTCTTCAACATCACAATTTATTCCTGTTGTATAAAATTGTTTTTCAGTTTTATCTGCATTTGTTGCATACATAAAAACTCTTCTTATATCGTCATACTGATCAAATCCATTTTCTAAATAATCATTCTTAGTTTTGTTTTCATCTTTTGCATAATCAACTACATGATCTAATCTCTTTACAACTTTCCAAATTTTTGTTGTAGCCATATTCTACCTCCTCTCTTAAAAAGGGGATTGGGGAATTTCCCCATTTGAGAATTTCGAGCTGGCGAAATTCAATGCTTGCTAGGACAATACATCTACATTATTTGTACCTGTTTTTGCACTTTTTTCTCCCTTTTGATGTACCTTTTCATTCCATTTTCGTTCCAAACTTGTACCTAATTTAAGAAAAATACTTGGACTTATTTAACAAGTCCAAGTACTCTTTTTTTATTAATCCATGTCTAAATTTCTTAATGTTTTATTTAATATAAGTTCATATTTTGGGTTTCTAATTATACATGGAACTGCTCTATAATTTAAACTTTTTACTGCATTAAATGTTATCGGATTTGAGTTTAAAATATATCTATTCCCCCTTCTTATAACTTCAAAAGGTTCTTTTATTCCTTCCAAATGCACTCTTCTTCTTGCTAATAAAAATGCCCTTCTATAAATCTCATTTCTTGGTCTTATTCTTTTCCCTTCGATATCTTTTGTTTCTATTAATTTGTATCCTTCAAAAATTTTTCTCATAATTTATACTTCCTTTCTTATATTTAATTTCTGTTTTTTTCTTTACATTTACATGTTTTTATATTAAAATGTTATTAACTTATATAGGAGTTAGTTATTAGTTTTTCCCAACTATGCTAACTCTTTTTTCATTTCTTTTAGTGTTATTCCATAACACTTTTGATACAATTTTGAGATTGTTGCATCAATTAAATCTTGGTCATTACTGTAACTAAATCTCGAAATTAATCCATTTTTATCGAACCTTGTCGTAATAATAATTGGTAATCCATTTTCAAATCTATTTTGTATTATTGTATATAGTTTTTCTAATGCCCAACTGCTTATTCTTTCTGTTCCCAAATCATCAATTATTATCATATCTACATTGGAATATAGTTCAATTAATTCATTTTCAGACTTTGTATTATCTCTAAATGTTTCCTTTATCATGTCTAATAATGTTGTTAATCTACCCATTAAAACTATCTTTCCATCTTCAATTAATCTATTTGCAATAGCACCTGCTAAATGCGTTTTTCCAACTCCTGACGCGCCCGTTATTATCAGTCCATTGGCTTGCATATTTGCTTTATTTTTATTTGTATAATCTTTATCAACTTTTACTGCATATTGGTTATTTTGATCTGAATAGAAGTTTTCAAAGTTCAAATTTTGAATATTTCTTCCAATATAGTTTTCTTTGTAAATTCTGTTTATCGTTGATTTGAATCTATTTCGTTTTTCCTTTTCATATTCCTGCTTGTCTTTTTCTCTCCAATATTCTTGTGCTTTACTACAATTACATCTTTGATATTGAATACAATCAGGAGATATATTCACATATAGATAGTCAAATCCTATTGGTTCTAATTCTCTGCCACAGAATTCACATTTCTTTAATTTCTTGTGGATAAATTCATTATAATTTGTATTCTCTAAACCCATTTTCATCCTCCTTTCCTCTTTTCTATTCTATTATTTTCTCTTCTTTTGTTTTCTTTTCTCTTCTTTTCTCTTCTTTTCTCTTCTTCCACGTTACTTAACGTTACTGTGACGTTACTTTTTTCATCTTCAGCTTTTAACTTTTCACGATATTTTCTTTGTCTGTTGTTTTCTTGATAATTTTCATATTTATCAATACTTTGGTACTTATCCCAATTTTTAATTAGAAATGTTTCACCTTCTTTTTGTAGCATTCCTAACTCCAGAAATTCTTCCAATATTCTTCTTATCTTGTCCGAAGTTTTTCCCATAATCTTCGCACAATCTTGGAAGGTAATCGGCTTTTGTCCGATTTCTAATCGACCATCGTTGCCACATTCAACTGCTATTGATAACAATTGAATCCACACTCTAAAGTATAAATCTCCATCTTTATGTTTAAGAATTAATTGGATTTTCCTGTTGTTAAATATGTTTCTGTCAACTTTAAACCATTGTACTCCGTACATAGCCTTTACCTCCTCTTCATATTAAATTAGAAGTTTACTGATTCTTCTTCTTTTGTGCTTAAGTATTCATCTAATACTTGAACTCTAAATAAGAATTTTCCACCAACTTTAGAACAAGGTATTTCTTTTCTTCTTACTAATTGATTTATTAGCCAGTAAGATATTCCTAAATACTCTGCTGCTTCTTTCATTGTTAGTGTTGTCCTTTGTACTTTTTGTTGTTCCATATAGATTCCCCCTTTCTTTTATGTATTTTAGCTAGCCAGCTTTCGTTAACAAGTTTTATTAGGTTTTACTTGTTAACCTATTGATAATTTTACCACGATTATGGTAAAATAAAAGTGAACAATGTATTTTTTTGAAAGTTTGTTATCACGATTTAAAAACACGATTTTTTTATTTGTTAACAAATGCGGAGGTTGTTATGAAAAAAAATTATGATATTACTTTATCTTATAATCCAAATATCAATACTCATACTTTAAAACGTATCGTTGCTCATTATTATAAAGAGTATGTAGAATTAAATGATGAATTTGAAAATATGACAGAAGATGAATATTCTAAAATGATGATTGCTAAAGGAGAAAAAGCCAAAACTGAAAAAGAACGAAATAAAATTGCTGAAGAATATGCTAAAAATATGAAGAAATATTATTCTTCAAGTAAACCTTATTCTATTCTTAATTACAATAATCAAGTTAATAAGTTAAATGGATATATTGCTTTTAAATATCAAGAAGTTGAAGAACAATTTGAACTGCCTTTACTAGACTTTATTAGCTACGATTTAAATAATATTAATGAGTATATTGTTTTCTTTATAAATTATTTTGATATTGTTAAGAATGTTTTAGATAAAGATATATTAAAGATGATAGAATTAAATACTTTATATGAAATTAAGTTTATAAGTGACATAGCTAAAAACTACTATGATAAAGTTGTAAAAGAAGTATCTAAAATGCAGACTATATTTAGAATGTGCATTGATTTAGTGTATCAACTTAATATTAATGAATATACTAAAAAATTATCTAAAGATTTAACAAAAGAGCAACGCTTTTATGTATTTAATCAAACAAATAATAAACCTTTTAAAGATATTTCTAATAACTATAAAGCAATTAATTCATTAGATTATACATACGAATATATTGATACTAGGATTCCAGAACTTGTTATAAGTATATTAAAAAGTATGGATCCTGAGGGTAAAGAAATATCTCATGAATATAAATATGAAACAGATAATTTATTTACTGCTTTCTATATTATGCTATACAATATAATAGGAATTAAAACTTGGAATGTTAAGAAATGTGGAAATTGTGGTAGATATTTTCTAACACCAAAAGAAACTATTTC
Source organism: Clostridia bacterium (assembly GCA_051891435.1). Lineage (GTDB taxonomy): Bacteria > Bacillota > Clostridia > TANB77 > CAG-508 > UMGS1933. The sequence continues at coordinate 7,216 of JBJFFE010000065.1, read as the reverse complement.
TTATTGTGATAGAATCTTTTCCGATAATATGACTTGTAGAGAATATGGCAATATGGATTACCAACGAAAAAAACGTGAATTAGATGAAACTTATAGGAAATATAGAGATATTAGTGCTAAAATACAAACTCGTATCTCTCGTGGTAAAAAGAAAAAAGATGATGTTTCTAAATTTGAAAAGGATTTAGATAAATTTAGAAAAACTGGTAAGCAAATGTACAGAGATTGTAAGAAAGGCATAATTTCAAGCGAAGAATTTGCTGAATGGGTTGATAAAATGGAAAAATTATAAGTAAAAGGCAGGAGTTAAATCCTGCCTTACTTTATTCAACTTGTTTACAATACCAAAATCTTGTAAACAAGTTAGAAAAATTTTATTTGTTCTTAATATCAAAATATTGTTAACATATTAATAATTATTCTATTCTTCATTTCCATATTTTTCATCATATTCTTTTTCTGCAGCAACTGCTTCTAAAGCTGCCAACTTAGCTTCTTCCGCAGTCAAAATTGATAATTCTGCACAAGCAGATGCATATTCAGTCACATCTTTAATATATTCTTCTAATGAAGCCTTGTCATGTGCTTCTTTTCTTTTAGATAGTTCTTCTTTTGCAACATCTATATTCATCTGGGCTTTTAATATTTCAGATAATGCTTTACTTTTTGCTTTTTCTGAAAAAATTCTAAAATTCTCTTTTAAAGCTTTTAAGTTACTTTTTGATTCATTAGCCATTTCATCTATCTTATCTTTTGCATACATACCTTTAATTTTTGCAGTATCTATACTGTCCTTAGTTTTTTCACCTAGTTCTTTCATTTTTTCATTCAATTCATTCATTTCTTCTTTGTTCATTTTTCAATACCTCCCAAAATATTTTTATATTATAATATTAAAAACTATTTAATTAATACTTTTTTTATCTTCTTTTTCTTTTATTTCTGTTGGTAGCATAGCTTTTTCTTTTGTCTTTTCATCTTTTTTAAGACTATCTATCATCATAATAAATTTAACATTTCCTTCTGCATTTTCATTAATATTTGTAAAATTATTATACTCGTTTGATAATTCTCTTAATTTTTTTGCTCTTGACTGTAAATCTTTTATATTATTATTTACTAAATTATAGATTTTCTGTATTCCATCTTCATCAAATTTTGTCATTCCATTTTGCAATTCGTTTGCACCATTTGATAGCCTATCAGTTCCTTCTGTTAACTCTTTTAAAGCATCTTTTAAGGTTGCTATTTGTTCATCTACTTCTCCTAATTTAGAATTAATTAAATCTTCATATTTTGATAACTCTTTATCTAATTCAGTTTCACTTAATTCTCCACTTAATTGTTTTTTTATTAAATTTGAAGCTATTTGGTTTGCTAAATCTTCGGCGAAATGTTCAGCTAACTTTGTTGCTGTTTGTTCTGCTATAGCATCTATTGTAGGATTAACCTCTGTTTTTATTTTATTTGATATTTGTTCTTGTAATGCTGTATCGTTTTTAAATGCATTTTGTAATTCTTGTATTATTTCATTTTTTATATTGTTTTTTATTGCATTTAAAGTTTCTTCTCCAACAGCTTTATTTATTTCTGTACTTATCTTACTTGCATAATTAGAAATTGCTTGTTCCAAAGCTTCGTTTGTGCTTAAATTTGTTGCTATTTCGTTTACAGTATTTTCAGCCATTGTAGGAGCCTGTGTTGCAACTTGATCAAATGTTTTGTCCATTGTACCTCTTGATACAGAAGTTACTAAATTATTTACTTGAGTTAATGCATATTGATATGCTTCTGCTTGTGACATTTCAGGATTTGCTTGTATTATTCCTGGAACCATAGCTTGTGCAATTTGAGTTTCAGATTGATTTAATGTAGCTTTTTCACTTTCAGACATTAGTACTGTTGGATCTTGAATATTGGTTTTCATTGTTTCTACATTTGCTGTTATTACTTCATTTGTTTTATCTTTTACAGTATTTGTAATATCTTTAATTACAAGACTTTTAATTGTACTTTCAAGAGCTTGCACATCTTGTTTGTTCTGTACATTTTTTAAAGCTATCATTATATCGTTTTGTATTTGATTTAATAATTCATCTGGAATTGTTATTCCTTTATTAGAAAGCTCATTTAGTTTTGTATTTATTGCTATTTTGCTATAATAAAGAGCTGTTTTTGCTGTTTTTGCTTCAAGTCCATTTTCTCCTTTTAAGTTTTCCTTAACAACATTTTTTGCTTCTTCTTCAGCTAAAGTTTGTAATTCTGGCATCATTTCTTGTAATTTGCTATTTATTATGCTTACTATTTTTTCTTCTATTTCTTGCTTATTTGCAAGTTTTTGTCTAGCTTCTTCATATTTAGATATTTCAGTATTTAATTTGCTTGATAACTCATTTGTACCAGCATTTAATTGTTTAGAGCCTTCAGCTAATTGTTTTGAACCTTCTACTAACTTACTTGAACCATCTTTTAATTCTTCTGCCATTCCATAAAATTTATCTATTTTATTTAGTATATTTAAATCATCTTCATCTATTAATTTAGGTGTTGCAAAGCAATATATTTCATTCATTTCAAAGTTTTTTGCTTCCATAGAAATTTCAACCATATCTGGTATTTCTAAAGTATTTTTATCTATTCCTAAACTTTCTTGCATTCCAGGAAGAGCTATTCCCATAGCAAAAGTCTTATTTCCATTATCAATCACTTTACCACTGCTAATTTCAATATTTTTATTATTTTCATTATCTATAACTGTTCCAACACCTACTATAAATGGAACATACATAGTTTGCATTTTTCCATTTATCATCTCTTGTCTTTTTTCTTTATTTGTAAACTCTAATTTAACATTTACTTTTCCAGATTTTCCAATTATTTCATCTTTAGATATTTCTTTACCATCTAATTTATATGTTATTTTGCATTCAATAGGAAGTTCTTTTTCAGTATTTCCTTCATAATAAATATCTTCTCCATCTGCTTTCCAAATTATCTCTCCATCTTTTTCTTCAAAATCTTGATTTCCACTTACATTTTCAATATTCATTAAATCAGATATATCATCTAAAAGTTTAGATTTTTCTAAGTTTTTCAAATGACTACTTACTATTGTTTGATAAGCTGTTCCATTATTGTCTAATTTAGAATAAACACTTTCTTCTTTTGTATATGCCATAACAGGAGTTGCCGAATATACAAACATACTAAATAATAAAGTACTTGATATTAATTTTTTTCCAAAATTTTTCATCATTTCTAAATCCTCCTAATTTACTTTTTTCATTCCTATTGTAGTTTTGCAAATAATCTTATCAAAAACTATTAAGAATGATGGTAATACACATATAACTGTTAACATACTTACTATTGCACCTCTTGATATTAACGTACATAAAGAACCAATCATTTCTATTTTTGAGTAAGCACCTACTCCAAAAGTTGCTCCGAAGAAACATAATCCACTAACTGCTATTGAACTAATTGAAGTTCCTAAAGATTCTTTCGCTGCTTCTTTTTTGTTTTTTCCATCTTTTCTAGCTACAATATATTTGTTTGTTATTAAAATTGCATAATCAATTGTTGCTCCTAATTGAATTGTTCCTATTACTATTGATGCAACAAATGGTAATGTAACATTTGTATAATATGAAATACTCATATTAATAAATATTGCAAATTCAATAACAGAAATTAAAATAATTGGTAAAGATATTGATTTTAATACAAATAACATTATTATAAATATTACAACTATTGAAGCAATAGTTACACTATTAAAATCGTGATCTGCAATTTCTACCAAATCGCTCATTAAAGGTCCTTCTCCTGCTAAAATTGCATTTTCATCATATTCTTTAACCAAGTTAGTTAAATCTTTAACTTGTGCATTTAATTCATTTGATGCTATTTCATATTTTGAGTTTATTAATATCATTTGATATTTATCGCTTTGAAAAATATTTACTGTATCTTGAGGTAATGCTGTTTTTGGTATTCCAATACTACCTAGTTTAGAATATCCAATAGCCCATTCAATTCCATCCAATTTTTCTATTTTTTCTATCATTTCATTTGTTTTATATTCTGGTAAATTTTTATCTATTAAAAGCATTTCCATAGATGTCATATTAAAATTATTCTTTAATATATTGTTGGCTTCTACACTTGATAAACTTTCTGGTAATGATTTATCAAGTTTATAGTAGACATTAGTATTCTTATATCCAAAGAATGCTATCGGTAATACTATTATAAATATTATTAAAATTAATACATAACGTTTTATTACAAAATCTCTTAAATGCGTAAATTTAGGCAATACTTCTTTATGTTTTGTTTTTTCAATTAGTTTATCACATTCTAATATTAAGGCTGGAAGAATTGTTACTACTGAAATAACACCAAATAAAACACCCTTTGCCATAACTATTCCAATGTCTTTTCCTAAACTCAAATTCATACTACATAAAGCAAGAAATCCAGCTATTGTTGTTAAAGAACTTCCAAGCACAGAAGTAAATGTTTTTTTAATAGCATTTGCCATTGCTTCTTCTTTACTTGTAAAATTATTTTTCTCTTGAATATAGCTATGATACAAAAATATTGCAAAATCCATTGTAACACCTAATTGTAAAACAGCACTTATAGCTTTTGTTATATATGAAATTTCTCCTAAAAATATATTAGTTCCCATATTGTATAAAACAGCTATACCAATATTTATTAATAATAAAAATGGCACAAAATATGAATCTACTGTTAATTGTAAAATTATCAAACATAAAATTACTGCAATTACAACATATATAATTACTTCTGAATCAGATAAATTTCTTGTATCAATTAGCGTTGCTGTCATTCCACTAATTTTACATCTTTCATCCGTTATTTCTCTTATTTTTTCAACAGAATTAATTGTTTCATCTGATGATATTTGTTCTTTAAATGTAACTAGCATTATTGTTTTATTATCATCATACAACTTATCTTGTACTTCATTTGGTAACATTTCTTTTGGTATTTCTGTTCCAATAACATCTGCAATACTAATTACTTTTTCAACATTATTAATTTCTTTTATTTGATTTTCAAGTTTTAATATATCTTTGTTTTTCATATTTTCTAATATAACAATAGAAAAACCACCCATATTAAAATCTTCTGATAGAATTTTTTCTCCTTTAACTGTTTCAATATTTTCTGGTAGATAAACTAGAATATCATAATTTATTCTTGTTGCTTTCATACCTAATATTGAAGGAATTAATAAAGCAAGAGCAATAATTAGTATTATTTTTCTATATTTACATACTGCATTTCCTAATGCACTCATTTTTTATTCTCTCCTTTCTTTATGACCAACGGTCATTTTGTATTATATCACCACTATTTCTATATGTCAATATATTTTTATAAAAATGCTTATAATATTGTAATCCATCTTATTTCTATTGATTTAATGTTTTGAAATTATTTTAGTTAAATATATTGACTATTCGTTCAAAATATGACATAATGTGATATATAATTGATTAAAGGAGAGAAAAATGGCACAAGAAATTATAAATGAAAAAAAACAAAGATTATTGGATACTGCATTTTCACTATTTACAGATAAAGGTATAAAAAACACTTCAATTCAAGATATTGTAGATAATGCAAATGTTGCTAAAGGTACTTTTTATTTATATTTTAAAGATAAATATGAACTTCAAGACATCTTAATTACTACAAAATCAGAAAAATTATTTAATGATGCCCTTAATGCACTGCACAAAAACTACATTCAAAACTTTTCTGATCAAATAATCTTTATTATAAATTACATAATTGATGAATTTAAAAAGAAACCTTTACTTCTTAAATTCATTTCAAAAAATTTATCTTGGGGTATATACAATAAATCTCTTATAAAAGTATACGAAAAAGGTGAAAATAACGAAACTAGCTTTTATAATTTATTTTTAAAAGGTGTTAAAGAAAATAACATTAAATTAAAAAACCCTGAAGTAACACTTTTTATGATAATAGAATTAGTTAGTTCTACATGTTTTTCTTCAATTTTAGAAAAAAGACCTTTGCCTATTGATGAGTATAAACCATATTTATATGATGCTGTAAGACAATTTATTAAATAAAATATTAACAATATGCTAAAAAGCAAGTAAAAAATACTTGCTTTTTGAATTTTTTAACAAATTATATAAATTTCTTATAATTTTTCTTATTCACCATATCAAAATCTTCTATATGTTTTATTTCATAACTTTTTCAAATCTAAACATTCCATCATCTTCTTCGTAACAATCTTGTGGTCTATTAGTATCAGGATGTTTTTCATTAAAATATTCTACAATATGAAATTCCAACCTGTTCACATAGAAATGAATGTTTCTTTTATCAAAATATGGTGTACAAGTTTCCAATATTTTTGTATTAGGATATAATTTTTCTATTTCTTTTCATATAGCTTGTCCTATTCCTTTGCTTTGAACTCCTACTTTCACAAATAAGAAATCTAAATGATTGTGATTTGTTTTCTCATCAATAGTAACAATAACTCCACCAACAAGCTCATCATTATCAATCATTTCATAAGCATAACTATTAGGATTTTTTAGATTTTCCTCAATATCTTTATCTGGTAAAACTTCTTCTTTATCTTTTCCATATACCGATTCATATCCATATTGAAAAGCATCTTGCATAAGTTTTTTAATTTCTTCTATATTTTCTTTTCTTAATTTTACTAATTTCATTAAAATCTCTCCTAAATACTAATCTAACTCGTTAACAATATTATAATTTTGTAAACAAGTTCACTCTCATTAATATCTTAAATAGTATATCATATTTTATAATAAATAACTAGCGAACATCTATCTCAATTTTAAAGTGCAAAATTTGCACTTTAAAATAATAAAATTGCACTTAAGAAAATTTAATTATTTTTATGATATGTATTGCATTTTGTTAACACTTATTGTATAATAAAACATGTTAACGGATATATTGTTAATGCTTCCACCCATAGGTATGCCTGAAAGGAGGTGAAAAAGGTAATGGCTGGGAGTATTGAAAAAAGAGGAGATAGTTACAGATTAGTCTGCGTTGTAGGATACAACTTGCAAGGGCGACCTATTAAAAAAAGTAAAACTGTTCATTGCAGTAAAAAAGAGGCTAAAATAGAACTTGCTAAATTCGTTGCAGATGT
>JBJFFE010000064.1:0-32757 GCA_051891435.1 Clostridia bacterium | reverse complement strand
TGTAAATAATACCCATAAGGTGATTTATTTTGAAAAAAACAATTTGGGTAATGGTATGCATTATAGCTATTGTATTAGGATTTTTCGTAGGGAAACATTTATATAAAAAAGAAGAAAGCAATAATAATGTAAATTTACAAAACACTGTAACAAATACACAAATAAACAATACAGTAGAGAAAGTAACAAATACGGAGATTCCAACGAGTATGTCAGAAGAAAAAGTTTCAATAAACACAGAAATTATAGAAAAAGTATATTACAAAGAATGTGACCATATAATAGAAACACCAGTAAAAAATATTGAAAAGTATATAAATATGGATGAGGAAGACATAAGAAAAAGCTTCCAAGGGTGGGAAATAGAAGAATTTACTCCAGAAAAATTAGTATTATATAAACAAGAAGAGGACTTTTGTAACGAACATTTTCTAATAAAAGATGTAGATGGTTATGTTACAATATATACTTTGAATAGTTTAGATAATGTATTAGAAATACTAGAAACAACAGAGATTGAAACAAAATATTTAACAGATACAGATAAAAAGAATTTAATAGATGGAATAAAGGTTTATACTAAGAAAGATTTAAATAAAGTTATAGAAGATTTTGAATAAAAAATAATTTGTGCTATAGGCACAAATTATTTTTTTTAAATTCTACATATTATCTTGCTTTTTTAAATATCCCTGAACAAAAAATGCTTTAATGTACATTACAAGTGAAAATACTGTCATTAAAACAGCTATGTAATAAATAGGTTTATCCATATATAAAACTAATGGAGGACAACTATTAGCTGGATCTTGACTGGCTAGAATTGGAGCTTCAAATTGTTTTAAAACTAAAGAAAGCACTATGGCAATGTAAAATAATACAGTAGCAGCTTTACCATACCATTTACTAGAAACGACAAGTTCCTTACCATAAAGGAAAGAAGCACCACAAACCATTAAGATTTCTTTAATGGTAACAACAAGTATTATCCAAAGGGGAATAATTTTTTTTATAGCTAACACAATTAACATAGATATTTGGGTTGTTTTGTCTGCTAAAGGGTCCATAAGTTTTCCAAAATCAGTTATAAAATTAAATTTTCTTGCTATAGCACCATCTACAATATCTGTAAGTCCAGATATTGTAAATGTAATAATTGCTCCAATGTAATTACCTTTAGAAAGTAAGATAACTATAATTGGAATTAAACAAAATCTTATTAATGTTAAGATATTGGGAACATACTTAAAATATTTTTTCATAAAACCTCCTATTTTGCTTTAAAAGTTAATTTATCATCTTTACAATCAACAGTTAAAGTTTGAGAAGGAAGTACTTCTCCTTTTAAAATCATTTCAGAAATTTCATCTTCTATATATTTTTGAATTGCTCTCCTTAATGGCCTAGCGCCATATTTTACGTCAATTCCTTTATCTAAGATGTATTGTTTTGCTGCTTTAGAAACCTTTAAAGTTATACCTTTATTATCTAAAGCAATAGATGTAGCTTTTAACAATAAATCAACTATTTCTAATAATTGCTCTTTGCTTAAACTATCAAAAACAACTATTTCGTCAACTCTATTTAAAAATTCTGGTCTAAAAATATTTTTAAGAGCAGCTTCAACTTTTGAAGAATCTATAGATTGTTTTCCAAAACCAATAGAATTATTATTTAGATTTGAACCTGCATTAGAAGTCATAATAATTATTGTATTTTCAAAGCTAACAGAATTCCCTTGAGAATCTGTAAGTCTACCATCATCTAAAATTTGAAGTAATATGTTAAATACATCTTGATGAGCTTTTTCAATTTCGTCTAAAAGAATTATAGAATAAGGTTTCCTTTTAACTCTTTCAGTTAATTGACCGGCATCGTCATATCCAACATAACCAGGAGGAGATCCTATTAATTTAGCAGTTGAATGACTTTCCATATACTCAGACATATCTATTCTTATAATAGAATCTTCACTACCAAACATTTCATAAGCTAAAGTCTTAGCAAGCTCAGTTTTTCCTACACCTGTTGGACCTACAAAGATAAATGAAGGTGGTCTTTTTGAACTTTGAAGACCAGCTCTGTTTCTACGAATTGCACGAGCAACTGCAGATACTGCTTTATCTTGACCTATTATTCTATCATGTAAATGACTTTCCAAGTTTAATAATTTTTGTGTTTCTGCTTCAGTTATTTTACTTACAGGAATTTTTGTAGTATGTTCAATAACTTCAGCAATATCTTGAACTGTTAAATATACAGGTTTAAGATTCTTATTAATTTCTTCTATTTTATCTAATATATTACACTCTTCAGTTTTTAGGTCAGCTGCTTTTTGGTAATCTTCAATAGAATCAGACTCAACAGCAACCTCTTTCTCTTCTTGAATTTCTGCTAAACGATTATTTAATATTTCTAATTCGTAAAGAGCTTTATTCCCTAAATTAATTTTAGAACAAGCCTCATCTAAAACATCAATAGCCTTGTCTGGTAAAAATCTATCATGAATGTATTTCTCAGACATTTTTACTGTCTGAACAAGAACATCATTAGGAATAATTACTTTATGAAAATCTTCATAATATTTTTTAATTCCTTTTAATATCTCGATACTAGCTTCGACATTAGGTTCCTCAACTAAAACTGGTTGAAATCTTCTCTCTAAAGCAGAATCCTTTTCTATATATTTTCTATATTCCTTTAATGTAGTTGTACCAACTAGTTGAACTTCCCCATTAGCAAGAGATGGTTTTAAAATATTTGCTGCATTCATAGAATGCTCTGCATCTCCAGCACCAATGATATTATGAATTTCGTCTATTACCAAAATAATATTTCTAGATTGTTTACATTCATCAATAATAGCTTTCATTCTACCTTCAAATTGACCTCTAAATTGTGTTCCGGCAATAACGGCAGTCATATCTAAAAGATAAACTTGTTTATTTAAAAGCTTTGCAGGAACTTGCTGGTTTGCAATCCTAATGGCAAGACCATTTGCAATAGCTGTTTTACCAACACCAGGTTCACCAATCAAACAAGGGTTATTTTTAGAACGTCTATTTAAAATTTGAATAATTCTTTCTATTTCTTGTTCTCTACCAATAACTTGGTCTAATTCATTTTTTCTAGCTTTGCTTGTTAAATTTGTTCCATACATATCTAAAAAGCTTTTTTTCTTTTCTTTAGGTCTTTTTTCTGTTTTTACCTTTTTTCTATTATCAGAAGAAGCGTCATGTTGAGGTTCTGACTTTGACCCAAACATGTTTGAAAAGATAGAACCTAAAGGAATTCCTCCTTTTAAAGGATTATCTTCAACATAATCTTCTTCTTCCATTTCGTTAGAAATATCACTAAATAAATCTTCGAATTGAGAAGCCATATCTTTAATTTCATCTTCAGAAAGATTTGCTTGCTTTACAAGTAAATCTATAGGGTTGATACCTTTTTCTTTAGCACAACTGTAGCAAAGTCCTTCTGTAGTAGTTTTATCATTTTCTATTTTTTTAGTAAAAATTACTGCCATATTTTTATGGCAAACTGAACATAGCATAAATAATCACCTTAACTAATATATAAAATATTATATATCATACCTCAAAAACACAAAATAGTCAAGAAAAATATTGAAACACCAATAGTTTAATGGTATACTAGAAAAAAGATGAAAGAGGAAAATTACAATTTGTTCAAAAGGAGGACAGAGTAAGTGTTAAAAAATAAAAAAACAATAATAATCATATTCTCAATTATAATATTTATTATATTTTTAATAATAGGTGGTATATGCTTAAATAGAAAAAATAAAGAAAAATCTGGAAGTAATATAGCAACAGAAAATCAAGTAAACGATAATTTTACCAAAATGTTTTCTAATATTGAATATTTAGAAGATGGAGACCAAATTGTTAAATTAACATATGATTTAAAAAAAAGTGAACAAGGCAAATATAATATAAATGTAAATTTACCTAAAATAGATATAGATACACAGATAGTCAATGATATAAATGAAGATATACTTAATACTTTTGGTACAAAACTAGTAGATATTGTAAAGAATAATACAACAAATACAATATACAATGTAGACTATGTAACATTTATAAATAACAATATATTATCATTAGTTATAAAATGCACGTTAAAAGAAGGTAACAATCCTCAAAGAGCAATAGTTAAAACATATAATTATGATATATATAATGATAAAATGGTAACTTTAGATGAAATATTAGAATTAAAAAAGATAGATAAAAATAACCTTCAAACGCGAATAATAAACGAAGTACGAGAAAAAAATGAGAATGCAAGTACTCTAGCAGAACAAGGATATAACATATATGTAAGAGATATAAGATCAGATGAATATCTAATAAAAAATATAAATACATATTATTTGGGGCAAGATGGAAATTTGTATATAATATTTGCTTATGGAAATAATCACTTTACAGAAACAATGGATATTATTATTATTTAGACGTAGGGGCGCATGATTGCGCCCCTACATTCCATTATGGCATTTCTGTTAATTCAATTTCAATATCAATAGTCTCTCCACTTCTATAAACTGTTAAAGTAACTGTATCACCAATTTTTTGTTTATTTTTTATATCGTTTAGCTCTTGCATTTTTGTAACTGTTTCTCCATTTATAGCAGTAATAACATCACCTTTTCTTAATCCACTTTTTGCTGCATTAGATGTTTCTGAAATAGCTTCTACATAAATTCCAACAGGTAAATTGTATCTTTTTGCAGTAGCTTCAGATAAATCACTACCAGTAATTCCTATATAAGGTCTTAAAACTTTTCCATGTTCAATTAATTGTTCATAAACATCAATGGTATCATTAATAGGAATTGCAAAACCAACACCTTCTATACCTGTACCAGATAGCTTCAATGTATTAATTCCAATAACTTGACCTTTACTATTTACTAAAGCACCGCCACTATTACCAGAATTTATAGCACAATCTGTTTGTATTACATGATAAGTTGTACCATCGTTAGTAGTTATATCTCTGGCTAAGGCACTGATTATACCAGATGTAACAGAAGTATCTAATCCTAAAGGATTACCTATAGCAAGAACAAATTCACCTACTTGAATAGAATCAGAATCACCAAGTTCTGCAGGAGCTAAATTATCTGCATCAATTTTAATAATGGCTAAATCTGTTTGCTCATCTGTTCCAACAATAGTTGCTTCATATTTTTCATCACTGTTATAAAGAGAAACGGTAACTTTAGTAGCTTTTGAAACTTGATAATAATAAGAAGAATCTGAAGAGCTAACAACATGGTTATTAGTTAAAATATAACCATCCTCACTAATAATTACACCAGAACCAGTAGCTTCAGCAGTTTGAGTCATACCAAAAGCACTAACATTGTATGAAATTGAAACACCAACTATTGATGGCAAAGCTTTACTAGCAGCATAGACTGCAGTATCTGAATAATTCTCTAAAGAAACTTCAGGAGTTACAGAAGAATATTTAGTTACAACAGAAGAAGCCTCAGAAACTTCCGTTTGTAGCAATAATTTATTTCTTATAGTAGGTATACCAAAACAAGTAGCTACAACTAAACTAGCTCCTAATATCCCAGAAATAAAAGGTACTAAAATAGTAAATTTAAATTTGCCTTTACTACTATTTCCTTCATCAAATTTTTGATAAAAATTATCGTCCATAAAAAATCACTCCAATCTTTTAAAACATAATTATAATACAATTTGAATATTAAAAAAAGATTAAATTAAAAAATAAAATACATATTGAAAAAAATTTTTTATACATATATAATATAGAAAAATAAAAACGGGAGAAAAGAAGATGAAAGAAAAAAAAATAAAATGCGTATTACGACAAACAAATGGAATAACAATAATAGCACTAATAATAACAATAATAGTAATGCTAATACTTGTAACAGTAGGTATTGAATATGGAACCCAAGAAGTAGAAAAAGCAAAACTAGAGGACTTAAAAACAACAATGCTTTTAATTAAAGGAAGAGCACAAATAGTTGCAGATAAGGAAAGCTTTGGGGAAAGCTATAATAATGAAGGAATGATAAAAGTAACAGATGAGACAGCTTCTAAATATAATATGTCAAATCTACAAGATTTGAATCAAACAAACCTATACATATGGGAGCAAATTGCTATGGATAACAATAATATTGACGTAACAATAACAACAACAGAGTTTTATGTTATAGATTATAATACAAGAGAAGTTTATTACTCATTAGGATATACGAGTGGAGATACCACATATTATTCATTAACAGATATACAAAAAATTGGAGAAAATTAAATGAAGGAAAGAGAAGAGGAAAGATTAAAGATATTAAAAGAATATGAAAACAAACTACATGAAGATGGACTAAAATATATAGCAGGAATAGATGAAGCAGGACGTGGGCCATTAGCAGGACCAGTTGTTGTGGGAATTGTCATTATGAAGCCAGATTCTTTTATAGAAGGAATAAATGATTCAAAAAAAATATCAGAAAGTAAAAGAGAAAAACTATATGAGCAAATAACAGAGGAAGCCTTAGCTTGGAGCACACGGAATTGTTTCAGAAAAAGAAATAGATGAGATCAATATATTAAATGCAACCAAAAAAGCATTAACAATAGCTTTAGAAAATTTAAGAATAAAACCAGATAGAATTTTAGTTGATGCGTTAGAACACATAGACACAAAGGGAATTCCATATACATCTATAATAAAAGGAGATGCAAAAATATATAGCATATCAGCAGCATCAATAGTAGCAAAAGTAACTAGGGATAGAATAATGAGAGAATATGATGAAGTATATCCTGAATATGGTTTTGCAAAACATAAAGGCTATGGAACAGCAGCACATATTGAAGCAATAAAACAAAATGGACCATGCAGTCTACACAGAAAAACCTTTATAAAAAATTTTGTGTAGTATTTCCCAAGAGTAATGTTTCATTTATTAATAACACACAGTAGTCGCACGCAGGGGTTTCATTTTTCTTTTATAGGAGAATCTGAGTAGGAATTACTTAGAGGTGCCTAGAAAAGAAAAATCAAACCCCGACGAGATGCGACGGATTTAAAAGATTAAATAGAAAGGATGATGACAATGAACATACAAGACATAATTGCAAAAAAAAGAGATGGACAAACACTAACTAAACAAGAAATACACTACTTTATAAAAGAATACGTAGAAGGAAACATTACAGACTATCATGCAGCAGCCCTAGTAATGGCAATATATATAAATGGAATGACAAATGAAGAAACAACAGATTTAACATTAGAGATGGCGCACTCAGGAGATGTGTTGGACTTATCATCAATATCTGAAAATGTAGTAGATAAACACAGTACAGGAGGAGTAGGAGATAAAATAACTCTAGTAGTAATGCCAATAATTGCAGCACTTGGAATACCAGTTGCAAAAATGTCAGGAAGAGGGCTTGGTTTTACAGGAGGAACAATAGATAAATTAGAATCAATACCAGGTTATAACACAGCTGTAGAAGTAGAAGAATTTATAGAAAATGTAAAAAATATTGGAATAAGTATAATAGGACAAACAGGAAATCTTGCACCAGCAGACAAAAAACTATATGCATTAAGAGATGCAATAGCATGTGTTGGGAATAAACCTCTAATTGCATCAAGCATTATGAGTAAAAAAATAGCAGCAGGCGCAAACAAAATAGTATTAGATGTAACAGTTGGAAGCGGAGCATTTATGAAAACAAAAGAAGAAGCAACTGAACTTTCACATATAATGAAAAATATAGGAGATTTAGCAAATAAAGAAACAGTGTGCGTATTAACCAATATGGAGGAACCAGTAGGATATGCAGTAGGAAATTCTTTAGAAATAATAGAAGTAGTAGAATGTTTAAAAGGAAATATGCCAGAAGATATTAAAGAAATAATATTAACAATAGGAAGTTATATAATAAAGCTAGCAGGCAAAGGCGATGACTTAATTGAAAACAGAAAAAAAATTATAGAGTGCATAAACTGTGGAAAAGCATTAGAAAAATTTAAAGAACTTGTAAATAATCAAGGAGGAGACGTCAGTTATATACAAGATGTAAATAAATTTGAAAAAGCAAAATATATAATACCAGTAATTTCCGAAAAAAGTGGATATGTTAAATCACTAAATGCAGAAAAAATAGGAGTAACGTCAGTACATTTAGGAGCAGGACGAGTAAAAAAAGAAGATAGCATAGATAAAACAGTAGGAATAATATTAAACAAAAAAATATCTAACGAAGTGAAAAAAGGAGACATTTTAGCATATGTTCATGCAAATGATGAAACAAAAGGAAAACAAGCAGTAGAAGACATACTTTCAGCATATGAAATCGCTTCAGAAAAACAAGAAGAACCAAAATATATAATTGATATAATATAGAAAAAATATATTGCAAAATATGTAGGGGTCGCCGTCCTCGGCGACCCGCAATTAAATGTTTGACATATTCTGGGGTCACCCAAGAGTGCGAACCCTACAATTTGCATAAATAGAATAAATCAAAAATCGTAAAAAAGGAGAAAACACAATGCAAAATATTTTAGAAGGGCTAAATGAAAAACAACGTGAAGCTGTAATAAATACAGAAGGCCCAAGCCTTGTAATAGCAGGAGCTGGAAGTGGTAAAACAAAAGTATTAACACATAAAATAGCGTATATAATAAACGAAAAAAATATAAAGCCATGGAATATACTAGCAATCACATTTACTAATAAAGCAGCAAACGAAATGAAACAAAGGATAGAAAACTTAATTGGAGGACAAGCCACAAATGATATGTGGATAGGCACTTTCCACTCAATATGTGTAAGAATACTTCGAAAATTCATAGATAGAATTGGATTCAATTCATCATTTGTAATATTTGACTCATCAGATCAAAAATCACTTGTAAAACAATGCTTAAAAGAACTAAATATAGATGACAAATTATTTACGGATAGAGGTGTTTTATCAGAAATAAGCAATGCAAAAAATGAGATGCTAACACCAACTCAATATGCGTTAAAGGCAAATGGAGAATACAGAAAAGAAACTATAGCAAAAGTATATAGTTTATACCAAGCAAAACTAAAACAAAATAATGGAATAGACTTTGATGACATAATAAATTATACAATTCAAGTATTAAGCGAAAATCCAGATGTTTTAGAATATTATTCAGAGAAATTTAAATATGTTTTAGTAGATGAATACCAAGATACAAATAAAGCTCAATTCACATTAATAACACTTCTGTCTGCAAGATATGGAAACATTACTGTTGTGGGTGATAATGACCAAGGAATATACTCATTTAGGGGAGCAGATATATCAAATATATTAAACTTTGAAAAAGATTTCCCAGGAACAAAAATAATAAAATTAGAGCAAAACTATAGGTCTACTAAACCAATATTAGATGCAGCAAATGCAGTAATAAAGCATAATCCTAAAAAGTATGAAAAAAACTTATGGACAGAAAAAAAAGAAGGACATATGCCAAAAATACATATTGCAAAAAATGAATATGATGAAGCAAACTTTATAATAGAAGAAATAGAGCACTTAAGAAGAGAAGAATATTATAAATATTCAGACTTTACAGTATTATATAGAACAAATGCACAATCGAGAGCAATAGAAGATATATTTAGAAGAGAAAATATACCATACAAAATTATAGGAGGACTAAAATTCTACGAAAGAAAAGAAATAAAAGATACTATTAGTTATTTAAGATTAATTCAAAATCCTTCAGATAACTTAAGCTTACAAAGAATTATTAATGAACCTAAAAGAGGTATAGGAAAAACAAGTCTAGAAAAAATAGAAGAAATTGCAAATACAAATGGAATATCAATGTATGATGTTATAAAAAAAGCAGAAGTTTTTGGGCTAAATAAAGTATTTTTAAATTCAAGAGAATTTGTAAATGTAATAGAAGAAATGCATGCAAAAAAAGATGAAATGCTAGTTTCTGAAATTATAAAAGAAACATTAAACAAAACAGGCTATACACGAGCATTGGAATTAGAAAATACAGCACAGGCAGAAGCAAGAATAGAAAACATAGAAGAATTTTTAACAGTTGCAATGGAATTTGAAAAAGAAATGTCGGAACATTCACTAGCAGAATTCCTAGAAAGTATTACCCTTGCAAGTGATGTAGATGGAATGGAGGAAACAGAAGAAACAGTAACATTAATGACACTACATAGTGCAAAAGGATTAGAATTCCCAGTAGTGTTTTTAATAGGAATGGAAGAAGGACTATTCCCAAGTTATAGGTCAATAGGAGAAGAACGAGAATTACAAGAAGAAAGAAGACTTGCATATGTAGGAATAACAAGAGCAAAAGAATATCTATATTTAACATGTGCAAAGCAAAGAACAATATTTGGTTCAACAACATGTAATAAAATATCAAGATTTGTAGAAGAAATCCCAAAAGAACTGCTAGATGGTGATAAGTTAGAAGAAACTAGTTATTCATCATTTGAAGAAAAAACATCTAGAGAATGGCAATATGGAAAAAGCACACCAACTTGGGGTAATATGTCATATATAAGCCAGAAAAAACAAACACCAACATACGGAGGGTTTAGAACAGCAGAAAGCTTCTTAAAAACAGTAGCAGCAAAACAAGAGGTAGACGTAGACTTATCAAAATACAAAATAGGACAAACTGTATATCACAAAAAATTTGGAGAAGGAATAATAAATGACATAGAACAAGAAGAAAACGACTTAAAATTAGACATAATATTTGAAAAAGTAGGTCACAAAAGACTAATGGCAAAATATGCTAATTTAGAAATCAAATAAAAACAATTAAATATATATCTAGAAAAAACATATGGAATGGCGAGGATGCCCTTCCGTATGTTTTTTTGTCGTAATATGTCGTAAAAATACAAAAAGTTTTGGGAAAAAATGCTTAAATTTCAATAAAAAAACTTGAAAAAGTTTACATAAGCGAGTATAATATAAGTAATAATGTAAAATTGTCATAAAAATGTCATTTTTTAAATAAAAATATAAAAAACAAGTTTCCGTAAAGCTATAGAAAAACACTAAAAAAACCATAAAAATACATGTATTGACAGTTAATAAAAATAGTTTTAATATATTATTAGAAAAATAGGAGGATTAGTATGTTTAGTAATTTAAACAAAACACTAAAGAAGGTAATAATAATATTTTTAGTAATAGCCCTTACATATTCAAATTTTGTTTTAGTTGGAAGTAGTGTTATGAAGGGTTTATTTTCATATGCTTTAGATGATACAGAACAAGCATTAGAAGATAAAGTAACTACAGAGCAAGAATTAGTAACAAATAAAGTATGTGAAATAAACAAAGAATTAAAAAGAGTAGTACAAATAGCAGTAACAACAGGAATTACAGAGCAAGCCTATCCAATAAAAACAACAAGTCTTACATTAAAAACAAATATTATAGAAGAAACTCTTGAAGATGTAAAAGTTACAAGCTTAAATAAAAATTCATACACAACTGGCACATGGGAAATAAAAGACGAAAAATTACAAATAACTTTAGTAAATGAAAATGAAACTTTAGAAAATAAGGACGAAGGATTAGATAAGCTACTAGTAACATATATATATTCAAATAATGAAGAAAACCCTATAGAACAAATAGAAAAACCAATAGAACAAATAGCATTACAAACATATGCAAATGAATCAGTTACAAAAAATATTGAAACATCAAATTTTGAGGACATAGAAAAAGAAACAGACATATTATTACTAAACATAGAAAATAAAGATATACACAAAACCAGTATAACAGATGGAAGAGTAGACTATACAGAAAAATTAAACTTAGATTTAAGCTATAGAGGAGAAATTGCCAATATTGAAATAGAAGATATTTCAAATGATTTCTATGATACTGAAGAATTAATAAGCGAAGAAGCTAGTTTAAAATATTTAAAAACAAAAATAGACAAAAATATGTTAGTAAATTTACTAGGAGCAGAAGGTAAATTAACAATAACAGATATTAATTCAAATAAAATATTAGCAGAAATAACAAAAGAATATATTGAAACTCAAGAATTAAACACAAAAATTGAACAAAACTTTGAAGAAGAGATTGAAAGCCTAGAAGGAGAAGAAACTACTAAGACTACACAAACAAGAACTTATATAACAATAACAGAAGCAGATGTGGAAATAGAATATGCATTAGAGGTAAATAAAATACAAATAAAAATAGAAAACATTGTTAAACAAAGTGATAACAATATACAAGAATCAAATTTTGTAATAGAAAATACAAAATCTATTTTTGATGTTCAAGACTCAGATAAATTAAATTACTTAAAAGAAAACGTAAAATATACATTAGGAGAAGCAGAAAAAACCGCTGATAGCAAAATAACATTTAAAGATACAATAACAAGAGCAACATTAGAAACAGATAAAACAGAACTAACAATAGGAGAAGTAAATAAAGTAAACTATACAATAACATTAGACACAGAAACTCCAAAATCAGAGTTATTTGTAAATCCAGTATTGTTAGTAGAACTACCATCAAGTGTGGCAAGTGTTAATGCTGAAAATAGTGAATTTTCTATAAAAAATAATAATGGTGCGTTTACAAATAAAGAAGTATTCCCAGCAACAGTATTGGGAAAACAATATGTAGCGATAATTCTTACAGGAGAACAAACAGCTGAATCAGTAGCAAATGGAAATACGCAAATAGTACTATCATTAGAACTAAATGTAAAAGCAGAAGCAGACGAAGGAAACGAAACAGCCAAACTATATTACCAAAACAATACAGTAACAGCATATGAAAGTGGAGCAAGTTTTGATACAGCCGAAATTGATGTAACATTAGTATTAGAAAATGAAAATAAAGAAGAAATAGTGGAAAATGAAGAAAAAATTGATATGCAAGTATTTGTTAGTAGTTATTCTGAAGGA
This sequence comes from Clostridia bacterium, assembly GCA_051891435.1. Taxonomy (GTDB): domain Bacteria; phylum Bacillota; class Clostridia; order TANB77; family CAG-508; genus UMGS1933. The sequence goes on along the minus strand of JBJFFE010000064.1, from coordinate 19,754 downwards.
AAAGCAATTAAACAAGGGGAACAAATAGAATATAATATATATATATATAATTATAAACAATCAGAAATTGAGAATATAGAAGTGATGGATATATTGCCAGAAGGAGTTGAATTAGAAAAAGTCGTAGAAATATTTAAAAATGAAGAAACATTAACATATAATATTGAACGAGACATTAACTATATCTATAATGAGGATACTAGGACTCTATTAATTAGCGCAGACAAGATAGATGCAGCAACCAACGAAACAATAGGAACTAGAACATTTAAAATCGTTGTAAAAACAAATGAATTAAAAGATTGTTATAGTAAAACAATTAAAAATTCAGTTGTTGCAAAAGTGGATAAAAAAGAAATTGTATCAAATGAAGTTGTAGTTACAGTGTCAGATAAATTTTTAGACATAGAGACACAAGAAATAGATAACCAGATTTATGAAGGTCAAATACTAACATTTAAAACAAAAGTAACAAATAGAGGATTAATAGATGCCAAGGGACTAGAATATGAATTACAGGTACCATCTAATATAAAATTATCGACTGTAAAATATGGAATTATTAATGAAAATAATGAGGAGATAATTGAAGGAAATGGAGCAATTTCTGATAATAAATATAAACAAACATTCATTGATATATTAGCAGGAAAAACATTTTATATTGAATTTTCTGGCACAGTAGAACAAATTACGGAGGAAAATAAAGAAACAGTAATACCAGTTGTTATTGAAGGGAATATTGATGGACAGGAATTTTCTTGGGAAACAAAAATTATAAATCCGAATAATCCAGAAGAACCAAATGAACCAGAAAAACCAAGTGCCCCAGAGGAGCCAAACAATCCAGAACAACCAACTAACCCAGAGGAACCAAATAACCCAGAAAATCCAAGTGAGCCAGAAGAACCACAAGATTCAGATAATAAAGCAGAATTTGACTTAAGCTTAAATCAATACTTAAATAAAGTAATAGTAGAAAACTCACAAGGAACAACTACATATGACTACACAAATACCAATTTTGCAAAGGTAGAAATACCAGCAAAATATATGAATGGAAGTAAAGTAACATTTGAATATAAAATTATAGTAAAAAATGAAGGTACCATATCAGGTTATGCAAGAAAAATAGTCGACTATCTTCCAAAAGACTTAACCTTCAGTGAAGAACAAAACAAAGATTGGTATGTAGGAGAAGATGGAAATATATATTCAGTGGCATTAATAGATAAATTATTAGAACCAGGAGATAGTGAAGAATTAACTATAATTTTAACAAAACAGATGAATAACAATAATACAGGAACAGTAACCAATATAGCAGAAATATATGAGGCATCAAATGACGAAAATGTTGAGGACATAAACTCAATACCAGGAGATAAATTAGAAGACCAAAATGACATGAGTAAAGTTGAAGTAATTTTAGCAGTACGAACAGGTACAATAATTCTTTATATATTACTTGTAATAACAGTAATTACTATAATAGGAATTGGAATTTATAAAGTAAAAAAAATTACATTAAATAAAAAAGGAGGTTGTTAAAATGAAAAAAATAGTAAAAATAATTACTTCTATGATGTTTATAACATTAGTTCTTGGAATAACAACTTCCAATGCATTACAAACAACAACAAATACAATGAATTTAACAAGCCAAGAAAAAACTATAATAAACTACCCAATAACAGATCCAAACTCTTATGGAAGTGATTCTACAAGAATAATTAACAGAAACATATTATATAGTGACAAAACAAACATTTTTTGTAGAGAGCATACAACAATAATACGGTTCAAATACATACTATAAATTAGACACACAATATCAGATAACAGAAAATGGAAAGACAGTGTATGGAAAAGTAATTTTCCCAGGTAGCTATACTAATGGACATGCCCTAGCATATATATTATCTGCTAGTAGAAATGGATATACTAAAGATAGTATACAAAAAGCATATTGGCACGTATTACAGAACGGGACTAATGTTGAACATACAACAGAATCTGCAGAACTTACTAATATGGCTATAACATATCAAAATTATAAAAAGAATTCAAATAATAATGTAAGCGTAGATTACAGTAATGCAAGCACAGCAATTTCTGATAATATAGCAGTATATGGACCAATACAAATATACTATAATTATACGGCTTCTACGGCTAATTCATCTGCTAAATTCGGTGGGTTTAATTATGCCTTTTTTGATAATAATGGTAATAATATAAGTGATAAGGTTTCATTATGTAAAAGGACAAATAATGTATATCAAGAGGTGGAATCTATACATTATACCCCTACATCGAATACAAATTCAAGTGAGTATGAGTGCTATCAGGTTCGAAGTACGGATTATAATGGAATTAACTTGTATGTTAAAGTTGATTTAAATCAACTTCAAAATGTTGGTAACATTAAAATGAAAATACAAAAAAACACATTAGATATTACTGCAACAGTATACCAATTAGTAGGGCAAGAAACAATTACAAAAACATCAACAGATTATTGTGAAAGTTGTAGACTAAAAGGACCCGGGTATAACTGCCCTATATGTAAAACGGATACTCACAATAGAAATAAAACTCCAACAGAAAAGTTGAATGAAGGATATGCGCACTTTGCTAATAACCATTTCAGTAGCTTAGGCGGGATGTCAGGTGGATCTTCGTGGCGTTGTGAATATTGTCGCACCACTGTTAGTGGTACTGGCAACGCTTATAATGAAAAATTCAAACATGCAAAAAGACATGTAACACTAGATTATGGATGCGGAATCAATAAGTGTGGAGAGACTGTTTACGCGGGGAAGTATCCACGCCAAAAGCTATCTATATTATATGAATATACGGTGCGAAAAGGTGGAGAGGATGTAGCAGAATTTGACATTCAACTTATACCATCGATAGATATTACATTACAAAAATACAATTCTTATATAGCTACAAATAAGACCCTACTTACTGGTGCAGAATTCTCAATTATAGCTAAACAGGATGGAGAAACTATTTTTAATGGAAGTAGCATACAGGCAGGAGAAACGAAAACAATTCAACCAAATAGTTATAACCCTATATATGTAACAATACAAGAAACCAATGCACCAAGTGGATATACTACAATAAAAGAACCTATAAATATAATTTATTATATAAATGATAACCACAGAAGGTGGAATTCTACATATTGCCCAACTCAAGAAGCATGGAATGAATCTGGTTTTACATGGGGAAATTGGACATGGATAGACGATGGAGACAATAACTTCCCAAATGATTATAGGTCAAAAAGTGGAGATATAATAACAGTAGACGAAGTGATAAGTTCAGGTAAACAGCAGGAAGTAATCAAAGTTTACAATGATGCAGTAATAGAAAAACTTACATTAGTAAAGGTAGATGCAAGCCAGCTTACTACTATGCTAAGAAAAGCCAAGTTTAGTGTAACTATTACAAATATAAAATCGTTTAAATATGGAAATCAAGTAATTACAGAAAATATTACAAATAATATATATTCGTTTGAGTATATTTTAGAAAATGGAAACATAACATTAAACGATGTAGTGTTAGCAAATGAAAATAACAATGTGGTTATAACTTTAACAGAAATAGAAGTCCCAACACCGAAATATAAAACAGATGGTTCTATTGAATATTATTATAAGAAATTAGAAGGACAAGTAACTATAACATTAAAACATAATCCAACGGGAGGATTTACTTTAGTAAACTTCACATACTCTGGGCCAGAAAATATTACAGTAAATGAAAAAACTAAAAACGCAACAACTTCTGATTTGAATACTAAATTAGGTAGTTATGAAATTAGAATACAAATACCTAATAAGAGAATTATCGATATTAGCGGTAAAGTATGGCTTGACGGACAAACAGACATAAAACCACCAAAAAGACCTAATGGAATAATGGGAAATGATGAGCCAAGTATACAAGGTGTGATTGTAGAACTACGTGATGACAATAACAATGTTGTAAAACAATTTAATAATACAAATCTAGAATATACAAATGCAACAGATATAACAGATAATGAGGGAATATATAAATTTGAGGGTATTGACTATGGAAAAAATTATACAGTAAGATTTATATATGATGGTATAAATTATAAAAATACATTATATCAACAGCAAGCAAATGGTAGAGATTCTGATGCTAAGGAAGATGAAGAAGATAGAACAAATTTTAATTCTAGGTTTGAAACAATAACATATAAACAAGCAAAAGATGGAACTACATTAGAATATACATACCAAAATGCAACAGATACCTCAAATGCAAGATCTATATTACAAACATTAGAAGCTAATAAAACAGCTAAAGAAAAGTTCCAAATGACAGCAAATACTGACATCATGAAATTTATAGCTAACACAGATAATATAAATTTAGGTTTAGAAAAAAGAGGTATGGATCTAGCTGTTTCAACAGATGTAGATAAAGCAGAAGTAAGCATAAATGGTCAAATTACTGATTATGTATATAATGGAAATATAATAGAAATAGATGGAACTAATGTAAATACAGAAAATATTAAATATAATTTGAACTTATATAAATCAGATTATAACTATAGAATTAGAGACTATATAAGTAATAATGGATTTGATAATACAAATAATTTAGATGTTCCAAAAGTTAATGGAGAAACTGGACAAACAGGTCAAGAGCTAGATGTATATGTTATATATAAACTAAATATAAGGAATCAACTTAATAGTACAGCATATATAAACATAGTTAGATATGAATATGATGAGAAATATGAACTAGATAAAGATTTAACTGATGATTATAATTATTCTGTATCTGGAATTAGTACACAGGAATGGTCAGTAGGAGAAAATAAAATTGATGTTATGCTACCAAGAGTAGAAATACGATCTGGAGAGACAAAAACAGTTTATTTAATATTTAAAGTTAAAGAAGAAAATGGAAGTGTAAATCTAGGAGAATTTTCTAATACAGCAGAAATCATGTCATATTCTACAGATGATGGCTTAATTGATATAGACTCACAACCAGGAAATTTCTTTAACAATGGAGAATCTGAAGATGATAATAATACAGCAAAAACAATGGTTATAGACATAAAACAAGATCCAGATAACCCAGATAACCCAGATAATCCAGATAACCCAGATAATCCAGGTGACCCAGATAATTCAGTAACAAGAAAAATTACAGGATATGTTTTTGATGAAAACAATAATAAAGTAGATGACGTAATAGTTCAATTAATAGAATTGAAAAACTTTAATGGAACAATGTATGAGTATATTTGGCAAGAAACTGTTTCAGGTTCTGGAACAGGTAAAAGGATAAATAGTGTAGGTACTGAATTGGAAGATTATACTTATACAAAAGTAGCGGGACAATATGAATTCCAAGGATTTATACCAGGAGACTACATTGTAAGATTTATATATGGAGATGGCTCTACATATGATTTAACAAATAATGTAATAACATATAATGGACAAGATTATAAATCTATGGCAGATAGCAATTATAATGCAGAATGGTATAACACATCTTCATATACTACAGGTGCATCAGTTGCAAGAGATAATGAAGCAAGAAGATTAGAAACAATGGCATACTCTGTAAATGTAGATGCAAAAAAAGGTATACTATTAAAATTATTAGATTCTACAAATATAGATGATTTTAATGAGGTAGAAAAAGAAACATTAATAGAAGTATATACAGATTTAGAAGAAAATATAGAGACCTTAACAAATGAAGAGTTAAAAGTTTTATTACAGTATTGGGTATTACCAGAAACTTGGATGTGTGCAGAAACATCAAAAATAAAAGTAGCAGTAGATACAGAGCAAGTTACAAATACAAAGGTAAAAACTATTGTTGATGGTAAAAATTCATCATCTTATATAGAAGAAATTGATAACATCAACCTGGGTCTAGCAAAAAGACCAGAAACAAAAATAGAACTTAAAAAATATATAACAGGATTTAAACTAACAGCATCAAATGGACAAGTATTAGTAAATGCACGTGTAGATGTTAATAAATATTTAGATGGTACAGAAAATATTAGCGATGAAGTTCAAGGAATTAAAAACAATGTAACAATATTAGGCACATTATGGCAATACGAAGTATCACCAACAGAATTGAATACTATAGTAGAAGGCGCAAAACTAGAATATGAATATACTTTAGTAGTAAGAAATACAGGAGAGAACGACAATTTAAGTGATACATTAATAAATAAATACAACTCTTTATCAATAGGAGATTATACAACATATCTAAATACTTGTTCAGATGAAATGAAAACAGATATGAGACTAGCTACAAGAAAAAAACCAATAGGAACTTATCTAGGAGGAGCATATTACACTACATCAAATGGATATACTTCAGGAAATGTCCAAACAGAAGTAACAAAAATAAGAGACTATATAAATAACGACTTAACAAAAACACCAAGTGGAGATGTAACTATTGATGAAGAAGCTTCTGAAAAAGAATACCGTGTATTAAGAGATGATTATAGTACACAAAAGGTTAAAATAAATACAGTTTTAAAAACAACAAGAACAACAGGAAAAATGCAACCAGGATCAAATGATGCAATGTATACTGTAACATTAGGAAGAGATCCAATATCATCAACAGGAACAATTAGCTTTGAAAACTACATAGCAGAAGTAATGTCATACACAAATGCTGCAGGAAGAAGAGCAACCACATCAACACCGGGAAATGCAGAAATAATAGATGCAGAATTACGTGAAGGAAGAACGCATGAAATAGACGAAGCAGACACAGGAAGAATTCAAATTGGTGTAAAAACAGGTGAAGATGAAAAAACAAATTACATTTTAATTACAACAATATCAGCAGGAATACTACTAATAGCAGTAGGAGCATTTGTAACAAAGAAATACATTATAAAATAACAAAACTTAGGGGCGCATGATTGCGCCCTTATTTTTTTCTATCCCAAAAACCAATTTTCAAAAAATTGTTTACAAAACCAAAAAAAGGATATATTATATATGTATAAAAATAAAGAAGGGAAGGTAAACAAATGACAGATACTGAAAATTTAAAAAAATACTTATTTAACGAAAAAAAATGTGGATGGGAGTTAATATCAGAAGAGCAAAAACAAGACATAAATAAATTTAGTGAAGAATACATTCATTACTTAAATAAATGTAAAACAGAAAGAGAAGCAGTAGATTTCACAAAAGAAATTTTAGAAAAAAATAATTTTATAAACTTAAAAGAAAAAGTAGTATTATTACCAGGAGACAAAGTATATTATATAAACCGAGATAAAGCAATTTATGCAGCAGTAATTGGGGAAAAACCGATGGAGGCAGGGCTAAACATTGTAGGTGCACATATAGATTCTCCAAGATTAGATTTAAAACCAAATCCATTATATGAAGATACAGGATTTGCATATTTTAAAACACATTATTACGGAGGAATAAAAAAATATCAATGGACAGCAATTCCACTAAGCCTTCATGGAGTAATTGTTAAAACAACAGGAGAAAAAATACAAGTAAATATTGGAGAAGATGAAAATGACCCAATATTTACAATAACAGACTTACTTCCACATTTAGCTGGGGACCAAATGGAAAAAAAGCTAAAAGACGGAATATCTGGTGAAGACCTAAACCTACTAATAGGAAGCATTCCATTAGGAGATGAAAAAATATCTGAAAGAGTAAAATTCAATATATTAAAAATATTAAACGAAAAATATGGAATAGTAGAAAAAGATTTAATAAGTTCAGAATTAGAATTAGTTCCAGCATTTAAAGCAAAAAGCTTGGGATTTGATAGAAGTATGGTAGCAGGATATGGACAAGATGATAGAGTTTGCGCTTATACTACCCTAAGAGGTCTATTAGATATAGAAAGACCAAGTAAAACTGCAGTATGTATATTCTCAGATAAAGAAGAAATAGGAAGTATGGGAAATACAGGAATGGAATCACACGTATTTGATGCTTTTGTTGCAGAATTGTTAAATAAAACAAATGCAAACAAAGCAAACCTACTAGAAAAGGTATTTTGCAATTCAAGAATGCTTTCTGCAGATGTAGATGCAGGTTTAGACCCAATATATTCTTCTGTATCTGAAAAAAATAATGCATCATACTTAGGTTATGGAATAGGAATGAATAAATACACAGGGGCAAGAGGAAAATCTGGTGCATCAGATGCAAATGCAGAATACGTTGCAGAAATTAGAAATATGCTAGAAACAAAAGGAATATCATACCAAGTAGCAGAACTTGGAAGAGTAGATGTTGGTGGAGGAGGAACAATAGCATACATCTTGGCAAACAAAGGAGTAGACGTAATAGATTGTGGAGTTCCAGTATTATCAATGCATTCACCTTATGAAGTAACAAGTAAATTTGATATATATGAGGCATATAGAACATACAAAACATTTATGGAATAAAAAAATCATAAAATCACCTTTATAAAATAAAATTATAAAGGTGATTTTTTCTATGAAAAAAATAAAACAAATATTAATTTTTTGCTTTTTAATTATATGTATTCCAATAATAGTTTTTGCAGTAGATGAAGAAGACTATGAAGAATTAGATTATGTATGGCTCGAAGAAGAAATAAATAAAGCAAAAGAAGCCGAAGAACCCAATATATATTCTAGGTCAGCAGTAATTTATGATAGAACAAGTAAAACTGTAATATGGGGGAAAAATGAGAACAAGGAAGTACCAATGGCATCCACAACAAAAATAATGACAGCCATAGTAATGTTAGAAAATGTTGAGAACATGGAGGAAAAAGTTATTGTTTGCAAACAAGCTGCAAGCATTGGAGGCTCTCGATTAGGTCTAAAAACCGGGGACGAAATCACATATAATGATTTATTATATGGACTCTTATTATGCTCGGGAAATGATGCAGCAATTCAAATAGCAGTAAGCATAGGTGGTGGCGTAGAAGGATTCGCCGACATGATGAACAAAAAAGCAAAAGAACTAGGATTAGAACATTCACATTTTATAACACCTCATGGCTTAGATAAGGATGAACATTATACAACAGCATATGAACTTGCAGTAATGGCAGACTATGCATTAAACATAAAAGAATTTGCCAAGGTTGTATCAACAAAAAACTATACAGTAACTATAAATGGATATCCCAAAAACATAAGTAATACAAATGAGTTATTGCGGATATTTAGAAGGAGTAAATGGGGTAAAAACAGGATTTACAAATGGAGCAGGAAGATGTTTAGTAACTTCTGTTTTAAGAGATGATTTCAATATAATAACAGTAGTACTGGGAGCAGATACAAAAAAAATAAGAACAAGTGACTCAATAAAATTAATAGAATATACATATAAAAATTATGAGCTGGTAGATTTACAAAAATTATTAGAGGAAGATTTTGAAGATTGGCGAAAAATAAATGAAAGGCGCATAAAAATATATAAAGGAGTAGAACAAAGTGTGCAAACAATATTAAGAGAATTAAAATATAGCAAATTCCCTATAGAAAAAAACAATATTGATAATATATGGACAGAAGTAAACTTCAAAGATTATTTTGAAGCACCAGTAGAGAAAAATACGAAAGTAGGAGAACTAAAAACTTATTTAAACACTACGGAAATAATGAACACAGAGATTTTAATAAGAAAAAAAATAGAAAGAAAAGGGGTAAGTGACTACTTTAAAGAATTAATTAAAAATTATTTAAAAGTCTGCTTAAAATAAATTGCATTTTGTTAAACATTACTATTGACTTTTCCCTTTAATTTTGTTATTATTGTAATACTTTGAATTGCGGGAATAGCTCAGCTGATAGAGCGATGCCTTGCCAAGGCATAGGTCGCGGGTTTGAGCCCCGTTTCCCGCTCCAAAATTAATAATAATTATAGCTTTTAAAGGGGAACATATATTAAATTGTAATGCATATAATTAAATATGTGGCGACATAGCCAAGTGGTAAGGCACGAGTCTGCAAAACTCTGATTCCCCGGTTCAAATCCGGGTGTCGCCTCCAGTAGAAGAAGTCGAGGGAATGTTGAAATATCAACTTTACCTCGACTTTTTATTACTCTAATTTTAAAATATAAAATTTGTTATGTAATAAAAACATTAATATATTATCATGTTTTTTACATAATAAGTTGAAAATAATTACCAAATGTAGTATAATGAATAATGTGAGATTATGCTAAAAAGTATAAATTTACACTAATAAAAATCAATATAAAAATGTAACACAAATGTAATATAATACATTAAAATCTTAAAATTAAAGTTCCGTAAAAGAATAGAAATTAAAGAAAATATTATAAAAATTGAAGTATTGATTTTACAGAAAAAATATATATAATATAAGATAATAAAAAAAGGTGGGTATGTTTATGAAAAAAACAAGAAAAGTATTAACTTTAGTTATTGCAATACTTATGATTATGCAAGTATTTTTACCAACAATAAGCCAAGCAGTAGAAACAGTTAAATTAAATATTCAATTTGAAAGACCTTATGAAGATGATGATGGAGACGGAACAGCAGCAAATGACATTTATACTCTTATTAGGCAAACAATACAAACTATTTTCAAAATTGGAGAGCAAGATGCAGATGGAAAGTTAAGTTTTAATAGTGCTTATTACTGTTTAAGAGGTGGACTAGGATTTGGAAGTGAAGAAGAAATTGTAGCAGCTGGAGTAGATTATACAAAAATAGCAGATTTAAGTGATAAAGAAACAGTAATGAATTATTTTAAAGATACAATTGAATATGATATACCAGAAGCAAATTATAATGCAATTTGTTGGATTGCAGAAAATATGTACCTACCAAAATCTGAGTTTGCTGAAGATTTAAAAAATGACTTACTAACAGATGCAGGAATAACAAATTCAAAATTAACTGATGATGATATAGAAGTAATTCAACAAATAGCACTTTGGTATTTTACAAACTACGATGAAAATAGTAAGGAAAATTCAGTATCATTACCTAGTACCATAGAATTAGAAAATTTATTAAGAATAAGTGGAAACGAGCCAGATTACAATAATGATGATGCTTCATATAACAAAACAAGAGCAGGACAAATAACAAAACTCTATAAATATTTTATAGACAATGCAACAACAGAAATTGAAGCATCGATACCAGAAAAAATGGAATTAGATAAAACACTAGAACCTACAATTGAACGAAAAACAGTTTCAAATTCAAATGCATATGTAGTTGGACCATTTAAAATAAACGAAATACAAAAAGGAAACATAGAATATACATTCTCATATGCTTTAAAATATAAAACAAATACAGAACAAGCAGATTGGCAAGAACTACAAATTGATAATACTAATGTATATTTATCAGATGCAATAGGAAGTGCTTTAGATAGAAGTAAAAACTTACAAGACATGATTGCAGGAGATGAATTTTATATAACAATTTTAAATATCTCTAATATAAGTGATTTTGATATAAGCATTAATTATAATTCTTATTACTATAAAACTAATGCAACACTTTGGGTTGCAGAGGCAGACGACCAACCAGTATTAAAAGTGGAAAAAGAACAAATTCCTAATCCAGGAACAGATAATGTTATAGTACACAAAGAAGAAGAACCAGAAAAAGAATTTGACTTAGCTTTAAGAAAATTTATAACTGCAACAAATGGAACAACAAATGCAGATAGAATACCTGAAATATATTTAGAAAAACTAGCAGATGGTACATCAACAACAGCAAAATATGAGCATTCAAAAGAACCTATTTACCTAAAAAGAGGAGATACAATTTTATATACAATAAGAGTATATAATGAAGGTGAATTAGATGGATATGCTATAGAAGTAACTGATTATTTATGCGATGATTTAGAATTTGTAACAGACAGTGAAATAAATACAAAATATGGTTGGGTACCATCACAAGATGGAAAAACAATAAAAACAAATTACCTAAAAGATACATTAATAAAAGCATATGATCCTACAATGACACAAGAATTAGTAGATAGAGATGATTTATGGCAAAAATCAGTAGATGGAACAGATGGATTATATTATGCTGATTTACAAATAGAATGTAAAATAAAAGATGATGCAACAGTTGGAATAACTTTGCCAAATGTTGCAGAAATAAGTGAAGACTTATCTGTAGGAGAAACAGATACACCAGATAGAGATTCAGAGCCTCAAAACTTAACAGAGGACGAGATAAGAAATTATGAAAATAATCCATGGATTGAAGACGATGATGATTACGAAAGAGTAATTATTGAGCCAGATAAAGTATTCGACTTAGCTTTAAGAAAATACATAACAAAAATAGGAGCAACAGAAGTTACAAATACAAGAGAACCAGTAATAGATGTAACAGCATTAGACAATGGAAGCAAAAAAACAGCAGAATATAATCATAGAAAAGACCCAGTAGAAGTAAAAACAGGAGACTTAGTAACATACAAATTAACAGTATACAATGAAGGAGAAGTTGCAGGAAGAGCAACAAAAATAGTAGACCAATTACCAACAGGATTAGAATTTGTAGAAGTAGTAAGTGGAAACTATGAGTTAGAAAGCTACGATGAAGAAGCAAATAAAGTAACACTAAAAGAGACAGCTAATAATACGAACTTAGAAGCAAAAGTAGAAGGAAGACAGCCAAGTAGTACAACAGTAGAAATAGTATGTAAAGTAACGGCAAAAGTAGAAGAAACAGACCAAATACTAACAAACGTAGCATGGATATCAGAAGACTACAATGCAGAAAATGAGAAAATAACAGATAGAGATTCAAAACCAGGAACAACACCAGATGTAAATAAAGATAACATGTCAGACTACACAGGAAACAATAACAAACAAGACTTAACAGACAGCAACAACTACTATAAAGGTCAAGAAGATGATGACGACTTTGAGAAATTAGTATTAAAAGGAAAGAACTTCGACCTTGCCTTAAGAAAATATATTAGTAATATAGAAAGAAAAGGTGCAAATGTAGAATTTACTTCTAGAGTACCAGAAGTAGATACAAGGTCACTACAAGGAAACGAAACAACTGCAAAATATATTCACCCTAAAAATGCTTTAACAGTAAAACAAGGAGATATAATTACATATAAACTAAGAGTATATAATGAAGGTGATTTAGACGGATATGTAACAGAAATTACTGATTATATACCAGAAGGATTAGGATTTTTACTAGGATATAAAGGAAACGAAGCTTGGAGAATAAAATCTGAAAATGTTAATACTCAACCATTAGTTGGAGAAGAGGGTTGGTACAAAACAGAAGAAGATGCTAAAACAGAAGGGCTTTTGGCAAACGAAGATTTATCTAATATTACAATTGTAACAGGAAAAGACAATTTATTAGAAATAACAGATTCTTATTCATTAAAAGATGAGTTAATCAAAAAATATGGTTCAGAAGCAGAAGAAGGAGAATTATATCAACAAAGTATAAATGACGAAAATGACGGATTATTCTACCAAGAAATAGAAGTAACATGTATAGTTCTTGCACCAAATACATGTGAAGATATACTTGTAAATATTGCAGAAATAAGTGGGGATAGAGCTGTAGATGAAACAGGAACAGAAGTAAATGTATCAGATAGAGATTCTCAGCCAAATAATGTAGACCTAACTGATTATGAATTAAGAGAAGAAAACAGTACATATCAACAAGATGATGACGATTATGAACCAGTACAATTAAAATACTTTGACTTAGCACTTAGAAAATTCATAACAGGTGTAAATAAAACGGAAGTAGACACAAGAATACCAGAATTCTATATAGATGAAGAAGGAAATTACAAATATAGACATGACAAAACACCAGTTGAAGTTACAGATAATGATAATGTAACATATACAATAAGAGTTTATAATGAAGGAACGATTGCAGGATATGCAGAAGAAATAGAAGACGATATACCAGAAGGATTAATCTTCTTACCAGATGATGAAACAAATAAAGAATATGGCTGGAAAATGTACTATTATGATGAAGAAGGAAATCTTGTAGAAACAAAAAATGTGGAAGAAGCAGAAGTTATTAGAACAGATTATCTATCAGAAGCAAAAGGAACAATTGATGAAGAAACTGGTAAAAACAGTAATTTGTTAGAAGTGTTTGATAAAGAAACAATGGAGGAACCAGACCATAGAGACATAAAAGTAGTATTCAAAGTATCACAAAAAGATATTCCAGAAGATAATGAGGATAGAATAATTGTAAATAAAGCACAAATAACAGATGATAGCGATGATGACGAAGACTCTATCCCAGATAAATGGAATGAAGGAGAAGATGACCAAGATAAAGAATACATTTATGTGCAAGAATTTGATTTAGCATTATTTAAATGGGTAACACAAACCATTGTTACAGTTGACGGAAAAACAACTACAACAGAAACAGGATTTAAACCAAATGTTGGAAAGACCGAAGCAACTGGCGAAGAATATAGAGATAATAGCGAAGAAGAGCCAGTAGCATCAGTTACAATAGACAAGAAAAAATTAAAATCAACAGTTGTAAAATTTGTTTACAATATAAAAGTTGTAAATGAAGGAGACATTGCAGGATATGCAACAGAAATCACAGACTATGTACCACAAGGTTTAAAATTTGTAGCAGAAGATAACCCATTATGGACATTAAGTGAAGAAGGAAAAATTACAACAAGAGCATTAGAAACAAAACTTTTAAATCCAGGAGAAAGTGCAGAAGTTCCAGTAGTATTTACTTGGATAAATGATGCAAACAATTTAGGATTAAAGAAAAATATCGCAGCAATAACAGAAGACTATAACGATTATAAAGGAGTAGAAGATATAGACTCTGTGCCAGGTAATGAAGACATACCAAATTATGATAAAGAACAAGAAGACGATGATGACTTTGCATTAGTAATCTTAACATTAAAAACAGGTAAAAATATGACATATATAGGAATAATAATGTTATGTATTACAATAATCTCAGCAGGAGCAATACTAATTAAGAAATATGTTTTATAATAAAAAAAGGTGTAATCTAAGATTACACCTTTTTTATTACAAAACACAAAAATTGTATTTACAAAAATAAAAAACATATGATATAATTTAAGATATATTGTGAAAGAAGAGGTATTATGAACCAAATTTTATTTACCAATAATGATAATAATAATTATAATAAAACAGATACAAGAAAAATAATTGTTGTCTTTTGTATTGCAATAATTCTAATAGCAGTAGCAATTATTGCATTAAAAGTTTTTGCTTTAAATGATGATAAACAAGAAAATGGAGTTATCCCAGAAATAGTAATAGCAAGAGAAAACGAAGACACAAGAGAAGTTACAATTAAAGCAAATTGTGAAGATGGAATAAGTTATATAATATATACTTGGAATGAAGAACAAGAAAACAAAGTTAATCTAAATGGATCAACTAATTTTGAAAGAATAATAGATATACCAGAAAATTCAAACAATATTTTAAAAGTAGAAGTAGTGTCGGCAAAAGGTGTAAAGAATGAAAAAACAGAAGAATTTAAATTAGATATAGATAACCAAAAACCAAAAATAGATTCAATAACTATAGTAGATTCAAAATTACAAATAAAAGCATCAGATGATAATGGAATAGCTTATTTAAAATATCAATGGGAAGATGAACAAGAAGTAATAGTTAACGCAGACGAAGAGAACAATAAAGAAATTACTGTAGAAATAGATATAAAAAGAGGAACATATAAGCTTATAATTAAAGTATTTGATATTTCAGGAAACAAAGAAGAACTTTCGAAACTTATCACTGGAGTAAATGAACCAGAAATAAAAGTAATAAGATATGGTGAAATAGTTCGTGTAACAGTAACACACGATATGGGCTTCAAAAGAATAGAATATATAATTAATAACGATTTATATGTATATGATGAAAATTACTCAAAATATGATAAAAACAAAACAACAATAGAACTAGATTTCCCAATACAAGAAGGAGAAAACCTAGTACAAGTTACTGCATATAGTTTAGAAACTTTATCAGAAGATGTTGAAGACGAAGATAATTTAGAAAATTATTCAAGTAAAACGTTTACAGGGAAATGCACATATGAAATAGGAGAATAAACAGAAGATAGGAGAATAAAATGGTTAAACAAATCTATATTTTTGATACCACTATAAAATTATTAAATGATTTAAGAGAAATGTTTAAAGATGACAAAAGCTTTAAATTTAAATGTGTGGAATCACAAAGGATTGATTGTGTATTAAAAGAAATACCAGATTTAATAATAATAAATGAAGATCATTTACAAGATAAATTAGGTGAATTATGTTCTAAAATTAGGAATGATGCCGATAATACAATTACACCAATAATAGTAGTATCTTCAAATGAAGAAATTGGGCATAAACTCGAAATAATAAAAAATTCTGTAGAATATTTTGTAGAAAAATCATTGGGAGAGGAGTATTTATATTATACAATAAAAAATATAGCTAGACTATTAACAGTAAATAGAACAGTAAGCCCTCTTACAGGTTTGCCAGGGAATGTTAAAATTCAATCTGAATTAAAGAAAAGACTTTCAATGAAAGAAGATTTTACAGTACTATATTTAGATTTAGATAATTTTAAAGCTTATAATGATGTGTATGGATTTGTAAATGGAGACGAGATCATAAAATTAACAGCAAAAATTATAATGAATAATGTATATAATATACAAGATTCAGATGCTTTTGTTGGCCATATAGGGGGCGATGATTTTGTTGCAATTCTGGATGGGGAAGTAAATTATGAAAATATATGTCAAAATATATTAGCAGAATTCGACGCAGAGGTAAAAAACTTTTTCAATGAAGAAGATCTAAAAAAAGGATATTTAGAAATACAAAATAGAAAGGGAATAATGGAGGAATTTCCATTGACTTCATTATCTATAGGAGTAGTAATAGCAGAAAAAAATAGATTTTCAAACATATTAGAAATTGGCGAAGTTGGAGCACAAATCAAACATTTAGCAAAATCTATGCAGGGAAGTTGCTACGCGGTAAATAGAAGAGTGCATGAATAATAGTCAGAAACTTCACAGCCTTTTATTAGAAGAATAATTGATAAAAGCCTTCATATAAATTATATGGGGGCTTTTTCATGCTCGCTCCAAATAAAAAAGGGTGATTTTATGATAGTTTTAAGAAAAAAATATATAATTACAATATTTATTTGTATAATTTTATTAGTAGGAATTATAGGAATAATAAATATGAATTTAAAGAGGGAAACAGTATCTACAGTTGCTCTACCAGTAGAAAATAAAGTAATAATATTAGACTCAGGCCACGGATATCCAGACGAACGGTGCATCAAGTGATGAAGGCATAACAGAGGCAAAAATAAATTTAAATATTGCATTAAAAGTACAAAATTTACTAGAAGAATCAGGAGCAACAGTAATTCTAACTAGGTCAGACGATAATGGAATATATGATGAAGGTAGTAAAACAATAAGGGAAATGAAGGTATCGGATATAAAAAATAGAGTAAAAATAGGAAATGAATCATCAGCAGATATATTTGTATCCATACACTTAAATAAGATTCCACAAAAGCAATACTGGGGGTGGCAAACATTTTTTAAAAATGGAAATGAGGAAAGCAAAAAATTAGCAGAGTGTTTACAAAACGGATTAAATGAAACAATTCAAAAAGAAAATAAAAGAGAATCTTTAAAAATAGAAAATATTTATATAATAGACCATGTAGAAATACCAACCGCAATTGTAGAATGTGGATTTTTATCAAATGAAGAGGAAGAAAAATTATTACAAACAGACGAATATCAAGACAAACTGGCTTGGGGAATATTTGTGGGAATAATGAATTATTTTTATTAAAATAATCCAATTATTTTCCCATTATCGTCTATATCAATACTCTCTGCTGCTGGGATTTTAGGAAGTCCAGGCATTGTTAAAATATTACCAGTTAGCACAACTATAAAACCAGCACCAGCCGACACTTTTACATTTCTAACAGTTACTGTAAAGTTCTTTGGTGCACCAAGTTTATTGCTATCGTCTGAAAAACTATATTGAGTTTTCGCAATACACACAGGAAGTGAGCTAAAACCAAGTTCTTCTAGTTTTTTAATTTCTTTTTCCGCATCTTCTGTGTAAACTGTGGATTTACCACCATAAATTTTAGTTACAACTGCATTTATTTTTTCTTTAATAGATAAATTATCTTTATAGCAGAATGAAAAATCATTATCTCTTTCACATAAATTTATAACCTCTTTTGCAAGGTCAATTCCACCATTTCCACCATTTGCCCAAACATCAGATAAAACAACATTTACTCCTAAGGCTTTACATTCATTAGTAAGTAAAGTAATTTCATTTTTAGTATCTGTTTCAAATTTATTAATTGCAACAACAGCAGGCAATTTATAAACATTAGTTATATTAGAAATATGTTGTAGTAAATTTGGTAATCCTTTTTCCAAAGCATCCAAATTTTCATTTGCAAGTTCTGGCTTTTCCATACCACCATGCATTTTTAGTGCACGAATAGTAGCAACTATAACAACTGAGGAAGGTTTTAAATTAGCTAATCTACATTTAATATCTAAAAACTTTTCTGCACCTAAATCTGCACCAAAACCAGCTTCGGTAATTGCATAATCGCCTAAGCTCATTGCCATTTTTGTAGCAAGAACTGAATTACAACCATGAGCAATATTTGCAAAAGGGCCACCATGAACTATAGCAGGAGTTCCTTCTAATGTTTGAACTAAATTAGGTTTTATTGCTTCTTTTAAAAGTGCTGTCATTGCTCCTTGGGCTTTCAAATCACCAGCAGTTACTGGCTTATCATCAAAAGTATAACCAACAATAATTCTAGAAAGTCTTTCTTTTAAATCTGAAATAGAAGTAGATAAACAAAGAATTGCCATAATCTCTGAGGCAACAGTTATATCAAAACCATCTTTTCTTGGAACACCATTTTTACCTCCACCAAGACCATCTTCAATATTTCTAAGCTGTCTATCGTTCATATCTACTGCACGTTTCCAAGTTATTTTACTTGGGTCAATTTGTAAAGAATTTCCTTGAAAAATATGGTTATCAAGCATTGCTGCAAGAAGATTATTTGCGGCACCTATTGCGTGAAAATCACCAGTAAAATGTAAATTAATATCCTCCATAGGAGCAACTTGTGCATATCCACCACCAGTAGCTCCCCCCTTAACTCCAAAAACAGGACCTAATGAAGGTTCTCTTAAAGCAACCACTACATTTTTATTAAGTTTTTTAAGACCATCTGCTAGACCAATAGTAGTTGTAGTTTTACCTTCACCAGCAGGAGTAGGATTAATTGCAGTAACTAGAACCAACTTACCAGATTTATTTTTCTTTTCTTCAAGCAAATTTAAATCAATTTTTGCTTTATATTTACCATAATAATCAAGATATTTCTCATCAATACCAGCTGTTTTAGCTATTTCATTAATATTTTTTAATTTAGTATTTTGTGCAATCTCAATATCAGACTTCATAAAACACCTCCATATTTAATCTGTTTATATTATAATTTAATTAACAATAGTTTGCAATAAGAAATTGTAATTTGTATAATTTATTTTAGAAGGTGTAGGGGTCGCACTCTTGGGCG
>JBJFFE010000063.1:0-6787 GCA_051891435.1 Clostridia bacterium | reverse complement strand
CAGAAGGATACGCAGTATTTGGGGATTTAATGATAAAAACAGAAAATTCTTAGGTGGAAATGGGGACTGGAAATGGAAATAGGGACGGTTCGTTTTTCCAATTTTTCAAAAATTGGAAAAACGAACCGTCCCTATTTCCATTTGAATTTTTATTTTTTATTTTCTTTTTTATCGTCCGCAACTACTTCCTTCATTGCACCTAAACCAGATAATGCTTTTGTTGCTTCAAAAGGAATAAACACTTTATTTGCATCGCCTTTTGCTATTTCTTCTAGAGCTTCTAAAGATTTTAATTGAACTAATTTATCATCTGGATTTGCTTTTTTAATTGAATCGTAAACTTTTTGAATTTCTAAAGCTTTAGCATCAGCTATTGCTTTAATAGCGGCAGCTTCACCAGTAGCTTTTCTTATTTTTGCTTCTTTTTCAGCTTCTGCTTCTAATATAGAAGCTTCTTTTTTACCTTCAGCAATAGTTATAGCAGCTTGTTTTTCCCCTTCGGCTTGTAAAATTGCAGCTCTTTTATTTCTTTCTGCATTCATTTGCTTTTCCATCGCATCTCTAATATCTTCTGGTGGGTTAATATCTTGAATTTCAACTCTGTTTACTTTACAACCCCATTTATCAGTAGCTTCGTCTAATAAATTTCTTAATTGATTATTAATTAAATCTCTTGAACTAAATGTTTCATCTAAATTTATTTTACCAACAATATCACGAATAGTAGTAATTGCTAAGTATTCAAT
This sequence comes from Clostridia bacterium, assembly GCA_051891435.1. Classification (GTDB taxonomy): domain Bacteria; phylum Bacillota; class Clostridia; order TANB77; family CAG-508; genus UMGS1933. The sequence goes on along the minus strand of JBJFFE010000063.1, from coordinate 6,041 downwards.
ACCTTTCTTTAAAGATTGAATTTCATATACTGCTCTTGCTGGATCAACTATTTGGTAAAACACAACAGTATCTATTTTTATTGTAACGTTATCTTGAGTAATAACTCCTTGTGGTGGAATATCCATAGTTTGTTCTTTTAAACTAACCACACTTCTTACAGTATCAATAAAAGGAATTATAATTGTAAGACCTGCATTTGCTACTTTATGAAATTTACCAAGTCTTTCAATAATATAAACCTCAGATTCTCTAACAACTTTAATTGATTTAAATGCTATAATTAATAGTAAAACTAAAATTATAATCAAAATATACATCATAAATTTTCCTCCTAAAATAAACTCACAATCCAATTATAACATAGTTTTATGTAAAATGGAAGATTTTTCTACAAATTTTTTAAAATAGGACTTGCTTATTTTTATATCTTATTATAATATAATAAAGTATCAGAAAGAAAATGCAAATAAATTAAAAAAGAAGGAGGTAAAGTTTTAAATTTACAGCGCCAGGACAATAAAAAATTGTCGACGAGGATTAGAATTTATCGAAATATTCGGCGGATGGTTCTATGGCTCTAGTTACAGTCATTAAAGTTTATTTAAAAACTAGTAGTAATATTAGAACAAAGGTAAACTATGAGTAGCTTTTAATTTGCATGTCTTTTAGATTCTAAAAAGATTTAAGGAGGATTACCTATGTGTGGAATTGTAGGATATGTAGGAACAAAAAAGGCAAGTCCAATTTTAATACAAGGACTTTTAAAATTAGAATATAGAGGATATGATTCAGCAGGAATTGCAACAGTAGAAAATACTGGAATCACAGTTATGAAGGATAAAGGAAGGGTTAAAAATTTATATAATTTAGAAGGTATAGACGATTTAGCAGGAACAACAGGAATTGCTCATACAAGATGGGCAACTCATGGAAAACCATCAAAAATAAATTCTCACCCTCATATGGATAATGATAACCTATTTGCAGTAGTCCATAATGGAATTATAGAAAACTATAATGAATTAAAATCAAAATTAATTGAAAAAGGATATAACTTTTTATCTCAAACAGATACAGAGGTTATTCCAAATTTAATAAATTATTATTATAAAAAAGATGAAAATAATGATGAAAAGAGACTTTTAAGAGCAATAAAAAATGCTTGTATGGATTTTAAAGGAAGTTTTGCAATAGAAGTAATTGCAAAAGATAATCCAAATAAAATGATTGTTGTAAGAAAAGATAGTCCACTTGTAATAGGAAAGGGAATAGATGAATTTTTCATTGCATCAGATATTCCAGCAATACTTTCTTATACAAAAGAATTTTATCTTTTAAATGACTTTGAATTTGTAGAATTAGAAAATGGAACATCAAAAGTTTATGATAAAGATTTAAATCCAATTGAAAAGCAAATAACAAAAATAGAATGGGATAGCAGTAGCGCAGAAAAAGACGGTTATGAGCACTTTATGATAAAAGAAATATATGAACAACCAGTTTCTGTAAGAGAGACTATAGGAGCAAGACTAAATAATTCAAAAGTTGAATTTGACGAGTTGAAATTTGATAAAGAATATCTAGAATCTTTAAATAAGATTTATATTGTAGCTTGTGGTACAGCAATGCATGCAGGATTAGCAGTAAAGAAAACTTTTGAAGAGCTTTGTAAAATACCAGTAGAAGTTGATATTGCATCAGAATTTAGATATAGAGATCCTATAATAGACGAAAAGACACTTGTAATATTTATAAGCCAATCAGGAGAAACAGCAGACACAATAGCTGCATTGAAACTTGCAAAAACAAAGGGTTCAAAAACAATAGCATTATCAAATGTAATAGGAAGTTCAATAACAAGAGAAGCAGATTATTATTTGTATACACATGCAGGACCAGAAATTGCAGTAGCATCAACAAAAGCATATACTGCACAAATAACATTACTTACAATCCTTGCAATGTATTTTGCAGAAATTTTAAACAGAGTAGATGCATCGAAAATAGAAGAATTAAAAAAGGAACTTTTAGAAATACCTAATAAAATAAATGAATTATTAAAAGATATAAGTAAAATAGAAGAATTTGCTAAAAAAGTATATCAAGAAACAGATATGTTCTTTTTAGGTAGAGGGGTAGACTATGCAGTAAGCTTAGAAGGCTCATTAAAACTAAAGGAAATATCATATATACATTCAGAAGCATATGCGTCTGGAGAACTAAAACATGGACCAATAGCTTTAATAGACAATGGAACAACAGTAATTGGAATAGTAACTGAACCAGACTTAGTAGAAAAATCAATAAGCAATTTACAAGAAGTAATAACAAGAGGTGCAAAAGTACTATTAGTAACAAATGAAGATATGGAAAATAAAGGTTTTGAAAGTATCATAAAAATACCTTCAACAAATAGATTAATATCACCAATATTATCTGTAATACCATTACAATTATTATCTTATTATATTGCAAAAAATAAAGGATTGGATGTAGATAAACCAAGAAATTTGGCAAAATCAGTAACAGTTGAATAAAAATTAGGGCGACCAGAGGTCGTCTTAATTTTTTGGGGTATAAGAAATTATAGTCTTTTTATAATTTTGCGAAATTTGTCGAAAAGTTTTGACAAAAGATATATTGCTTTTTTGCCAATAGTACTGTATAGTATATGATATAGGAAATGAGAATAAGCAGATGTGGTTTGCCTCCTACATAAGAGGAGGTGAGGCTTATGATAGAAAACAGTTTAATTTTAACAGTATACATATTACTTTATGGACTTCTTGGAATGACTATCGTCGCCATTACCTTAATTATAGCATTAGCAATAATTTTGAGTAAGAGCAAATGAGCAAAAAAATGACACATCTGTAACTTTGTCCAATTAGATGTGTCAAAACATTAATATTGAGACAAACCACGTTTGTGGTTTCTCCATTTCCTATGATTATTATACACGTATATATCCTTTTTGTCAAATAAATTTGAATATAAATTTAAAAAAACTATTGCAAAATTTATTTATTATGGTAAAATATAAAAGAAAATTTGTTTGCACAAAAGGAGAGTAATATGTTTGCATATATAAAAGGAAGTTTAGAGATTAAAAGTACAAATTATATTGTAATAGAAGCTGGGGGAATAGGATATAAAATATACATGTCGGCAAAATCTATAGGAACTATAGGTAATGTAGGAGAGAATGTAAAAGTACATACACACTATCATGTAAGAGAAGATGATATAAGTCTTTATGGATTTAATACAGAAGAAGAACTTAGAATGTTTGAAATATTAATTAGTGTAAGTGGAGTAGGAGTAAAATCGGCTTTAACAATGCTTTCAGACATATCGCCTGCAAGCTTTGCAATGGCAGTTATAAATGATGATGTAACAAGGCTTACAAAAGTACCTGGAGTAGGTAAAAAAACAGCACAAAGACTAATACTAGAATTAAAAGACAAGCTAAAATCAGAAGATATATCTGGAGAAGAAATAAGTAAAACAGATATAAAAGAAGATAAAATAGATAATGATGCAATAATTGCATTGAAAGTATTGGGATACAATAAAAAAGAAATAGAGCAAGCTCTAGAAAAAATAGATATTAGAGATTTAACAGTAGAAGATACAATAAAAACTGCATTAAAATATTTAGGAAGATAGGAGGAACATATGGATTTAAACAAACCATTGGCATATAGAATGAGACCAACTACTTTAGAAGAATTTGTAGGACAAGAAGAAGTAGTAGGAAAAGATAAAATTTTATATCGAACTATTAAAGCAGATAGATTATCAAGCCTTATATTATGGGGACCAACAGGTTGCGGGAAAACCTCGCTTGCAAAGGTTATTAGTAATACCACTAAATATAAATTTGTAAAGTTAAATGCAGTAACTGCAGGAATTTCAGATATAAAAAAAGCAGTAGAAGAAGCTAAAAATGCTTTTTTAAATCCAACAGGAAAATGTATTTTATTTATAGATGAGATACATAGGTTTAATAAGCTTCAGCAAGATGCGCTTCTTCCTTATGTAGAAGATGGAACAGTTATACTAATAGGTGCAACAACGGAAAATCCATATTTCGAGGTAAATAAAGCTCTAATTTCAAGGTCTATGGTGGTAAAATTAAACCCATTAAAACCAGAAGATATATTTAAAATTTTAAAAAATTCTTTATCAAATAAAGAAGGTTTAGGAACATATAATATAAAAATAGAAGATGAAACATTAATGAATATTGCAAAATTTGCAAATGGAGATGTAAGAACTGCATTAAATAGCTTAGAAATAGCAGTGCTTACAACGCAAATGGATAAAGACGGGTTTATTAATATTACAGATGAAATAGTAGCGCAAAGCATGGGTAAGAAAAAAACAATATTTGATAAAAATGGAGACACTCATTACGATAATATAAGTGCATTTATAAAATCTATGAGAGGTAGTGACCCAGATGCAACAGTATTTTATTTAGCAAGAGCAATAGAAGGAGGAGAAGACCCTATATTTTTAGCTAGAAGAATAGTAATTGCAGCCTCAGAGGATGTAGGCCTTGCAAATCCAAATGCACTTGTTGTTGCAAATGCAGCAATGCAGGCTGTTCAAACAGTTGGAATGCCAGAAGGAAGAATCATATTATCAGAAGCGGCAATATATGTAGCCTTATCTAAAAAATCAAATGCTAGTTATATGGCAATAAACAAAGCATTAGAAGATGTATCTACAAAAGATACAGGTGAAATACCAATGCACATAAGAAATGCTGAAATAAAAGGTATGGAAAACTTCGGATATGGACAAGGATATAAATATCCTCATGATTATCCTGGGCATGTTGTAGAACAACAATATTTACCAGATAAAATGTTAGGAACAAAATATTTTGAAAAAGATGAGAATATAGATATGTAAGACAATTTTAAATACGTTTTTAGTCAGCCTATCTTTTGTATGATTTTCTAAAAAATTAAATTCTCCAAGGCATACGCGGGTATTCCCCCGTCTCAAAGGACTGTCAAATTTAATTTTTTATAAAATATACAAAACGGCTGACATTATACTAATCAATAATATTTGGACTGAACATTAGCTTAAATATAGTTGCTGGTAACTTTTGTACCTTGACAACTTTTAAAAAAAAGTTTACAATAATAAATGGAGTATATCAAGCAGTCGCGTATGAAACTTGCAAAGGTTCATATGAGGAAAGTCCGGGCTCCATAGAGCAATGATGCTGGATAACGTCCAGTGAGGGAGACCTTAAGGAAAGTGCAACAGAAAATAACCGCCGTGCTAGAAGTTAGAAATTAAAAGTTAGAAAACAAAAAATCTAACATCTAATTTCTAATCTCTAACTTCTAGTAAGGTAAGGGTGAAAAGGTGAGGTAAGAGCTTACCGCTAGCATGGTGACATGCTAGGTCAATGTAAACCCCATCTGGAGCAACACCTAAAAAAGAAGGCTAAGGCTGCTCGCCATCTTCTTGAATTGGTGGCTAGAGGCATATAGTAATATATGTTCGAGATAAATGACTGTTTTTAACAGAACCCGGCTTATAGATATACTTCGTTAGCCAAAAATATTTTAATAAGGAATAAAATAAAAAAGAGCAAATAATATATAATTGCTCTTTTTATTTATATAAAACTATAATGAAATGAATTTATCTTCAATAAACCTATTAATATTAGAAGGATTAACTCCAGAATTTGCCGAAAGTTCATTAATAGAATTTATATTAGAAGAACTATCTAAAATATTATTTAACTTTGCAATATCAGCTCTATCTTTAACCTGACAATTACAACAAATGTTATTATTTGAAACAAAGAAATTTCCACATCTTGGACATCTTTTAAATTCCATAGAAAAACCTCCTATAAAATAATTACATAAACATTGTATCAGATAATATCGAAAAATAAAAGATAAAAATAAAAAAATTTTTAAATAGAAAGATAAATTGTAATTTGTTTGTCACTGCTTCTCAGCCTACCTTTTGTATAATTTTTTTAAAAGGTCAAACTCTC
>JBJFFE010000062.1:0-34285 GCA_051891435.1 Clostridia bacterium | reverse complement strand
TGGAGAGTTTGACCTTTTAAAAAAATCATACAAAAGGTAGGCTGAGAAGTAGTGTCTCACAAATTACAATTTGTTATTGTCATTTTATGAAAACCATGTTATAATAATTTATGTAAAATTAAGGAAGGAGCTATTTTAATTTATGAAACTTGCATATGATAATGATACATTACTAGAAAATAAAGCTTTAATTTTATATGTATTAGACAAAATTGGTAAACCTATAAGTAATACTGCTCTTTTAAAATTAATTACAAGTATTAACAATATGAATTACTTTTACTTTCAACAATTTTTACTAGACTTAATAGAAACCAAATATGTTATTGCTTACCCTAAAGGGAAGGAAACAATCTATGAACTTACTTCTGAAGGTCAACAAGCTTTGGAGTTAGTTAAAGATGTAATTCCTGGATATTTAAAATTTAAAGCAGACCATAATTTTAAAGAAAACTTACGTAAAATAGAAAATGAGCTTTCTATAACTGCAGATTTTACACCAAATAGTGAAAACGATTATACTGTAAAATGTCAAATTACAGAAAATAATAAAACAATTTTTGAAATTCAAACTTTTGCCACTTCAAGAGAGCAAGCAAAAATTATTGTAGATAATTGGATGCATAATGCAGATTTAATTTACCCAAAGTTATTAGAAATATTAGCAAATAATGATATAGAGGCTAGGAATTAGAGGTTAGAATATATAAATTAGAGAGAATGGAGATAACCCCATTCTCTCTAATTTTTCATCAATTATTTTTCTTTATTCATTATTTTTTGCCTTACATATTCATATGTTATTATTCCTGTTGCTACTGCTGCATTCAAGCTTTCTGTTTTTCCTAGCATTGGTATTTTTACTTTCTCTTCTGCCATATCTAATACTTCTTTAGAAATGCCATTTGCTTCATTTCCTATTACTATAACTTTCTTTTTATAGTTTATATCGTAAATACTTTTTTCTCCCCCTAAAGATGTTGCAATTATTTCGAACTTGTGTTTTTTTATTTTTTTTAATGTTTCTACTAGATTTTCACTTTCTATTACATTTACTCTAAGTATGGCTCCCATAGTAGAACGAACTACTTTTGGATTATATACATCCCCACTTTTTTTAGAAACTATTATTTGTTTTAATCCTATACTATCTACTGTTCTTAATATTGTTCCTATATTTCCTGGATCTTGAATATCATCTAATACTACAATAATATCTTCTGAAAAATCTATTTCTTCCTTTTCTTTTTCTTTAGACATTATTGCAAGTAAACCTTGTGGATTTTGTACGTCTGTTATACTATGAAATACTTTTTCTTCTACATATATGCAATTATATTTTGCTATTTCATACATTAATTTAGGGTCTATTTCTTCATTCTTTACACAATTGTCACAGGCTACTATTGTTTTTATATTTGCTTCTTCTGCTATGGCCTCTTTTATTAATTTTACTCCTTCTATTACATATTCTTTATATTCGTCTCTATATTTTTTTTCTTTTAATTTTCTAATGTGCTTTATTTGTTCATTGTCTTTGCTTGTGATTACCATAAGAACTCTCCTTAATAATATTATTTTAAAAATTCTATAATCTCATCTATTACATTATAAGTATTTTTTAATGTAAATGTAATGTATGGGTTTATGCCTGTTGAGAATTTTATTCTATTATTATACTTAGCTATTAAGTCTGCTATATCTAATGTAAAGCTTTCTGGATTAAAGTAAAATACTACTCTTTCTTGTTTTTGAGTTATTTTTGTTATTCCTATTTCTTTACATTTTTCTTTTATTCTTGCAATTCCTAATAGGCTAAACATTTCTTTAGGCATTTTTCCAAATCTATCTAAAATATCTTCTGTAACATTTTTAATATCTTCTTCGTTTCTACATAAAGCAATGTTTTGATATACCTCTATTTTTTGTGTGTTGTTATTTATATATGAATCTGGTATATAACTAGATACATTTAGGTCTATTGTTATGTCTTGTTCTTCTTCTACTTTTATACCTTTAGATTCTTTTATTACTTCATCTAATAGTTTGCAATAAGTATCATATCCTACTTGGTCCATATGACCATGTTGCATTTCTCCAAGCAGGCTTCCTGCTCCTCTTATTTCCAAATCTCTCATTGCAATTTTAAAACCTGACCCTAGCTCAGTAAATTCTTTTATTGCTTTTAATCTTTTGTCTGCTGCCTCATTTATTATTTTGTCTCTTTTGTACGTTATATATGCATATGCTTGTTTATTTGACCTTCCAACTCTTCCTCTAATTTGGTAAAGCTGTGCTAAACCTAGTTTATCTGCATTTTCAACTATAATTGTATTGGCATTTGGAATATCTATTCCAGATTCTAAAATTGTTGTACAAACTAATACATTTGTATTTCCTGCAATAAAGTCCATCATTATTTCTTCTATTTCTTTACCTGTCATTTTACCATGTGCATATGTAACTTTTGCTTCTGGAACTAAGCTTTCAATTTCTTTAGCTTTTCTTTCTATTCCTTCAACATTATTAAATAAATAAAATACTTGACCTTCTCTTTCTAATTCTTTTGTTATTGCCTCTTTTATTACCTCACTATCATATTCTAATACATAAGTCTGAACAGGTCTTCTATTTTGCGGTGGTTCATATAGGCATGACATATCTCTAATTCCTACAATAGACATATGTAAAGTTCTAGGAATTGGAGTTGCTGTCATTGTAAGGACATCTACATTTGTTTTTAAACTTTTTATTTTTTCTTTATCTTTTACTCCAAACCTATGCTCTTCATCTATAATTAAAAGCCCTAAAGATTTAAACTCAACATCTTTACTAAGTATTCTGTGTGTTCCTATTACTATATCTATTTCTCCGAGTTTTAATTTCTTTATTATTTCTTCTTGTTTCTTTTTGCTTACAAATCTATTTAAAACCTCAACTCTAATTGGATAATCCTTCATTCTTTCTTTAAAGGCCTCATATTGTTGATTTGCAAGTATTGTTGTTGGGACTAAATATGCTACCTGTTTTTGGTCCATACATGCTTTAAATGCAGCTCTAATTGCTACCTCCGTTTTTCCATATCCAACATCTCCGGCAAAGAAGTCTATCCATTGGTTTTTCAGACTCCATGTCCTTTTTTACTTCTTCTATGCTTCTTAATTGGTCTTCTGTTTCTGTATATTCGAAACTATCCTCAAATTCTTGTTGCCATGCAGTATCTTTAGAAAACATAAAACCTTTTGCATGTTCTCTTTTTGCATATAATTCAATTAATTCTTTTGCAACTTCTTGTAAATTTTGTTTTACCTTTGCTTTAGTCTGCGCCCACTCTTTACTTCCGCAATCTATTTATTTTAGGTTTTGTATCTCCTGTTCCAATATATTTTCTAATGTTGTCTAAACTATTTGTTGGTATATACAAAACGTCATCATCTTTATATTTTAATTTTATATAATCTTTTATTACATCTCCTGTTTTTATTGTACTAACTCCAACAAATTCACCTATTCCATTGGTTTTATGCACAATATAATCCCCAGGTTTTAATTCTGAAAATATAACTGTCTCTCCTTGTTTAAACTCTGATGCTACTCTTTTTCTTTTTTGTGGAGTATTAAAAATTTCTGATATTGAAATCACAAGTAAATTAAAATCATAACATTCAAAACCAGTAGATAATTCTCCTTCACATATTATTATTTTATTTTCTATACTATTTAAGTATTTTTTTATAATTGGTACTTTTTCTTCTAATAAAGTTTGTACTTTTCCAACGTTCTCTTTATTTCCACAAAGTATTATTATGGATTTATTCCCTGCTGCTTCTTGTACTTCCTCAAACAATAAATCCATTGAACTACGAAAAAAGTTGACCTCCCTATAGCTAAAGCTATATCCGTTTCTTTTTGCATGCATACTTTGTTTATCTACAAATCCTATATCTTGTTTTTCTAAGTATATAGTTTGTTTTGTTTTTATTTTGTCCAAAATTTCTAAATAATTACCTAGATTTTTTAAAGCTTCTGGAACTATTCTTTTCTTTTCAATTATTGATTTTATTAAATTTTCCGTGTCTTTTAATACATTTTCACATCTTGCTTTTATTTTGCTTATTTCATCTAAAAAGATAATATAATCTGAATTTAGATAATCTAAAATACTCTCCTGTTTTTCATAAAAACTATCAAAGTATTTATCTATTTTACTTAGGTAATTGCCTTCTCTAATCTGCTCTATATCATCTTCGGAATTTTCCTTTTCTTCAATTTTTTCGAGAATTTCTTCTATATCTTTTTCTAATACAAATTCATAAGCTGGGTATATTGTTATTTCATCTATTTTATCATTAGACCTTTGAGACATTGTATCAAAATATCTAATAGAATCAATTTCATCTCCCCAAAGTTCAATTCTAACACCTTTTTTTTCAGAAATTGCTATATCTACAATTCCCCCTCTAATGCTAAAACCAGATTTTGTATCTGCCATTTCTGTTCTTTCATAACCTAAGGCTATTAATTTTGATTTTATTTCATCTAAATTTACAATTTCACCAACTTTAAATTGTAATATGTTTTTATATAATGTTTCTTTACTAGCTATTTTCTGCATTACTGCTTCTATAGTTGTAACAACTATTTTTGCTTCATTTTTGTATATGTTGTTTAATGTACTTATTCTAGTATATAAATTATCTTTACTTTCTGCTAAGTAGTCATATGCAACTATCTCCCTTTTAGGAAAATAATTAATCTCTTGTGTAAAGAACTGTAAGTCTTTTATTATTTTTTTTGCTTGCAATTCATTATACGTAATTATACATATTGGTTTCTCACTATAAAAGAAACTCGAATACGCAAAATGGACCTTACCAGAATCGGTAAGACCAGATAACATTATTGGTGTAACTCCATTTTTAACATCTTCTATATATGAATTGAATTTTTTATAATTTGGTAATATTTTTACAATATCCTTCATTTATGCACCCTTTTTATTTTATTCTAACTTTTATATTATACTACAAAAATCATGCAGTTTAAAGGGTTTTTAGCAATTTTTTATGTTCTTTAAAATTTCTCCTATTTGCTTCATTGTTGTCTCATATCCAGATTTATAACAATAATCTATTTTTTCTACATCCAATATTCCGGTTCCATCTGTTGGCACTGTTATTGTATAATCACTGCTATTTAAATCATCTTCTGATATTTTACCTCCCATTATATCTGCTACTTTCATCATTATATCTATTGCATTACTTGACATTTCTACTTTATCACTATCAAATTTTACTGCAATTACTTTATCAGCTCCCATATTTTTTACAGCTTTTACTGGCACATTGTTTAGAACTCCTCCATCTAATAATAATTTATCTTCATATTTCATGGGTTCATAAATTACAGGGAAACTGCTACTTGCTCTTACAGCTTTCCCTACTTCTATATTTCCTATATAATTTTTTTCATCACTTTGCATAGAGGTAAATACACACTCCTCTGATTTAGATATATCAACACATGGAATTACTATTGGCATTTTTATTTCACTTACATATTTTATTTTTTTTTCTAAAGCTTTTTTATTAAATATTTCTTCTATAAATTCTCCATTATTTATTCCCTGGCAAGATATTTTATGATTAATTATAAAATTTTTTATTTCTCTTCTAATTACATTACTATTTAATTTAACTATTGTCCTTGCATATTTTTTAAATAATTCATAAATTTCATCAGGAGTATATCCAATTGCATACAATGCAGTAATCATACTTCCAGAACTAGTTCCTCCTAAAATATCAACCTGTATATTTTTTTCTTCTAGTGCTTTTAAAATCCCTGCATGTGCTATACCTCTAATTCCTCCACCAGACAAAGCTAAACCTAATTTCATACTTACCTCCTAAGTTTATAAATTATTAAAATAGACATATAATAATTATTCCCTAATTATTATATGTCTATAATCAAATTATTGTTTTTTTAAATATTCAATTGCAGTTTGTAATTGTTTATCCTCTTCTATACTTGTTATAAACTGGTCTTTTTCATTATCGACCTCTATGTCTGGTGTTATACCTACCTCGTGTATTTTATTTCCTTTTGGTGTTTTAAATTCTTCTATTGTTATTTTTAATGCTCCACCTATTTTTAGTGGTTGAACTTCTTGCATTACGCCTTTTCCAAAGGTTTTTGTTCCAATTATAGTTCCCACTTCATTATCTTGTATTGCTGCTGCAAATATTTCTGTTGCACTTGCAGAATTTTCATTTACTAAAACTACAATCTTTATTTTTTCGGTATTAATATTGCTAGATTTTGTAACTGTTTCATTTTCATCTTTATCATAAGATTTCAATATAATATTTCCTAATGGTACAAATATCTCTGATGTTGCAATTGCCTCTGTTACCAATCCTCCTCCATTATCTCTCAAATCTATAATTAAAGATTTTATATTCTGAGCTTTTAATTTTTCTAATTCTTCTTTAAATTTGCTACTACAACCTTCATCAAATGAAATCATTTGAATATAACCTATATTATCTTCAAGGACCTCGGAATCTATATATTTTAATTCTACTGTTCTTCTTTCAATATCGACAGAAAAAATATCTTCTTCTCTTTCTATTTCTAGGTTTACTGTTGTTCCTTCTTCTCCTTTTACCATATTAGAAACTTCTGTTAATTCTAAACCTTTACATTCAATTCCATCTACTTTTTTAATTATATCACCTGTTTGCAATCCTGCTGTTTCCGCTGGAGAACCTTCTATTGGAAGTAAAACTACTATTTCATCATCTTCATTTTGTGTCATATAAATTCCAATACCAACATAGTTTCCATTAACAGATACCATTAATTCTTCCAATTCATCTTCAGTTAAGTATTCAGTATATTCATCACCTAATCCAGCTACATATCCCTTTAATGCTGATTCTGTCATTGCCTCTTCATCTAATTCACCCATATATTCATTTTCTAAATATCTTTTTAAAATTTCAATCTTTTTTTCTAAACTTTTGGTTGAATCAGATATTGTTATGTATTTAGTTAATGCATCAATGTTTCCAGTATCTGTTTTCATATAGTAATTGTAAAATATAATTGATGTGATTAGAAATGTTACTAATACAGTTACTATTATTATCATTGATATTTTATAGATGTTATTTTTTTTGTCAAAATTCATTTACATTCCTCCAAAAACAATTAACTTATTGTAGGCGATACGGTAGCCCAACGCAGGGGTTTTATATATTTTAAAAGCGAATTTCCTCGTGGGGACCGCCGTGGGCTGTTAAAGGCGTTAGCCTTGTTACAGCGCCGGTGGGAAGAAATGAGCGAATTAAAATATATAATCCCCGACGAGATTGGGCGGACTTTTAACAAGCATTTGGGCGCAATCATGCGCCCCTACAATATAATATATTTCTAAATTAATTTTTTATGCAATTTAATAGCCTAAATATGGTAGTGGATTTACACATACTCCATTTTTTCTTACCTCAAAGTGTAGGTGTGGTCCTGTTGAATTTCCTGTACTTCCAACTGTTCCGATTACTTGTCCTTGAGAAACGGTTTGCCCTTTTGTTACTTGTCTTGAACCAGCAAGCATATGTGCATAAAGTGTCATTGTTCCATCATGGTGATTTATTACTACATATTCTCCATAGCTTCTATATGAGCCGTCTGAATTTTTTAATGCTGTTGATGTTACAACTGTGCCAGATTTTACTGCTACTACACTTTTCCCAACAACATTAATGTTTACATCAACACCAGTATGACCTCTGTAAGATGGGTAACTTTTATTATTTATATTTGCAAGTGAAAGTCCTGCAACTGGGAAAATATAGCCATATTCGCTTGGGCTTCCATTTATTATGGTTGAACCGCCTGATTCTGCTTCTTTTCTTGCTATTTCTGCAAGTTCGTTTTGTATTTTTCTTTTATCTTCTTCAAATTGGTCTAGTTGAGCTTGCAAACTCTTTTGTTCATCATTTAATTCGTTTACATATTGTTGTTTTACTGATTGAGAATCTTTTAATGCATTTGCTGTAGCTTCTTTACTGTTTTTTAAACTTTCTATTTGTGCTTTACTATCTTCTAATGTTTTTTTTGCTGCTTCTATACTATTTTTATTATTTTCTATTTCATCTAATAAATTATTATCATATTCTGCTATTTCTGAAACTATATAATATTTAGAAATAAAATCTGTAATACTTGCTGAAGAAAGTAATACATCTAGATATGTTGTTTCTCCCATTTCATATAAAGCCACTAGTCTCTTTTCTAATCTATCCTTTTGCTCGGCATAATCTTCTTCTGCTTTTTGTAAATTTGCTTCTGCTTCTGATATTTGTTCTTCTAATCCATATATTTGTGAATTTAAGCCATCTATTTCTGTTTGATATTCACTAATTTGTGCTGTTAAGTCTTGAATTTGTGCCATAACTCCTGTAAGATTTTCTTCAACGTGAGTTAAATCTTCCTTTGTTTGATCTATCTTTCCTTGTATGTCTGAGTTTTCTTTTTCTAGTTCAGATTTATTTGCTGCAAATGAGATTAGCATATTACTTGATACAACTAATGCTACGATTAATATTAAACATAAAATTTTCTTTTTCATTTTTTCCTCCGTTAATTTTAGGCACTGTCAAAATATATTCCTTACTGATGGTGCCCTCATAGATTAATTTGAACCTTTTAAATATGGTAATGGATCTACATATTTTCCATTAACACTAACTCCGAAATGTAAGTGTGGTCCTGTTGAAAGTCCTGTTGTACCAGCCTTCATTATAAGGTCTCCCTTATTTACTACTGCTCCTACAGTTGTTAATATTTCTGAGCCATGTGCATATATTGTTGATACTCCTCCTCCATGGTCTATTATTACTGCATTTCCATATGATGATAAATATGATGCTGTTGTAACAACTCCTGAATTTGCTGCAACTATTGATGCTCCAAGAGGTGTTCCTATATCTATTCCATAATGTGTTCTATATACATGTAATATTGGATGAAATCTTGTTCCAAAAGGCGATGTTATTGTTGTATACCCAGGTGCTGGCCATGCAAGCTCTCCTCCAATATATTCCGTATTTCCATCCCCTTGTGTTAAAAATAATATTTGTGTATCTAAATTATTTAATTTAGCTTGATATTCATCTATTTGTTTTTGTATAGCTTGCTCTTCTTCTGTTAAAGAATTTGCATAACTATTTTTTATAGTTCTAGAATTTTCTAAAGCAATTAGTGTTTTTTCTTGGCTTTCTTGTATTACTTTTAAATTTTCATTTTTTTGTGTTATTTGATTTTTTATTTCCTCAATTTTATTTTTCTGTCTTTTTATTGTTTCTAATAATTCATTATCATACTCCGCAATTTCAGATATCAAATAATAATTAGATATAAAATCTGTCATGCTTCTTGAATTTAATAAAACGTCTAAATATGTAGTTTCTCCCATTTCGTATAGAGCTACTAATCTTTTTTCACACATTTCTTTTTGGCTATTATAATTTTTTTCTGCCTGTTCTAATTTTTCTTGTGTTTCATTTATTTCTTTTTCTAATTGTTCTATTTGAGCTGTAGTTTCTTGAAGCTTATTTTCTCCATCTACAATTTGTGCTTCTATTTTACTTATTGCTTCTAATGCATCTGTTAGTTCAATTTGTATATTTTCTAGGCTTTCATTTGCATTATTTAATTCTTGTTTTATTTGTTCTTTTTGCGCTTGTAAATCGCTTACATTTTCTGCTTTAGTTATACTATAAAAGCCAGAAATAATTATAATTGCTACTATCATAACTATAAACTTTTTTTTCATAAGCTTCACCACCTTTTATTGCATAATCAATTTCATCGAAAGATATATAATATTTTAGAGTGAATGCTGTGGGGACCAACAAATTATAGGCTGTACGAAAAAACGAAATCTATTGAAGTTTTTTCGTTACTTCAGCCTATTATGCAGTTGGGGATGAACGATAAAATATTATATATCTTGAGAATTTATGATTATTGAATTCTTTATACCTCAAGATATTTTTTCATTGAAATAGAGCTTCCTATTATTCCTATTCCAATTCCTAGAACTAAGTATACAGCAACTATTTCTGCAAATAAATTATTAAATGATAGTATGCTTACTCCTATTGTTTGCACTGTTGGAGATGCAAGTAATTTATCTGCAACCAAATTATATATTCCTCCAATTAGAGCTACAGAAAGAATACAAGATAAGATTCCTATAATTACACCTTCTATAATAAATGGTGTTCTTATAAAACTATTTGTTGCACCTACATATTTCATAATTGAAATTTCTTTTCTTCTCGCATGAACTGTTAATTTTATAGTATTTGATATTATAAAAATTGATATCACAATTAAAATTCCTAAAAGTGTTCCTGTCACAATTCTTATCCATTTTCCAACTGAAGAAAGAGCTGATATTGTTTGATTATTGCTTGTTATTCTTTTTACATTATCTAATTTAGAAATACTTTCTTGCACGCTCTCATTTAAATCCAAATCTGTTAATGTAACTATATATGATGCTGAAAATGCTGAAACTGATAGTTCGTCCATTATGTCTTGTTTATCTCCTAATCCTTCTTTTACATCATTAAAAGCATCTTCTGCTGTCTTAGGTTCTATTGTATTTACTCCCTCAATTTGGCTAATTTGTTCACCTAAAGTATCTATTTCTTCTTGAGTTGCCTCTTGCAAAGCAAAAACTCTTATTGCTTGAGAATCTTCAATTTCTGAAACTATATTATTAATGTTTTGACCTATTGCAAAAAATATTCCAAACATAAACATTGTGGCACACATTACGCCTAAACAAGAGAATGTTGATTTTTTATTTTTAAATACGTTTTTAAATCCTTCACTTAAGAAATAACTAATTACATTGTATTTCATTTGGTATAACCTCCTCTTTTATCGTCTCTTACAATTATGCCTTTGTCAATTTCAATAACTCTCTTTTTCATTTTGTCTACAATATCTTTGGCATGTGTTGCAATAACAAGGGTTGTACCTCTTAAATTTATTTCATTTAAAAGTGTCATTATTTCCCAAGCAGTTTCTGGGTCCAAATTTCCTGTTGGCTCATCTGCAATTATCATTGATGGATTATTAACTAATGCTCTAGCTAAAGCTACTCTTTGTTGTTCCCCACCAGATAATTCATCTGGATATACTTTCGCTTTTCCACTTAATCCAACAAGTGAAAGCACCATTGGTACTTGTCTTCTTATATGTTTTGGTGTAGCTTTAACAATATTCATTGCAAATGCTACATTTTCATATACTGTTTTATCTGGTAAAAGTCTAAAATCTTGGAAAACCACTCCCATACTTCTTCTTAAATATGGAATTCTTTTGGGTTTTAAAAAAGTTGTATCTTTTCCATTTATTATAATGTTACCCTCCGTAGGTTCTTCTTCTTTTAATATCATTTTTATAAGAGTAGATTTGCCGTGAACCAGATGCACCAACTAAAAAGCAGAAATCACCTTTTTCTATTTTAAAATTCGCATTATGTACAGCTTCCGTACCAGTACCATATGTTTTAGATACATTCTTAAATTCTATCATTTCTTTACCTCATTTTTGTATAATTTCACATTTACATTATAATAATAATCAAGGAAAAAATCAATAGAAATAAATAGAAAAAAAGGTTATTTTATCAAATGTAATATTTATGTAATATTTATGTTGTTTTTTTGTAAAATTTGCCTTTTTGCATAAATTGTGGTATAATTAATTTATCAAATTTTTTATAGGAGGAAAAATTCATGAATATTCGCATCAATGTCAAGACGCAGAGTGGCTCTAGCTATATGCTGGAGCAGAAGGGTGATAAACTCTTCATTCGGAAAGGCATTCTTTCTGGAACAGTAATAAAGATCTACGAAGAAATCAAAGTTGGTGGAATTCTCCACATTGATTTCATCAAGGACGGACTGTACGGCACCCCTGATGCTCACACCATGTTCCTGCGCAGCACCCCCATCACCGGCATCGATATTCTGATCCGGTGATAATCTCCCCCATTCCGTTGTAGCGGAAAAGTTGGCAAGGTGTAAAAACCTTGCCAATGTTTTTTATTTTTCTTTTATTGTTCTAATTATATTTTCTGCTGTTAATCCGTAATATTCCAAAAGTTCTTCTGCTTTTCCTGATTTTCCAAATGTGTCGTTTATTCCTATTTTTGTAAGTTTTGCTGGGTAGTTTTCTGTTAATACATCTGCAATCGCAGTTCCTAATCCGCCTATTACATTATGGTCTTCTACTGAAATTAGTTTTTTAGTCTCTTTTGCACATTTTATTATCATTTCTTTATCTATTGGTTTTATTGTGTGCACATCTACTACTCTTATATTTATTCCCTGTTTTTCTAATTCTTCTTTTGCTTTAAGACTTTGGGCTACTGTTACTCCTGTTGCAAATACACATGCATCTGTTCCTTCTCCTATTTGAACTGCTTTTCCTATTTCAAATTTTTGGGTTTCATCATATATAACTGGTGTTGCAAGTCTACATAGTCTTAAATATACTGGTCCATTTATTTTAGAGATTTCTTCTACTGCCCATCTTGTTTGTGTATCATCAGATGTTGAGATTACTGTCATATTTGGAAGTTCTCTCATCATTCCTAAGTCTTCTAGCATTTGATGTGTTGCCCCATCTTCTCCTACTGTTATTCCTGCATGTGTTGCACAGATTTTTACATTTAGGTTGGGATAACATACACTGTTTCTTATTTGGTCATACGCTCTTCCCGCAGCAAATACCGCAAATGTGCTAACATATGGTATTTTCCCAAATGTGGACATTCCTGCTGCTGTACTTACCATATCTGCTTCAGCAATTCCCATATCAAAAAATCTTTCTGGGAATTCTTTTGCAAATATCGAAGTTTTAGTTGCATTTGATAAATCAGCATCAAATACTACTATTTGTTTATTTTTTCTTCCAAGCTCAGCCAAAGCTTCTCCATAGCTTTGTCTTGTGGCTATTTTTTTATTTTCGTTCATACATATCCTCCTATCAAATTCAATAAACTTATTATGGGTATAAATCTTATAATATTTGAAAATGAGGAGTGCCCCACTCAAACTAAAATTTATATCTGCACCAGTGTTCAGACGCATACATTTTGAAATATTACTATAGTTTAGTCTGCTTGAAGCGACGCAATTTGAAAATATTATAAGATTTATACACAATTACACTTTAATTAATTTTGTGTAAGTTCTCTTATTGCAATTTCATATTCTTCATCATTTGGTGCCTTCCCATGCCACTCCACCTTGTTTTCCATAAAGGATACTCCTTTACCTTTTATTGTATTTGCAATTATTGCTGTAGGTTTTCCTTTAACTTTTTTAGCTTTTTGGAAGGCTTCTATTAATTCCAAAATATTATGCCCATCTACATTTATAACCTCAAATCCAAAACTTTTAAATTTTTCATCTATTGGATAAATACTCATAACTTTATCAACATTTCCATCTATTTGTAGATTGTTATTATCAAGTATTACACATAAATTATCTAATTTATAGTGACTTGCTGACATTGCCGCTTCCCAAATTTGACCTTCTTGCACTTCTCCATCTCCACATATGCAGTAAACTCTTATTCCTTCTCCATCTAATTTAGAAGCAAGCGCCATACCATTTGCAACAGATAGCCCTTGTCCTAGTGAACCTGTTGTCATGTCTACTCCAGGTACTTTGTTCATATCTGGGTGACCTTGTAAATTCCCATTTATGTTTCTTAAGGTTTTTAAAAGTTTTTTATCAAAAAATCCTCTTTCAGCCAAAGTACTATATAGTGCTGGTGCGCAATGTCCTTTTGATAATACTAACCTATCTCTACATTTGTCTTGTGGTTTAGTTTCGTCAATATTCATCTGGTTGAAATACAAAACTGTAAGTATATCTGCAATAGATAGCGATCCTCCCGGATGTCCTGAATTTGCACTATGTACCGCTTCTATTATCCCTATTCTTACATTATTTGCAATCTTTTCAAGTTCTTTTACATCCTTTATTTTCAAAAAATCAGCCTCCCTCTTTTTTCTATTTTATATCACATAAATAAAAATAAAGCAATGAAAATCATTGCTTTATTTTTTTAACTAGACTTACTTTCATTTATGCCAATTTCTTTTAAAATCTCTATATCTTTTTCAGTCCATTTATCTGCGAAATATACTAGTTCTCCATCTTCTATTCCTACTTTATCATTATAATCACTTTCTATTCCTAGTATTTCATTTATTGTTCCATTTGAAATCTTTCCCTCATTTATCATCTGTTTTTTCATTAGCATTTCTTGTAATTCTGTTATTTCCGTTTCTAACTTTGCTTTTCTTGAATACTCAAATAATCCCCCATTTATTGAAACGTTTACTGCAACAGATGCCAAAATAAGCATTAAAACAATCGTTATTACCAAAGCAATTATCGTTATTCCTTTATTTTTCATCTTCAAATCTCCTTAGTATACTAAATATTTATAGTATTATTATATTTTTTTTTAGTGTTGTTGTCAACAAGAAACATAGAAATTTACAGTTTGAGAAAATAATAAATTGTAATTTATAGAGGAAATGTTCATGACGAACGTTGTAGGGGTCGGTCTTGACCGACCCGTTAATATGACGTTTTTTAACGGGCTGGTCAAGACCAGCCCCTACACATTTTGTAATAAATTCACCCTCACAAATTACAATTTATTTTATTGCTTCTTCCGCATATTTGTTATTTACTACCTTATCGTAGTCTGCTCTTTTGTCTAGTTCTCCTGCTTCTTCAATTACATCTTGTAATTTCTCAAAGGCTTCTTTTGTTAGTACTGGAGTTTCATTCCATGCATCTATATCTTTATATTTTTGTATTGAAGTCGCAAGTGTTTCTACGTCTGTATCTGGGAAAAATCCGACAATCTTTTCTGCTATTTCTGTTGCAGTATGGCTTGCTACCCATTGTTGTCCTTTATATATTGCATTTGTAAAGTTTTGAATTAATTCTTCATTTTTATTCATATAACTTTGTAGTGCAAAATATGCTGTATATGGAATTTCTCCTGCTTCTTCTCCTACTGATGCTACTATATAACCAATTCCACTACTTTCCGTTAATGATGCTGTTGGTTCAAATAGTGTTACATAATCTGCATTTCCACCTGCAAATGACCCTGCCATTAAATCGAAACTTATACTATCATCTAATACTAAATCCTTGTTTATGTCTATACCATTTTGTTTTAGTACATATTCTAATGTCATACGAGGTACTCCGCCTTTTCTTCCTGGTATTACTGTTTTTCCCTTTAAGTCTTGCCAAGAGAAATTATCTGTTTTTTCTCTTGATACTAGAAATGAACCATCTCTTTTGGTAAGCTGTGCAAATACTTGTGGGTAATCTTCTTTTCCTTCATTATAAACATATATTGCAGCTTCTGGTCCAGCAAATCCAATATCACTTTGTCCCGAAAGCACTGCTGTCATAACATTATCTGCTCCTTGACCTGTTGTAAGTTCTACTTCTATACCGTACTCTTCAAAGTATCCTAATGCTATTGCTACATATTGTGGTGAATAAAAAACAGATCTTGTTACTTCATTTACTCTAACTAGAGTTGTTTTATTTTCTACTCCTACTCCGAGTATCCGATTTTTTACTTGTTTGAACAATACATATTATCCCTATTATGATTAATGCTATAATAATAGCGATTGTAATTATTTTTTTCAAAATTTAACCTCCATATTTTTTCATCCAAAAAGATGTGTTTTTAATAAAATTTTTTCTAATAATGTAATAGCCCCATACATAAGTGCTGCTACTATTGCTAATATTACTATACCTGTCATTACTAAATCTAATTTAAATACTTGACCTCCATAATTGATTAAATATCCGCAGACCTGCTTTTGAAACTAAAAATTCTCCTGTTATAACACCTACCATTGATAATCCTATATTTATTTTTAATGAATTTATAAAATTGGAAATATTGGCAGGAATTATAATTTTAGTTAATAGCTGTAATTTTGTGCAATTAAACGTTCTTGCCATTTTTATCTTTTCTTTATCTGTTTCTAAAAATCCATTTAAAATATCTAATATAGTTACTACTAAAGATATTGCTATTGCCATTGTTATAATCGCAGATGTGCCTGCTCCTACCCATATTATTATTACAGGCCCGCAAAGCTACCTTTGGTAAACTATTTAAAACTACTAAGTATGGTTCTGAAACTTTGCTTAAAAAATTAGACCACCAAAGAATTATTGCAATTACAATCCCTATACCTGTTCCTAATAAAAAGCCTATCAAAGTTTCTTTGCATGTCACTCCGTATGTGCATTAACAAATCATTAGAAGATAAGTTTATAAAGGTTTTTAAAATTTTACTTGGTTGACTCATAATAAAGCTATCTATAATACCTTTTCTAGCTGTTATTTCCCAAACTGCTATAAAAATTATAAGTATACTTATTTGTGTTGTAATAATGCTAATTTTTTGTATATGTTTTTTTCTTAAGTATTTTTTTCTATCATCTGAGATATTTTTCTTAGGCATGCACATCTAACTCCTTCCAAATGCTGTCAAAGTATTTGCTAAATTCAGAAAGTTCTCTTACATTTAGAGGATCTCTATTTTCTATATTAAATTTTATTTCATGTATACTTTTTACAGTAGCTGGTCTTGCAGAAAGCACAGCAATTCTATCAGACATACTTATACCTTCTGAAATATCATGTGTTACCATTACTGTAGTTATTTTTTCATTTTTTAATATTTTATAAATATCCTTTGTAACCATTATTCTTGTTTGATAATCTAAAGCCGAGAAAGCTTCGTCTAGCAGTAATATTTTCGGTTTTATTGCAAGAGTTCTAATTAAAGCAACTCTTTGGCGCATTCCTCCTGATAATTGAGATGGATATTTATCTTTGAATTCATATAAATTATATTTTTTCAAAAGCTCTTCTACATAGGCTTTATTTTCTTCGTTTACTAGATGTCTTATTTCTAGCCCAAACATCACGTTTCTGTATATACTTCTCCATTCTAGCAAGCTATCTTTTTGTAGCATATAACCTATTTTTGGTGATATTCCTGTAGTTTCTTCTCCATCTATGTAAACCTTCCCAGATGATTTATCCTCCAACCCTGCAATTATAGAAAGTAATGTAGATTTACCACATCCACTTGGGCCAATTATACTTATTAACTCTCCTTCATATACATCTAAATTTACATTATCTAATGCAGTTATTTCTCCATTTTTTGCTTGATATGTTTTAGATATATTTTCTATTTTTAGTATTTCTTTCAAAATTTTTCCTCCTTTGGTATATAAACTTATCATAGTAATAGTATATTCTTGAATATAATTTTAGGTGAGCAGAAGGAAAATCTTTTTATGCTTTTGTAAATTACAATTTTTTTATCATTTTTTAGGGTTAAATACAAAAAACCGACTAGGCTTTTCCTAATCGGTCTTTATTATTATTTTTATTTATTTGTAAATGGTAATACTGCAATATGTCTTGCTCTTTTTACTGCTTGTGTTATATCTCTTTGATGTTTTGCACATGCACCTGTTGCTCTTCTTGGTAATATTTTACCTTTTTCATTTACAAATTTCTTTAATTGATCTCCATTTTTGTAATCTAAAACGAAATCTTTATTAGCACACATTACACATACTTTTTTTCTCATTTTTCTAAATTTTGGATTGAATTCTTCGTCTCCATTATTTCTTCTTCTATTATTTTTATTATTTTGTTTTTTGTCTGCCATTTTCTTTCCCCCTTTCAAATTGTCTTTAACAATTTATTTTGTTTGCGGGCAGGGGTGGAACCCTGCCCCTACTAGAATGGTAAATCATCATCTGCAGATACTGCAAATTCTGAAGCTTCAGATACACTGTTTCCAAATGTATTTGCAAAACTTGCACCCGCATCTCCATCTCTTTTGCTATCAGCAAAATATGCTTCTTCTGCAACAACTTCTGTTATGTAATGTTTTTGTTTGTTTTCGTCTTCCCAATTTCTAGTTTGAATTCTTCCTATAATAGCAACTTGTTGCCCTTTTTTAAAATATTTACTACAGAATTCTCCAGTTTTACTCCAAGCAACTACATTTATAAAGTCTGCTTGTCTTTCTTCTCCAGCTTTTGCAAACCTTCTGTTTACTGCTAGTGAAAAAGATGCAACTAATGTATTAGTGTTTTGAGTGTATCTAACTTCTGGATCTCTAGTTAATCGCCCCATTAATATTACTTTATTCATGCGATTACTCCTCCTCTTTAACTACGATAAATTTAATAACTTCATCTGTTATTCTATATAC
This sequence comes from Clostridia bacterium, assembly GCA_051891435.1. GTDB lineage: Bacteria > Bacillota > Clostridia > TANB77 > CAG-508 > UMGS1933. The sequence continues at coordinate 15,870 of JBJFFE010000062.1, read as the reverse complement.
TCTTTCTAATTCTGTAATTAGTTCTGGTTTAGCTTCAAATTTTAATACTACATAGTATCCTTCATTTAATTTTTTGATTTCATAAGCTAGTTTTCTTTTTCCTAATTCTTCTACAGAATTTACTGTTCCATTACTATTAATTAAATCAGAGATTTTGCTAATTAAAGATTTTATAGCCTCAGCCTCTAAATTTGGATTAATAATAACAACACTTTCGTATTTGTTCATTATTTTCCACCTCCTTTTGGATTTGCAACCCATAGCTACTTTTTTACTATGAGTAAGGAAAAATAGCAAATGCTATTTTTTAAGTACTTGCTATTTTACCATACTTTTCCATAATTTGCAAGCACTTTCTAATAATTATGTGGCTTTTTTTATAATTTCTATAGTTTTTTATATTCCTTCATGTTATAATATTATTAGTTATTTATGAAGGGAGAATAATATGTATTTAATAGCTGTTATATTAATTTTAATAATTATTTTTATTTTATCTCAATACAATAAATTAATTAAATTAAGAAATAAAGTAAAACAATCTAAGTCTGGTATTGAGGTTTATTTAAATCAAAGATTCGATTTAATTCCAAACTTAGTAGAATGTGTAAAAGCTTATTCCAAACATGAAAGTGAACTTTTTGAGAATATTACTAAATTAAGAGCTTCATATAATGAAACTAAAGAGTTTGATAAGGCTAATAAGTTAAATAATACTTTTAATCAAATTTTAGCATTAGCTGAGGATTATCCTGACCTTAAAGCTAGTAATCAATTTGTAAATTTACAAAAAAACTTAGTAAAAATTGAAAGTCAGCTTCAAGCCGCAAGAAGAATTTATAATAATGACGTAACATTTTATAATACCAAACTTGAAACTATTCCAACAAATATTATAGCTAGTCTATTCAAATTTAAACCAGCTGAATTATTTCAAATCGAAGAATATAAGAAAGAAAATATTAATGTAAATATTGAAAGGTAATAAAAATGAAGAAAAATTTTGAAGATTTATTTGAAAATTTAACCAATAATACCTCACCAGATTTTGATGAGGTTTGGAGAAATGCAAAAAATGAGCAGAAAACTATTAATATCATCTTTTTAGTTTTAGCAATTTTGGTTGATGGCTTTATAATATATAAAATGAATTCATTTATCGCTGGCTTTAGTATGTTTATTATATTTTTATTAGTTTTTATATTAATGGCAGATATTGTTATTTATTTTTTACTTAATCTTATTTTTTCTAAAAACCAAAAAAACTTTAAAATACTTTTTAAAACAAATATTATAAGAGTATTGTTAAGTAACTTTTATGATAACATAGTTTATACACCTCAAACACCAATGCCTGATGTAATTTATAGGAAAGCAAAGTATAATGAATATTTTAATAAATATTATTCTGATGATTATATGGAGGGTAACATAGATAACAAATATCCTATTAAAATGGCAGAAGTGCATACAATTCACGAAACTACACATACAGACTCTGATGGTAATACACACACAACTAGTACTACCATCTTCCATGGTTTGTTTTCCGTAATAATGTTAGATAAATCAATTAATAGCGAATTGCAAATTAGAACCAATAGAAGTATTTCTTCAAAAACGAAATTGGAAATGGATTCTCAGGAATTTGAAAAATATTTTGATGTATCTGCTACAAATTCTATAATAGGCATGCAGTTATTAACACATGACATTATGGAGTTGTTAACATCTTTTAAAAAAGCTACTGGTATTACATACGACATATCTATTTATAATAATGTTATGTATTTAAGATTTCACACTGGAGCTTTATTTGAATTAAATTCAATAAAGAAAGGAGCTTTTGATAAAGAATTATTAAAAAAATATTATAATATTCTTGATTTTTCTTATACTTTATCTAAAATGTTGATTGATTTAATAGGAAAAACTGAGATTTAATTAAAAAAAAAACGCCACATTTTATCCTAAATAAATGTGGCGTTTTTTTATCAATCTGTATAATAAATGTTTCCATCATATTCAATTCCATTTAAATAATATACTTCAAATGTTGCACTATCTATTATAAATATATCCTCTTCATCTCCATAATTTAAAGTTATATTACTTAATTTATTTATATCTAATTTATAAAAATCATGTCCAATATTGGCTATGACTTCTGGAAGTCCTGTTTCGATTTTTTCTCCTGTTGTTGGTATTTCAACATATTGATTATAATATACTATTACTTTGTCTTCTAATAATTCAACATCAGCACACATTAATTTATATTTTTTATAATCACTACCCGTATACGTATCTGTAACTATTATACTTGTTAAAATTAGCATAACTACAATAGTAACTATTAAAGAAACTATAGTAATTCCTTTGTTTTGGCTAAATTTTCTCATTTGTTTTTCCTCCCATATTTGCAATCAATTTATGAATTTATTTTATACTATAAATTTTGTTTTATCAAGTTCTTTATAATTTTTTTCTATCTCATTAGTTTCAATTACATCGTATATTCTTTTTATTATTTTATATCTTTTATTTTCTCTAATTACTATGTACCATAAATAGGCTAGAGCAAATACTATTGCTATATTATGTATGTATAAAATTACAATACTTGTTGTTGCTGTTAAAGCTATTATTGTTATGTTTGAAATTCTGTTAACAATTTCATATACCTTTTTTTCATCTAGTTTTAATTTTAAAATTGATTTTAAAATTCTTCCACCATCTAGTGGATATATCGGTATTAAATTAAACACTGCTATTATTAAGTTTGAATATATTATGTTCAAATCTAATTTCAAAATTATTGATATTGCCATTATAATTAAATTTATTAATGGTCCTGCTAGTGCTACTATTATCTGTTTTTTTTCTGCTTTTCCCTGTAGTTTATATTCTTCAAATGTTATTTTAAATCCGAAATGGCATTACCATCATTTTTTTAGGCTTTAACCCTAATAAAATTCCTACTATCATATGGCTTAGTTCATGTATTAGTGTAAATAGAAGAAATATTATATATATGTCTATTTGTTTTGTTATTATAAATATTAAGAGGAATAAAAATATTTCTATGTTTATGCTTATTTGTATTTTAATCACCTACCCTAAAACTCTAATATTAAGTCCGGATTCACATATTCATCATTTCTTCTTATTTCAAAGTGAAGGTGTGGACCTGTTACATTTCCCGTACTTCCTGTTTCTCCTATTTGCTGTCCTTGCACAACTTTGTCCCCTTCTGATACATATATAGTTTTACAATGTGCATATAGTGTGCTTACATCTCCATTTGTTATTTTTACATGATTCCCGGTAGTCTCCTTGTGAAGATACTTGTTCCACTGTTCCATCCATTGCAGATACAAATACTGTTCCTTCTGGAACTGCAATATCAATACCTGTATGATATGTAGGTACTGTTGGCGTTGTAGGATTTCTAAGTCCAAATCGTGATGTAATTGTTCCTGCTACTGGCTTTATTAAAGAAAAATTGTCTTTTATATATTGTGCATCTTCATCTATTTGGCTAATACTGCTTGCCTCTTCATCTACTATATCTACATTTTCTTCATTTACCTCTTCTGTAGGGTCTTCTTGTATATTACTCTCACTTACTGCCAGTGTTTCTTCTGGTAAAACATTTTCCTCTACTTCATTCGTATTTTCTTTTATTGTATATAAATTCGAAAAATAGTCTTTTACATCTTCAAATATTTTTTTAAAATTAGCATCATATGCTATTGTACTTTTCACGTAATTTATTGAATCTATTGAGAAATTATCACTATTACTTTGCAAATTATAAATTAAAGCATATATTCCAACACACGCCAGTATTTGTAATATTACTTTTTTTAATAGTTTATAATTTTTTTTAGGATTTACATTAACCGTTGCTGTTCTTCCCATATTTACAGCATTTTTCCTTCTATAATATAATTCCTCTGCTCTTCTTATTTTTTCTTCTTGGCTTAAAGTTCTTTCCATAAAAAAATCCCCTTCTTAAGTAATTTTTTTAATATATATTACTTAAAAAAGAGATTTAGAACTTGATTTTTATTTTGTATAATAAATTGTAGTTTGTAGGGGGCGCAGTCTTCGGCGCCCCGTAATGAGAAATTTAATGTATCTGCGGGTCGCCCAGGAGTGCGACCCCTACGATGTTTGCGAACAATATTTGCCATACAAACTACAATTTATCATGCTTTTTAAACTCTTCCGCATATGAATGATAATATATTTAAAATTAATATTCCGCCCAATATTAAACTCAATTTTCTTACTTTTAAATATTTCTTTTTTATTTTTTCTACCTCTAAACTTCTTATTGTTTTATTCTCTTCAATTTTAGACAAATAGTTACTAACTACCATTTCTGCTTCTTTTACAACATAGTCTGATGTTACAAGTTTATTTTCATCTTCTTGTTTCTCTATGTTTTTTTTCAGTTTTTGATTTGGTTTTAAAACCACATATGCCTCCTCAACAATATTAGAAGGCAAATTTTTAAGTACTACCATGTTTTTCATTTTGCTTTCATTCATAGTATCACTCTCCTAATTTTAATTTTTTACATTTTTAGGAGATTTATACCAATGTCAAGAGAAAAATTGTAATTGTTAGGTAAATGTTTATGGCGAATGTTGTAGGGGTCGCCGTCCTCGGCGACCCGTAATAATGATTATTCACATATTTACGGGTCGCCCAAGAGTGCGACCCCTACACCTTCTAAAATAAATTTCCTCTACAAATTACAATTTACTCAATTATTTCTAATGCAGTATTTGTGTTTACCCCCTCCAAATTATAATACGTTTGTGGGGTATCTCCAACAATTACGGTTTCTACTAATAAAACTTGGTTTATTATCTGAGTATCTATGGTTTTATATGACGTAATAATATTTACATTACATATTACCTCTAAATATATTCTATATACTGTTTGATTTATTCCTTGTGCTTTAAATTCTGTTTTTAGTTCTGTTGTTACATCCCCAGCCGGAATTATTGATATATCCATTCCTGGACCCATTCCAGATAAATATTTATTGCCAAATAATGCTCCTACAGGAATCTCTATTTTTTCATCTTTTATTTCCTGTAATCTATTAGTTACTTCTACAGCAATATCTGACGCTATATCATTTATAACAGTTACATCTGTTTTTAGTATATTGGTACCATCATTTTCATTTTTTGTAATTTGTACTATATCCTTATACTCATATTTATGAACAACTTTTGTAGATTCTGTATTCAATATTTTTGTTGCAATTGTCATTGCTTTTTCTTTGCATAAATTTTCAAATATTGGATCTATTGATTTTATACTAGATATAATTGTTGCAGTTGCAACTGCTATTACTAAAGTAAAAGTAACTTTTTTCTTTATTTTTTTACTATCAGAATAAAATATCTTTATCCTTTTTCTTGAATAAATTTTATCCATATTTATATTGCAATTCTACTTCTTGTAAATTTAGGAATATATAGTTGCTGACCTGGATAAATTTTATTTACATCCTCTATTCCATTTACTCTTGCTATATCTTCTACTCTACTTCTAAACTTTTTTGCAATTTCCCACAATGTATCTCCAGGTTTTACAAAATATATAACCATACTGTAAATATCTTGATTGTCATATTCCTCCATAGTAATATCCTGTGCAAATTCTATTTCTTCATCATTTTGAATATTTAAATTTGCTTGTAAATCTACTTCTATTATTAAGCCATCATCAGTATTTGTTAATTTTTGAGATATTACATTTATTTCTGTATCAACATCGCTATTTTCTTTAATGCGATTATTTAATACTTCAAAATCAAAAGGTATTTCTATATTTGTTGCATTTACATTATTTTCGCCACTAACCATAATTTCGCCTTCTAATTTTCCAGTATATTTTATTCTGCCATTTCTAATTTCTGTTTCTTCAACAATAGGCCTAATACTCATTCCTAAAATTCTTCCATATAGCAATTCTGGATTAGTAAGTTTTTCTTTTACCTCAAAATTCTCTCTTACATCAAATTGTTCTGTTGCTGCTCTTACCATATTTTTCTTTAAATCTACATTATTTGAAATACTATACATGTCTTCTATCATATTCATTTCTTTTCTTTCATACGCTCTGCAAAATAACTCAATATCTGCTTCTATATATAAAGAATGTTCTTCTGTATTATTTGGTTTTATAATCAAATTCTTAAGTTTTGTTTTTGCCATACATTCTGATGTATCACTAACATTTGGCATATCTATAAATCCCATTAACGGTATTTGAGAATCTGCTTCGCTTATTCTATTATCTTCTGTTAGATACATTATTCTTACATTTGCATTTGCCTTTATTAGTATCTTATTATAACTTGTTTTTGTTTCCATATCTGATAAAGAAAAATCTACTTTCATTATTTCTGCTAATTCATCTTCTGTTTTTAAATCAATAGTATCTTTTAATACAGTTTTTGAGCTATTCTCTCCTATTAATGACATTACATTTTTATTACAATTAAGCATTTGAAGTTCGTCTTCACTATTATTAATGTCTGTAATTACTTCTACCTCATTGTTTGAACAAACCTTAATATTAGTATCTACAAATGCTTTAACATGTAGTTTTCTCCCGTTTAATACTTTTGTTTCAAAACCTTTAATACATAGAGTTTCATCTAAAGTCATTCCTTCAGTACAATTTTCCATATCTATAAATTCTGCAAAATCTAAACTTGTATTAATAGTTCTTATACTACTATTTTCATCATCTGCTAAGTATATTATATATGTATTAATACACCCTTCTAATTTTACCTTACCATTTAGAACCTCTTTTTTATATATACATAATATTCCATTTGTGTTTATGACTTTTAGTACATCTGGTTTTATATCGTTTACAATAACATCTCCATCTATAGTTATAATTTCTTGTTTTTGACCCATTATTTGGTTAAGCTTTATCTTGTCCTTGGCTGTTTCTACTGCCATATAAATCCCTCCTTAATTTGTAATATTACATTATATTAAGGAAAAAATAAAAAATTCCTATTTTCATAGGAATTTTTATAAAATATTTATTTTTTTGTCTTTAGTTTCTTGCTGGTAATATTAATGGATTAAAATTTTGTCCATCAAATATTGAAACCTCTAATTCTCTTGTGAGAATATCTGTATATTTATAACTTGCATTTGTATCTTTTACTTTATCTTCTACCACAAAAACATTGGAATATGTGTCTTTTAAAATAGCTTCTTCTTCAAAAGCTTTATTTCTTCCTAATGTTCCTTTTATCATTATCTTTTGTCCTTTTCTGTCCCCTAATTCTGCCTTAATGGTTGAAATGTCATTTTTTAAAATCATGATATCACGCACCTTTAATCTATATGTCAACTTAGGCAGATTATATCATCAGTATAAAAAAATGTCAAAAAATGTTATATGATGTAATTAAGTTAAACTCGTTGTGGTTCTAGGGTTTCATGTTTTTATTACACTTGTGTGACATTATTGTTTCGAAAATGTTACAGAAGTTTTTTGCAAAGTTTTTTCTTACCCCTTGTACCTATTCCGCTAACTCCTTTTTCTCCTTCTTTTATCAACTTGGAAATTTCTTTTGCAGATATATATACATTTTTTTCTGTTGTAGCTATTTTATTTGCTACAATTATTGGATCTATAAAATCTATTAATATTCTTCCTGGAGAAGATGCAAAGTCCGCTCCTGCCTCCATAATTGCCTCGTAAAAGCTCTGACAGGCACCAGCAAAAATAGCTAATTTATCAGATGAATTCTGCCACTTTCTTGCATTAACCACAGAATCTATAAAATATTTAGAGTTTCTATAATTATAAATATCAAAATAATTTCTACCATTTTTCATCATTGAGTCATGTCCAGTTATTACTAATATGTCTGGTTGATATTTTTTCAATAATGGTATTACAAATTGTGGTTGTCTGCTTTCTGCTATATTTTTAACAACAGCATTTAATCCCATTTTTTTGTAATATTTCAAGGTTTTTTCACTATATCTTTTATCGCCATCTAAATGTAGTATTTTACCAGTGCTTTCTAAAATTTTTTCTCTGCTATTACCTATTTGCTTATATTCTAAATTTTCTAGTTGTCTTATAAAGTTCTTCGCTTTTTTCGCATCTAATTTTCTTAAATCATCAATTGGAGCATCTGCTTCAATTCTTATGTTTATTCCCTTTAAAATTGCAATTTTCTTTGTTTTATTTATTTTTAATATTCTATCTACAAAAAATATTATATCGTTATTATACGAATCTCTTCCTACAATATCTCCTTGTTTTATTTGCATATTATATCACCTCAAAAAAATCTAAGGGATTATAATATAATATGTAAGATTTTGTAGAATTGTGTTTCTCCTATCCTGTTTTTTCTCTACTATATTTTAGTTTTGTTGCCATTCCTCCTCTTATGTGTCTTTCCGCTTTATTCTCATCTAGAATTTTTCTAACCTCTTGCGCAAGTGCATAATTAATATGTATTAATCTTTCACTTACATCTTTGTGTACCGTGCTTTTAGAAACACCAAATTTCTTTGCTGCTCCTCTTACCGTATCTCCTGTATCTATTATATATTGTGCTAAGCTAACTGCTCGTTCTTCTATTGATATTCCTCTCATAATGCATAAACCCCCATAAGAATACTTTTGTTTAATTGTATTCCTATGGGGGTTCAATTAGAACGATGATTTTTTTCTATTTTTTAGTTATACTTCATCTTTTGTTGTATTTATTTTTAATAGTTTTAATAGCTCTACTATTACTACTGGTGCCAATACTAATAATACTATTTCTAATATATGTGCAGTTGGTAACACGGCTAGTTTAAATATTTCTCTTAATGCAGGAATAAATAGTATTATAAACATTAATGATGCTGATACTAATGTAGCTAAAATTAGTTTACTATTATTAAATATTCCTGTTTTGAAAATTGATTTTTTGTTATCTCTTATATTATATACATGAACAAGTTCAGATAATGCTAATACGTAAAATGCCATAGTTTGACCGATTTGTACTTTTTCTTCTTGGCTTACACCTTTTGTACTTAAACCAACTATAAATGCTGTTAATGTAAGTAATCCTATCATTATTCCTTGATATATTATTCTCCAAGTCATTCCTTTTGTAAATATACCTTTTTTAGTATTTTTTAGTGGTTTTCTTTGCATTACATCCTTTGCTGCTGGGTCTACTGCTAGTGCTAAAGCTGGAAGTGAATCTGTTACTAAGTTAATCCATAATATGTGTATTGGTAATAATGTTTCAATTAAAGTTATATCTATATTAAATGCTTTTCCAAGTAATGGTGTTATTAATATTGCTACAAACAATACAACTATTTCACCAATATTACTTGATAATAAGAATTGAATTGCTTTTAATATATTATCATATATTCTTCTTCCTTCTTCTACTGCTGAAACTACTGTTGCGAAATTATCATCTGTTAGTATTACATCTGCCGCTTCTTTTGCAACATCTGTTCCTACAACTCCCATTGCGCAACCAATATCTGCAATTTTTAAAGAAGGGGCATCATTTACTCCATCACCAGTCATAGCTACAATTTCTCCATTTGCTTGCCATGCTTTTACTATTCTTACTTTATGTTCTGGAGATACTCTAGCATATACAGAATACTTTCTTACATTTTTAATTAAGTCTTCATCACTCATTTCTTCTAATTCAGTTCCTGTTATTGCCTCGTCTTCATTTTCTAATATTCCTAAACTTTTTGCAATTGCAATAGCTGTAATTTTGTGGTCTCCTGTAATCATTACAGTTTTTATTCCTGCTGATTTACATTCTTCTACTGCTGCCTTTACTTCTAATCTTGGTGGGTCTATCATACCAACCATTCCAATGTATGTTAAATTAGATTCTAAGTTTAATATTTCTTCACCTTCTGGTTTATGGTCTAATACTTTATATCCCATTGCTAAAACTCTTAATGCATTTTGTGCCATTTCCATATTATTTTTTCTAATAATTTCTTTATATTCGTCTAAATCTTGCTTTACATCTCCATTTAATATATATGAATTACAAATTGATAAAAGCTCATCTACTCCACCTTTTGTATAAACTACATATTTCCCATTTTCTTCATGTACAGTTGTCATTAATTTTCTATCTGAGTCAAAAGGTATTTCAGCTACTCTTGGGAATCTTCCATATACAGATGGGTCAAAATCAAGTTTAAATGCCATATCTACCAAAGCTGTTTCTGTAGGATCTCCTGTTAATTCTTTTTCGTCTGATATTTTTGTATCATTGCACAACATACTTGAATATACAAGTTTTTGTATATCTATCATACTTTTCGCATTATCTAAATCTACTAAAACTCCATCACAAAATACTTTTTCTACTGTCATTTTATTTTGTGTTAATGTTCCTGTTTTATCAGAGCATATTACTGATGCACTTCCCAAAGTTTCAACTGCTGGCAATTTTTTAACAATAGCATTTCTTTTTACCATTCTTTGTACACCAATTGCAAGAACTATTGTAAATACTGCAGGTAGTCCTTCTGGTATTGCTGCAACTGCTAAACTTACTGATGTCATAAACATATGAATTGGTTCTTTTCCATACAAAAGTCCCACTCCAAATATTACTGCACATATAACTAGTGCAACTATTCCTAATGTTTTTCCTAATTTGTTTAGCTTTTGTTGAAGTGGTGTTCCTGTTTCTTCTGCAGTGTTTATTATATCTGCTATTTTACCTACTTCTGTATTCATTCCAGTTTCTACAACTACTGCTTTTCCTCTACCATAAGTAATTAAGCTTGATGAGAATAACATATTTATTCTGTCACCAATTCCTATTTTTTCATCATCAATTTTTGCTGACATTTTTTCCACAGGAACTGATTCTCCTGTTAATGCAGCCTCTTGAGATTTTAAATTTATTGCTTCTATTATTCTTAAATCTGCTGGAACATAATCTCCTGTATCTAATACAACTATATCCCCTGGTACTAATTCTTTAGATGGAACTACTTCAAGTTTTCCATTTCTAATAACTTTTGCTACATGTGAACTTAGTTTTTGCAACGCCTCTAAAGATTTTTCAGCTTTGTTTTCTTGTGCTACACCTATTATCGCATTAACGACTACAACTATTAGAATTATTATTGTGTCTGTAATTCCTTCTCCTTCTGCTACACCAATAACTCCAGAAATAATTGCAGAAATAATTAAAATTATTATCATAAAATCTTTAAATTGTTCTAAAAATTTTACAAATAAACTTTTTTTCTTTTTTGCTTTTAATTCATTTAGTCCATATTGTTCTTGTCTTTTCTTTACTTCATCTTGAGATAACCCTTTTTCTACATCTGTTTTTAATGTAGACACTGTTTCATCTACTGTTTGCCCAAACCAATTTACTGCCATATAAAAATCCTCCTTTTTTAATTTTTTATTATTTTAAAATATTTTTTACATCATTAAAATCGCTTTCATGAGTTAATATAACATCAAAATGCTCTTTATATCTTTCCAAATTCTTTTCTACATTTTCATCTAAAAATCCAAAAGTTAATGTATCTGCTAGTTTTTCCCTTTTTGCCATTTTTATGTCTTCTATTAAGTCTCCAAATAACAATGCCTTAGATTTAGTTTCTATATTTTTTCTAACATTTTCAGGAATTCTTATATATTCCTTATTTGATGTAGCCATAACATTATCTAAGTTAATACTCGCTTTTCCATTTTTAAATTCGAAGAAATTAGAAACAATAGTCATATTACTAAATAAACAATTTTCTTTTTCCAGAAACCTTTTTACAACATTGCCCATACCAGAAGACATAACTATTACTGGAATATTTTTGTTGTACATTTCCTTAAAAAATTCTTTTACTCCGCTTCTTAAATAAATATTTGCATTTTCAACTGCTTTTTCTATATTGTCCTCTGTTATATACTCTGATAATAACTGGAAGCTTTTTTGAGCCCATTCTTTCATTATTTTCTTTTTATCCTCAGCATTTATTGTATAGTCTAATTCTAGCGGTCTATAAAACTCAAAAATTTTTGTTCTTTTTATTAAAAGTTCTCCTCCTACATAATGAGGAATTAATCCTACGGAAGTTTCACTTTCCGGGGTTGTAAGTGTATGGTCAAAATCTGTTATTACAAAATAATCATTGCTTTGTAAATTCTTAAATTCATTTAATTTTTCCCTATCTATGTATTTCATGAATCCTCCAATCAAATCAAAAAGACTTTTAAAGAAATCGCTTTTAAAAAGTGTTTCTTTAAAAGTCTTGCTTACCGTTTAGGTTTACTAACCAGTTAAAAACGAGTTTGTTGATTAGTAAGTTTTAAGCTACTCCCTTTTAAAATTATAAAGAGTAATTCGTGAATATTCATTTTCCGTAAATATAATATATAATTTTTTTTAATTTGTCAAGATTTATTAAAAATTTATTTTTCTTTTGCTGCTTTTACCAACCCTACAAATAATGGTGCTGGGTTATTTGGTCTTGATTTTAGTTCTGGGTGAAATTGTCCTGCTATAAAATATGGATGTGATGGTAATTCTACAATCTCAACTAAACTTCCATCTGGCGATGTGCCTGAGGCAATGAGTCCAGCTTCTTCTAATTGTTGTTTATATTCATTATTATATTCAAATCTATGTCTATGTCTTTCTGAAATTTTGTTTTTACCATAAACTTTACTAGCCAAAGTACCTTCTTTTATTATACAATCATATGCCCCAAGTCTCATTGTTCCGCCTTTTTTATCTATGTTTTTTTGTTCCTCCATAATATGAATTACAGGGTTATTTGTGTTCTCATCAAATTCTAATGAATTGGCATCTTTTAAACCTAATACATTTCTTGCAAATTCTACAACTGCCATTTGCATTCCAAGGCATATTCCAAGGAACGGAACTTTATTTTCTCTTGCATATCTTATTGTTTCTATTTTGCCTTCAATTCCTCTATTTCCAAATCCACCTGGAACAATTATTCCTTGATATTTTCCTAAAATATCTTTTGAATTTTCTGCTGTTACAGTTTCACAATCTATTAGGTCAATATCTACATTTACATCATTTGCAAAACCTGCATGTTTTAAGCTTTCCATTACAGAAATATATGAGTCATCTAATTGTACATATTTTCCAACAATTGCAATCTTAACAGTTTTATCTCCAATATGTCTAATGTGTTCTATCATTTCCTCCCATTGTGAATTATTTGGTTCTATATTTTCTAATTTCAAATGCTTGCATACTTCTCTTGCTAATCCTTCTTTTTCTAATAATAATGGGACTGCATATAAATTATCTGCTGTTGTATTTTGTATTACACTTGTTTTTCTAACATTACAAAATAGTGCAAGTTTTTCTCTTACAACATCGGTAATTTCCCTCTCAGTTCTACATACTAAAATATCTGGTTTTATTCCTAAACTTTGTAGTTCTTTTACTGAGTGCTGTGTTGGCTTAGATTTTATTTCATTTGATCCAGAAATATAGGGAAGTAATGTTACATGAATATATAACACATCTTCAGGATCTTTTTCTAATCCTACTTGTCTAATTGCTTCTATTATCGAAAGACCTTCAATATCTCCAACTGTTCCTCCAACTTCAGTTATTACAATATCTATATCTGTATTATCAAAACTATAGATTTTTTCTTTAATTTCATTTGTAATATGAGGAATTACTTGTACTGTTTTTCCTAAGTAATCTCCTCTTCTTTCTTTTTCAATTACATTAGAATAAATTTTTCCCATTGTAATACTAGAATTTTTAGTTAAATTCTCATCTATAAATCTTTCATAATGACCTAAATCCAAATCTGTTTCTGCGCCATCATCTGTAACAAAAACCTCTCCATGCTCATATGGACTCATTGTTCCTGGATCCACATTTATATATGGGTCAAATTTCTGTATTGTTATTTTATAACCTCTATTTTTTAATAATCTTCCCAGTGATGCAGCAGTAATACCTTTACCAAGCCCAGATACTACCCCACCTGTTACAAAAATGTATTTTGTTTTTTTCATAGTAACCTCCCAAAATAAAAATAGATTTAAAAAACTTACCCCAAAATGGGGTTTTTTTTAAATCTATTATCTTAATTATTCTAAACTATATTTTAGCATTTTTTTTGTAGGATTACAAGAGTTCTATTACAATTTTGTATAATTTTAGTAAATTGTAATTTGTGTAAGTAACTTATTAATATATTTTCAAATTCTGGTAATAATATTTTTAGGTGATTTTATGATTTCTTATTGGGTAGATTCTACTTCAAAAACTAATTATCCAAAATTGGATTCTAATTTATCCACTGATGTTTGCATTATTGGTGGTGGTATGACCGGATTAGCAACCGCTTATATGCTTAAAGATTCTGGTTTAAAAGTTTCTTTACTTGAGGCAAGTGAAATTGGTATGGGTGTAACTGCAAATACTACAGCTAAAATTACAAGTCAGCACGATTTATTTTATGATTATTTGATTAAATCTTTTGGTTTTGATACTGCTAAAAAATATTTAGATTCTAATGAAGAGGCTATTCGCACTATTGAAAATATTGTGAAAACAGAAAACATAGACTGTGGTTTTGAACGTCAAGACGCATATGTTTATACTTGCTCTAAAGATTTTATTCAAAAAATAAAAGATGAGACTGATGCCGTAAAGTCTTTAGGTTTAGATGCAAAATTAATTACTGAGACCTCTCTTCCATTTAATATTAAAGCAGCAATTTGCTTCCCAAATCAGGCAAAATTCCATCCAAGAAAATATATTCTAGGTTTACTACCTGCTTTAGAGAAAATGAATATTTTCGAACATTCAAAAGTAACAAATATTAAAGCCGAAGATAGTCGTTACAAAGTTTATGCAAATGGTCATACAGTTGATTGTAAATATTTAGTTTTAGCATGTCATTACCCTATCAAAAATTTTCCTGGTATGTATTTTTTAAAGATGTATCAAGATAAGTCTTATGTTATTGCAGTAGACCCTAAAAAGCCTCTTTTTGATGGGATGTATATATCAGCCGAAGAACCTGTCACCTCTTTTAGAACTGCTGATAATTTATTGCTAGTTGGAGGTTCGGGGCATAAAACTGGTGCTAATAATATAGATTTAGATAAGAGTTATTTAAATTTAGAAAATTATATTAAAAGTATATATCCAGATGCTGAAATAAAATATAGATGGACAACAGAGGATTGTGTATCTTTAGATAAAATCCCTTATATAGGTAGATTTTCAAAATTATTTAACAATATGTATGTTGCCACCGGTTATAAAAAATGGGGCATGACCACCTCTCATGTTGCAGCTAAAATAATAACAGATGATATTTTAGGAAGAGAAAATAAATATGCATCTATTTATTCAGCAACAAGACTTCAACCTATTAAAAATTGTAAGGCTTTTGGTGAAATACTAAATCAAACAGTATATTCTTTAGCAATTAACAAAATGCGTAAACCTAAAATAGATTATACTGAGATTCAAAATAATTGTGGCGGGATTGTAAATTATAAAGGTAAAAAAATTGGTTTGTATAAAGACCAAAATGGTAAGATGTATGCTGTAAAACCATTTTGCACTCATTTGGGTTGTGAGCTTTCTTGGAATAATTTAGAAAAAACTTGGGATTGTCCTTGCCATGGGTCTAGGTTTGATTATACTGGCAAAATAATAACTGAGCCAACAACTAAAAATTTGGAAAGAATTGATTTAGATAAATTGTAATTTGTGTGTCACTGCTTCTCAGCCTACCTTTTGTATAATTTTTTTAAAAGGTC
>JBJFFE010000061.1:0-36078 GCA_051891435.1 Clostridia bacterium | reverse complement strand
CGCGTATGCCTTGGAGAATTTAATTTTTTAGAAAATCATACAAAAGGTAGGCTGACTAGTAACAATATTAATCACCCAAATTAATTTCTAGGTTTCTTGCAACTTTTATTAAATCGTCATCCATTTGTACTCTTTTAATAGATGTACTCTCTGTTCCTCCAGATTTTGCACCTATTTCTTTATTGTTTCCAATAACATCTTCTAATGGTACACAGTCTAATTTCCCATTTTTTAATGTTACTAGTGTGTTGAATTTTCCTTCTAATGCTAATTCCATTGCTTTATATCCATATTTCGTTGAAAGTACTCTATCATATGATGTTGGTGTTCCTCCTCTTTGAACATATCCAAGTACTGTACATCTAGAAACCATACCTGTTTTTTCTTCTATTTCTTCTGCTACCTTTTCTCCTATTCCTCCAAGTCTTACATTGTCTAAGCCTTTTCCATCATCCATCATTCTTTTTACAACTATGTTTCCATCTTTAGGTCTAGCTCCTTCTGATACTACAACTATACTGAATTTCTTTCCAGCTGCTCTTCTTTTATTTATTTTTTCTACAACTTTATCTATATCATAAGGTATTTCTGGAATTAATGCTACATCTGCTCCTCCTGCTATTGCAGATTCTAAGGCTATCCAGCCAGCATATCTTCCCATCACCTCTAGTACCATTACTCTATGGTGCGATTCTGCTGTTGAGTGTAATCTATCTAATGCTTCTGTTGCTACTGACACTGCCGTATTATAACCAAATGTAATTTCTGTATGTGCAACATCATTATCTATTGTTTTTGGAACCCCTATTACATTTAATCCTTTTACTGAAAAGTCTCTTGCAGATTTTTGAGTTCCATCTCCTCCTAAAGTAAAGATACAATCAAATCCATCTCTTCTTACATTATCAATTGCAACATTTGATAGATCTCTATATTCTACTTTTCCATTTTCTTCTACTTTATAATTAAACAAATTTGTACTATTTGAAGAACCAATTATTGTTCCACCTCTGTGTAATAATCCAGATGCAGAACCTGATGATTCTAGCCTTATAAATTCGTTTTTAAGCATGCCTTTATAACCTTCTATAAATCCATAACATTCAACATTATGAGCTTCTGCTGTTTTAACTATTGCACGAATTACTGCATTTAAGCCTGGGCAGTCTCCTCCATTAGTAATAATTGCTACTTTTTTTATCATATTTTTCTCCTCCTTAGAAAAAGTCGAAGTTCATTTTTCTAAAATTCTAACATATATTATACCAATAAAAAAAATATTTACAAGTAATTTTGTAAATATTTTTTAGCTCTTTTTTATTTTTTCTTTCTCTAATGGCACTATCTTTATGGTATACCCCATTGAACATAGTATTTTAATAAGAGTACTTACTTTAGGAGAACATACAATAATGAAACTTTTGGCGATTTGCCTTTAATTTGAAATTAAAAATCATTGAATTAAAATTAGCATGAAAATATATATTTCATACTTTGTTTATAACATATTATTTTTAATTTTACAACAAAAATCATATGTCAAGATTCGACAAGACACGGTTTTTGTTTCTTATTTTTTTGCAAATTTGCATTTTATGTTAATTTGTGGTATAATATAATTAGTCTAGGTCGAGTACCTATTTTTAAAGATTCCATCCTGGTGGACCCTAGCGAAGCAGGATGTTTATATAGTTCACCTATCCACCATTGTCGCCAGCTCCTATTGGAGCTGTGTAAAAAGAAAGGAAATAAAAATGAAAGAAAAAACCGCGCAGGAATTCTTGGACGCCCAGAGTTTCCAGGATAAATTGCAACAAGACAAATTCAACTCAGCGGTGCAAAAAATCATCGTGGAGCTGACCAACGAGCAGTACAACAAGCGCTCCACTTGGTTCCGCATCAGCAGATTTTCTGCTGACACAAACTTAATGACCCAGGTATTCCATCGCCTGGTAGACTGCAATTTCCGGGTTTTTATCCGGAAAAACCGCCGCACCCAGGCGCAGGAACTGGACGAATTTTCATATGTGCATCGCACCCAAAGGCGGTGGCTCGTGCACATCGAGCCCCGCAGCAACTAATCCTTCCCCCTGCCACTGGTTTTCCAGAGGCGGGGGCTTTCTTTTTTATTGATATTCTATTACATTTGTTAGTATTTTTTAAAGTAAGTTACCTCTTAAGTATATTTTCCCTATTTTTACGTATATTATTTATAGGTGGTTTTTTTTGAAAGGTTTTTTAGTTGGCATTTTAATTGGAGCTGGTGCAATTCTTCCTGGTGTTAGCAGTCGGGGTTTTTTGTGTTGCTTTTGGTTTATATGAAAGACTTGTTGATGCTTGTTTACATTTTTTCAAAAATATAAAAAAAAATGCTACCTTTCTTTTTCCTATAATTCTAGGAGCTTTAGTTAGTATTTTTCTATTTAGTAAGTTTTTACAAGTTGCTTTTGATAATTTTTATATCATTACATCATATGCTTTTATTGGTCTAATTTTAGGAAGTCTCCCTATTGTTTTTAAACAAAGTGAAACTTCTAAGGTTACTTTTTCGCATGTTATGTGTTTGATTGTTAGTTTTGTTTTTAGCATTTATCTAATTGTATTAGAAAGAAAAGCGATTTATTCACTTTCTACTTTTTCTAACTCATACCTTATTTTAGCAGGTTTTCTTATGTCTGCTGGGATTGTTATTCCCGGAGTTAGCAAAACTGTTATTTTAATGATGCTTGGTGTTTATTCTAGCTATTTAGCTGCTATTTCTAGTTTAAACTTTTCTTTTCTTCTACCTCTTGGTATTGGGCTCATTTTAGGCAGTATTGTTTTTTTGTTTATTATTAATTTTCTTTTTTCTCGTTTCAAGTCTTATACTTATTTTTTAATTTTTGGTTTTGTGCTTGGCTCAATTTTAGTTATTTTTCCTGGTTTCACTTTTTCTTTTGACTATATATTGGGCATTCTTCTTGCAGGGCTTTGCTTTTTCGTCACATATAAGTTGGGGAAATTGTAATTTGTGCATCACTGCTTCTCAGCCTACCTTTTGTATGATTTTTTTAAAAGATCAAACTCTCCAAGGCATACGCGGGTATTCCCCCGCGATCTGCGGGCTGTCGAGATTTGACTTTTAAAAAAATATACAAAACGGCTGAGGTTATAATACTCTAGATACATAAATTAATTGCAAAGAAATAAAGTAGCCAAACGCAGGGGTTTTATATATTTTAAAAGCGAGTTGTTCCGTGGGGACCGCCGTGGGCTGTTAAAGGCGTTAGCCTTGTTACAGCCCCGGTGGGAAGCAACGAGCGATTTAAAATATAAAAACCCCGACGAGATTTGGCGGTCGTCTTTTGATATTTTTAATAAAACAGATACTCACACAAATTACAATTTTCCTTACATATTTTTCAAATTCTCTATTCTTTCGTCTATTGCTTTTATCATTTCGTTAAATTTTGCTTGTTTTTGTTTTTCTTCTTCTACTTTACTTACTGGAGCTTTTGCTACAAAGCCTGGATTACCTAGCATTTTGTCTGTTTTTTCTTTTTCTACTAGTATTTTCTCTTTTTCTTTTTCCAGTCTTAATGTTTCTTCTTCTATGTTTACTAGATCTGTAAATGGTATAAATATTTCCATTTCTGATGTTACTACATTTACTGCATTTTGTGGTATGTTTTCTTTATTTTCTTGAACGATTATTTCTTCACCAAATCCTAGTTTTTTTATAAAGTCTTCTGATGCTTTTATTACTTCTTCATATTTTTTTGTTATGAATATTAATTTTGATTTTTTTGATGGGTGTACATTCATTTTTGTTCTAACATTTCTTATTCCTGTAATTGCTTCTTTTATTTGTTCTATTTTCTCTTCTTCTGCTTTAAAATCATATTTTTCATCAAAGCTTGGATATTTAGCAATCATTATGCTTTCATCATTGTTGTATAGCTCTGTATAAATTTTTTCTGTCACAAATGGCATAAATGGATGAAGCAATTTTAATGAGTCACATAGTACTTTATTTAATACATATTGTGCTGCTTTTCTGCTTTGTGCCGATTTTTCTTCTTTGTTATATAATCTTGTTTTTACTATTTCTATATACCAGTCACAGAACTCATTCCATATAAATCCTTGTATTTTATCTAGTGCAACTCCTAAGTCGTAGTTGTCTATATTTTGAGTTACCTCTTTTGCTAATGTATTTAGTTTTGATAATATCCATAAATCTTCTACTTGTGCGTTTTCTGGAGTTCCTTTTTCTCTCATCATTATTTGATTTGGGTCATAATCTTCTAAATTCATTAATACAAATTTTGCTGCATTCCAAATTTTGTTTGCAAAATTTCCTGCTGCTTCTAGTTTTTCTGGCATAAATCTCATGTCATTTCCTGCTGTTGTTCCAGATACTAAAGAGAATCTTAGGGCATCTGCTCCATATTTTTCTATAATTTCTAGTGGGTCAATTCCATTTCCCAAACTTTTAGACATTTTTCTTCCTTGGCTGTCTCTTATTATTCCATGTATAAATACATCTTTAAATGGTACTTCTCCCGTTTGCTCTAAGCTAGAAAACATCATTCTTACAACCCAGAAAAATATTATGTCATACCCTGTAACTAGTGTATTAGTTGGGAAAAATGTTTTATAATCTTCTGTTTCATTTGGCCAACCTAATGTTGAAAATGGCCATAGGGCTGAACTAAACCAAGTATCTAATGTGTCTGGATCTTGAGTTAATCTATCGTGTCCACATTTTGAACATTTTTCTGGTTTTTTTACATCTACTGTTATTTCGCCACAGTTATCACAATAATATGCTGGTATTTGATGTCCCCACCAGATTTGTCTTGATATACACCAGTCTTGAATGTTATCTAACCAGTTAAAATATGTTTTTTCGAATTTTTCTGGTACAAATCTTGTATCTCCATTTTTTACAGCTTCTATTGCTGGCTTTGCAAGTTCCTTCATAGCTACAAACCATTGGTCTGATATTTTTGGTTCAACTGTTGTTTTACATCTATCGTGTTTTGCAACATTGTGAGTATAATCTTCTACTTTTACTAATGCACCTATTTTCTCCAATTCTTCAACTATTTTCTTTCTTGCTTCATATAAATCCATTCCTGCATAGTCTGGGTGTAAATTGCCCATTTTGAAGTTTTTATCAAATACTTCGATTATTTCTAAGTTATGTTTTAATCCTGCTTGATAATCGTTCATGTCATGTGCTGGTGTAATTTTTACACATCCTGTTCCAAATTCTGTTTCTACAAATTCATCTGCTATGATTGGAATTTCTTTGTTCATTATTGGTAATATACAAGTTTTTCCGGACTAAGTCTTTATATCTTTCATCATCTGGATGTACTGCAACTGCTGTATCTCCAAGCATTGTTTCTGGTCTTGTTGTTGCAACTATTAAATACTTATCCTCTGTTCCTGTAATTTTATATCTAATATGCCATAAATGTGTTTTTTCTTCTACATATTCAACTTCTGCATCTGATATTGATGTGTTACAGCATGGACACCAGTTTATCATTCTTTTTCCTTTATAGATTAGACCTTTATCATATAGTTTTTTAAATACTGTTAAAACTGCTTCTGATAAACCTTCATCCATTGTAAATCTTGCTCTTGACCAGTCTGCTGAGCAACCTAATCTTTTTTGTTGATTTACTATGGTTCCACCATATTCCTTTGTCCAATCCCATGCTCTCTCTAAAAATTTTTCTCTTCCTAAATCAGCTTTATTTATTCCTTCTTCTTTTAATTTTTCTACTATTTTTACTTCTGTAGAAATTGCAGAGTGGTCTGTTCCTGGAACCCATAAAGTGTTATATCCTTGCATTCTTTTATATCTAATTAGAATATCTTGTAATGTTCCATCTAGTGCATGCCCCATGTGTAGTTTTCCTGTTACATTTGGTGGTGGCATCATTATACAGTAACTTTCTTTTTCCTTGTTCATGCTTGGCTTAAAATAGTCATTTTCCTCCCATTTCTTATAGATTTCTTCTTCAAATTCATTTGGTGCATATGCGCCTTCTAAATTATGATTACATTTTTCACACATAATTTTTCCTCCTTTAATTTTTATTAATTATTTTTCCTTCTGCAATACGCCCAATCTCGTCGGAGTTTATATATTTTTTTATCAAGAAAAGTCGTCAGGTTTATAGGGTAATCCGGCAGCCGTGCTGGACGACTGTTTTCTTTCTAAAAAAATATATAAGCTCCTGCGTTGGGCTGTTTTTATATTATTCTTAAATTCTACTCAAATTTTATGAGTTCTACCTTTGGATAAAAAAAACTCGTCCTTGCATAAGGACGAGGCTGTTTCGTGGTACCACCTTAATTTATATATAATTTTTATTTATATACATCTCTAATATCTTTAACGCAGATTTACGAATAATTCTACTTTTATTTCAAATTATCAACTCCAAAGCTACCTTCAATTCATCTTACTTTAAGAAGCTTTCAGCCAGTGGCTTCTTTTCTCTAACAAAGCAGTTTTAAATTTACTCCTCTTTTTCATAGTTTTTAGTTTAATTATAATACCATGTTTTTTGTTTTTTGTCAAATTTTATTCACTTTGCCATATAAAAATTGGATATCCTCTATTTATAGGAATTTCTTCATTATCTTGTATCCATACCGATGTTTCATAAGCTGCTCCTGTATCTGTATTTATATTTAAGCTTACTATAAATTCGGCTGTTTTCATTTCTTCTTCAGTTTTTTCAATAGCATTCCCGTCGGATATTCCTCCCACTAAATAATAACAATTCGTTACAGTTCCGGCATTTGTTCTTACAATTGCTTTAGAAGCATATTCTCCTATATTATAACAGTTAATTACTAGTCCTGATTCAGTATTATATCCACAAATTCCCGCTCCATATTTACAATTAGTTTTCATATCAGAAATATTATAACAATTTATAATCTTAGAACTAGAATATCCCGTAATACCGCCTGTATATGCGTAAGTAGATTGTATTTCTCCCATATTAAAACATTCGGTAACATTACCTAAGATAGAATATCCTACAATGCCGTCCAGCACCTAAAACAGTGCCCTTATTATAGCATCTATATATTTCTCCTTTATTGTTTGTACCAATAATTCCACCCGTTTGCAATAATACTGTTCCATTTATTTGTCCTTTATTCTTACAATTTATTACTTTAGGCACTTCATTTGTAGTAGATAAAATCAAATTATCTCCCACAATTCCTCCAACATATTCCTTAACTCCTGTAATATCTGCTTCATTAGTACAACCTTCTACAATTTTATAGTTTCTTCCTACAATTCCTCCTATATTGCCTGTTCCTATCATTTCTGCTTTATTAATACAGTTTTTTACTGTTCCCTCATTTCTTCCTGCTATTGCTCCAATATACAATTTTGCATTTATATAACTTTCTACTATGCTTAAATTTTTTACTGTTCCCGTTAAAATTCCAAATAATCCCTGATTATTTAATTCCTCATCATTTATATATAATCCTTTAATCTCATGCCCCAGTCCATCTAATGTTCCTGTAAATTTATATTGTGTTCCATTACTATCACTTAATGGCAATGGCTCCCATTGCGTTCCTGTCCATGTTTCATTAGTTTCGTCATAGTATCCACCCAAATCTAAATCATTCATTAAAGTATAGTAGCCATTAGTTGTAAATGTATATATTTTTCCGTTTACTTCTATTTTTTCTCCTGAGCCTATTTTTTTCAATTGTTCTACTGTATATATTGGTATTACATCTGAGTTTGCAAAATAACTATTATATATATCATTTGCTTCTTCTATATTGTTATATTTTTTTGCTATTTCCTCTGTGGTTTCTGCAGATGTTTGGGCTTTATTTGATATTCTTATATACATACTCATTAAGAATGCTATTAAAAATAGCATTGTTACTAGCACTATTAATGTGATTGCGCCTTTTTGTGATTTTGGGTTTATCTTCATTGGTTTTCCTCCCTCAGATTTTTATTTTATTTAAGACATCCGTCAAATCTCGTCGGAGTTTGATTTTTCTTTTTTCAGGCTCCTCTAAGTAATCCCTACTTTGGATTCTCCTAAAAAAAGAAAAATGAAACTCCTGCGTTTGGCTACTTCTATACATAATTTTTTAAACACAAAATTTTGCTAGTTGTTTTGGGTTTTTAGCCATTTGATTCTTTCTTCGTGTAGTTTTTCTCCAAATTCTTTTCCCGATTTTATATTGTATTTTTTCTTTATATATTCTCCGTCTATTTCTTGTAACATTTTTTTACCCAATTTTGCGAAATTATATTCTTCATTTTCTATATTTTCTTCCCCATGTCTTGCTCGGTCTGAATATACTATTATTTGTAAGCCATCTAAACCTAATCTACTTTTTGCTACTCGTTCTAAAAAAGATACTTTTTTAGAAACAGTCATTTGATTAAATATTCCACCCTTCATGTGTTCTTTTATTGCTGTAACCCCACATTTTTTCCATTCTTCTGGTATGCCAAGAGTTCTTGCTAGTCTTTTTAATGGTTCAACACCTCTTTCTTCGTGCCCATAATGATGTGGGTACATTTCTTTTGGTGTTTGTCCTTTTCCCAAATCATGTACTAATGCTGAAAATCTTATTTTTTCCTCCACCGTTATTTTTGCAGAATTGTCCAATGCTATCATTGTATGATTATAGCTATCACCTTCTGGGTGATATTTTTCAGGCTGAATTGCTCCTATTAAATCATATATTTCTTTAAAATGTACATCTAACACATTTGCTTTTTTCAATACTTCAAAAAATATTGATGGTTTTTTGGTTCTTAAAGCTTTTCTTAATTCTTCAAATACTCTCTCTTTTGATAATGTTAGTAATTCTTCTTTTAAGGAATACATCATTTCTAATGTACTTTCTTCAACTTCAAATTCTAATTCTGCTGCAAATCTTGCTACTCTATATACTCTAAGAGGATCTTCTTTAAAACCATTGCTTACTGCTTTTATTCTTTTTTCTTTTAAATCTTTTTCTCCATTAAATGGATCAATTATTTTTCCTGTTAATACATCTTGTGCTATAGCATTTATTGTAATATCTCGCCTTTTCAAGTCTTCTTCTATTGTTATATTATTGGTATTTATTTTAAAATTCTTGTGCCCTAAGCCAGTTTTTGCCTCTGTTCTAGCCATTGCAAATTCTTTATTTTCTAATATAAAAACAGAAAATGCCTTGCCTTGTACTTTAGCATTTGGAAATAGTTTTAAAAATTCTTCTTGATTTATACCGGTTAAACAGTAATCTTCATCTTTATTTTCTTTTCCTAATATTTTGTCCCTTACTGCTCCTCCCACTAAGTACAATCTACCACCAGCTTGATTAATTTTTTTAGCAATTTCTATTACTGTCATTATTCCTCCTGTAACTAAAAAGTTGCTTTTCCAACTTTTTTTTATCGGTTTAATTTTGATTACCAACTATAAAAGCGGGTTCTGGAACCCGCTCCTTATATCAATTTATTCTTCACTGTTTATATCTTTTATCAATTCTAATTGAGATATCAATAGTGATTCCATTTTTGCTTTATATACATCAAATTGTCTTTTTATGTCATCTAATTCTTTTTGTTTCATAGTAACTTGTAAATTCAATTCATCTACTGATTGTTTTGCTTTTGCTTCTGCATCTTTTATTATTTGTTCTGCTTGTTTTTTTGCAACTTCTTGTATTTCATCTGCTGTTTTTTGTGCTATTACTAATGTACTTTGTAAAGTAGATTCTATATTTTTATATTGTCCAACATCATTATTTAATTCTTCAGCATTT
Organism: Clostridia bacterium; assembly: GCA_051891435.1. GTDB lineage: Bacteria > Bacillota > Clostridia > TANB77 > CAG-508 > UMGS1933. The sequence goes on along the minus strand of JBJFFE010000061.1, from coordinate 26,259 downwards.
GCTTTTAACTCTGCATTCTCTTTGTATAATTTTTCATATGATACTGTAAGTTCATCTAAAAAGTCATCTACTTCATTTACATTGTATCCATTTACCATTTGTTTTGCAAATTTTTTGTTTTCTATATCTAACGGTGTTATCATATTTTTTCGCTCCTTTTACTTATATCTTTCCGCCCAATCTCGTCGGGTTTTATATTTTTTAATTCGCTCATTTCTTCCCACCAGCGCTGTAACAAGGTTTACGCCTTTAACAGCCCACGGCGGTCCCCACGAGGAAATTCGCTTTTCGTTGGGCTAACAAGCATCTAAAAATATTTATGTTTTTTAAAAGGGCAGAGATGAATTCTGCCCATGTTTTTAGTTGTTTCTAAGCCATGATACTGATACTTTATTTTTTAATTCTTCTCTTGCTAAATCACTAGCTATATCGTAATTAACAGGTGCAACTAAAAATATAGCATTTGAGACCTTTTGCATATGTCCATCTAAAGCATTTACTGCTCCAGCTACGAAGTCTATAATTCTTCTTGCCACATCCTTATTTACATACTCTAAATTTATGATTACAGATTTTTTTTCTTTTAAGTATCCACATATTTCCTCTGATTGTTCAAAAGATGTTGGTTGTGTAATAACCATTTTTACTTGTTGAACTTGTGGCATATTTACCACTTTGTTTCTCTTAAAGAATCCTCTTTCTTCAACTTCTTCTTCGTTTTCTGAATCATTTTCATATTCATTCATTTCTTCTTCGTAATCCTCTTGTCCATTAGTTTCTACTCCTAAAAAGTCTAACACTTTATTTACTATTGCAACTGCCATTTTTTAACCTCCTAAAATTTTCCTTGGTAATTTACTATAATATTAATACAACACCTTTTGTCTTGTCAATAGTTTTTTACGTTGTCTTTGATTTATCATTTTTTTGTAACATTTTTGTAACATTATTCCAACTCTGGACTAACAATTATTTCATCATATAATTTTATTGTTTTCATGTTATTTATCTCTTCTGTTGTATATCCTAATCCTACTAAATCTTCTGAACTATAATTATCTATTATACAATAGTTGTCATTTTCCTTTAATATTTTTACCAAAATTTTTTGTGAATCTGCATTTTTCTTTCTCATAACATAACTTTGTCCATTTTCGTACAAAATAGAACTTTTTGGTACCATAAGTCCTGTATAGCTCCACCAAATGACATCTAATGATATTTTTCTATAATTTATTAGTTTTTCCACACCATCTGTTATTTTAAATATTATAAGAGCATCATTTTTATCTTCTTTTATTTTATAGACTGTTGCTTTTATTTCCTCTTGATTAGGAAGCCTTAGAGTTACAGTTTTTCCTTCATTTGCTGTATTTACCACATCTTTATTAAATCCTACTGCTATGTAACATTCAAAATTATTTATTATTTTAGCTTTATTCGTACTTTTGCTAACTATTTGTCCTGTAGTAAGCTTTAAATTTTCCAAATAATCCAAACTCAAATTATCAAGGTTATTAATTGAAAGTTCTTCTTCTAAATTATCTATTCTATAAGAAACAACACCACTATTACTACTATATACATACTCTGTTCCATTTGTTAATTGTTCCTCTAAAGAATTTCTTTGTGCTATTAAATTATTTATATATACTCCTGCAGTGCTCAAACTTCCTGCAATCTTGGCTTTTTTTACTATATAATCATTTATATTATTCTTATGTTCTATTATATATTGCATGTTATTCTGATTTTTTAAATCCATTATTTCATTTTCTATTTGGCTCTCTATTGCTTTTACATCACTTGGGAACAAATCCGTTCGCCCAAGTAATGCTTCTTGTATTTGATTATTTAAATCATCTATTTGTTTTGTAATTTCTTCTTGGTCAACATTATAATACTTAAATATTGGTTGTTTTGCAGCAACTTTTTCACCTTCATTTTTTATAGGTTCTATTGTGTTACCTTCATATGTACTTTCTATTATTTGTTCATCTCTAATTACATAACCAACTTTACTTATTTGCGAAGAAATGGTACTTTCTTTTAATATAAAAGTATCTGTTGGCGAACCTACTAAAGAGATAATTATATATAAGCAATAAACAATTGCACATATTATTATGGTTAATATAAATGTGTCTCTTACTTGTTTTTTTAATTTTTGATTTTTTGTTTTTTTAGCCAAGATAACTCTCCTTTTTTAATCTATAGTTTTCATTATTATTTTGATGTTTTTTTCAACCCCATCTTCCCCATTTAGCCATATTGTTTGTTTATTTTTTCTAAACCATGTTAACTGTCTTTTTGCATAATGCCTGGTTTCTAATTTTATTTTTTCTATCATTTCTTCTTTTGTTATTTTATTTTCTAAATATTCTACAACCTCTTTATATCCTAATCCTTGCATTGCAGTAGGAAAAGTTTTATATTTTTTTAAAATATCTTTTACCTCTTCAATTAATCCTTCTTTTATCATTAAGTCTACTCTTTTATTTATTCTTTCGTAAAGTATTTCTCTTTCCATGTTGATTGCAAATACATGGTAATTATATTTTACATCATTTTTTCTAGATTCTATTTCTTGCTGAGTTTTGGTCTTCCCTGTTTTATGGTATATTTCCAAAACTCTTATTATTCTTTTTTTATCATTTGGGCTAATTTTTTCCATTGCTGTTGGGTCAATTTTTTTTGCTTCTTCATATAAAGCACTCAATCCTTCTAATTTTGCTTTTTTTTCTAATTCATTTCTATATTCTTCATCAAATTCTTCTTTTTGAAATTCTATTCCGTATATTAAAGAATCTATATAAAGACCTGTCCCACCAACAATGATTGGAGTTTTTCCTTTATTTAAAATTTCTTCTATTGCTTTCTCAGCTTGAACTTTATATTCAGATACACTATATCTTTCTTCTGGAGATACAAAATCAATCATATAATGCTTTACTCCTTGCATTTCTTCTAAAGTAACTTTAGCTGTTCCAATATTCATATCTTTATATATTTGCATGGAATCTGCTGATATAATTTCTCCATTTATTTGTTTTGCAAGTTCAATTCCTAATTTACTTTTTCCGAGAAGCTGTTGGTCCACCAATTACAATAACATCTTTTTCTTTCATATTACTTCCTATTAAACTTTCTTTCTATATCATATTTACTCATTTTTATTGCTGTTGGTCTACCATGTGGGCATGTGAATGGATTTGGTAGTTTTAGCAATTTATCCATTAGTTCTTTTACCTCTTCCACACTTAACTCATGATTTGCTTTTACTGCAGCTTTACATGCTACTGTTGCAATAAACTTTTCCTCTTTTTCTTGTATTGCTGTAATTGCTACTGTGTTTACAGCATCTAGTATTTCTAAAAATAATTCTTTAGTATCTAGATCTATACAAATATTGGGAACACCTATTAGTCTAATTGTGTTTTCTCCAAATTCCTCTATCATAAATCCTGCTCTTGTAAACATATCTATATTTTCTTTTACAACAGCTTTTTCTTTGTGGCTTAAGTTTATAATATCTGGTAGTAAGAGTATTTGTGAGTCTTTTTCTTTATTATCATAATAATTCTTTTTAATTTTTTCATACATTATTCTTTCATGTGCAGCATGTTGGTCTATAATATACATTTCTTTATTCATTTCTATTATTATGTATGTTGAAAATACTGTGCCACAATATTTATAGTCTGGTATACTATCATATGTTTCCTGTTCTTCAAAAAGCGATATGTTATCAAATTTTGGTGCTTCTTCCTTTGGCTTTTCTATTACTGTTCCAAATGTTTTACTATACATTTCGTTAAAATCTTGCTTATTTTCTTCATAACTTGTCTTTATTACATCTTCTTGTACATTAGTATTTTCTTCAATGTCTTCCCTAATTGGTTTTATTTTTTCATAATGCTCAGTTGCTTTTTTACTAAATATTTCTGCTAAAACATTTTCATTCTCTTTTTTTATTTTCTCGTCATTTTCTTTTTTCTTAAATATTGAAAATAGTCCAGTTTCTGGTTCATGATTTTTTTCAATCTCTTCAAATTTTTCTATTATTTCATTATTTTTTTCAACTTCTTTAGGAAGCTGTTCTTCTATTTTTATTTGTTCTACCTCTTGTTTTTCTGCATTCTTTATTAAGTCTGCTTTTAATAAGCTGTCTCTAATTGCATGGTATACTGCTTTAAAGACTTTTTGCTCTTCTTGAAATCTTATTTCTAATTTTGTTGGATGAACATTTACATCTATTTTTCTTGGATCCATTTGCAAATTTAAAATCAGAAATCCAAATTTTCCAATTGGAAGTAATCCTTTAAATGCTTGTTCTGCACTCGAGGTTAGTGTTTTGTCTTTTATATATCTTTTATTTACAAAAAACATCTGGTAGCTTTTATTAGACCTTGCAATTTCTGGTTTACCTATAACTCCAAAAATCTTAATATCTTCATACTGATAATCCACATTTATTAAACAGTCTGATGTTTCTTTTCCATACAAACCATATATTAGTGTTTGTAAATCCCCATTTCCAGCTGTTTGAATTATAGTTTTATTTTCATTTTTTAATTTAATTGCAACATTGGGATTTGCAAGTGCTATTCTTGTTACTGCATCCTCTATATATCCGAAGTTCTGTATAATCCTTTTTTAAGAATTTATATCTTACAGGCGTGTTATAGAAAAGATTTGTTACTGTAATAGTTGTTCCTTTTTGTGCTCCTGTCTCAGATTTTTCTAATACATTTCCACCTTCTACTATTATTTTATGCCCAATACTATCATCTTCAGTTTTTGTTACAAGCTCTACATTAGCAATTGCTGCAACACTGGCCAAAGCCTCTCCTCTAAAGCCCATAGATTTTACTGTTTCTAAATCGCTTGCTACTCTTATTTTACTTGTTGCATGTCTTTCAAATGCAAATTCTATATCATCTTCTGCCATTCCACAGCCATTATCTATTATTCTTATTTTTTTAATGCCACCATTTTGAACTTCTATATCTATTTTTGTTGCTCCTGCATCTATTGAGTTTTCTACTAATTCTTTTACCACAGAGGCTGGTCTTTCTATAACCTCTCCTGCAGCTATTTGGTTTATTGTTAAATCATCTAATAATACAATTTTTCCCATATGTTAATCCCCCTAATTTTACATTTCAAATTATATCATTAAATAAATATTTTTTGTATAGTTTTTTTGTAAATTTGCATAATTTATTTATTTATGTTATAATTTTTACGTTATGTAAATTAATTTTCTTCTCATGTAACTACAAGGAGGAATACCAATGAAAAAAAGCAACTATTCAAAGTTCATGAATTTCAAGCACAATCACAAATTAAACAATACACAAATTGCAGAAATTGCTCTTGAATATGCAAACTCTGCAGATGAATTTGCTCGGACATTTCTTACAGCTAAATACGGTATTTCCAAATATGTTTTCTACAAATGTCTAGACTATGCCATTATCTATATGTTAGTAGATGCTAACATTTGTAAAAAAATTCGGAGCAAACGCTTAAGGAACCAAGGTTCTCATAATCAATCTGGGAACTATACTTCAGCATTATACCATGATAGGACTTTGATGTCTTTACGCAAAGAGTATCTTGGAAATTTTTCTGAAAAAGAAATTCGGCAAATTGCTGCTCTTTATGCAAATAACTATTCTTTGTATGAAATTGGTCAAAGGCATAACATCTCTGAATACTGTGTTCGGAAACTCCTAGCCATTAGTGTTAGGGAACATCTTTTGGATAAAGAAATCTATGCAAAGATTAAATACAGGAGTGATAGAGCCGTTGCAAACCGTAAAGATTATTTTGGTCCTAGTTGCCAAGATTTGTGGAACAATTAGTTGCTATAGACAGCAAACACACCCTTTGTTTACCAAAGGGTGTGTTTATTAAGCATATTTTTTAATTTAAAACTGCCCCTATTATTCCTGCATCGTTTTTTAATTTTGCTAGTACTATTTTAGGCATATTTTTTTTATTAAATAGTTCTTCTTTTTCTAACCTTCTAATAAGCCTATTTAGTAGTGTTTTTTCATAATAAGCAAAGCTTCCACCTATTGATATTACTTCTGGTTCAAAGATGTTTATTAGATTTCCAAGTCCTATACTCAAATTATCTATATACTCGTTTACTATATTTTCTATTTGTTCGTCTTCCATACTTTGCTCGAGCATTTCTTTAAGTTCTTCTCCCGTTATTGTTTCTTTTCCTAGTTGTTTTGCAATTTTTTCTTTTAACACTTTCATTGATGCATATTTTTCAAAGCAACCATTTCTTCCACAGTTACATTTTAGTCCATTTTTTTCTATAATCATATGGCCTATTTCAAATCCTTCATATTTACTTGGTACTAGTAATTCTCCATTTAAAAATACTGCTCCGCCTATTCCAGTTCCTAGTGTTAAAAATATTGCATCTTTTGCCTTTTTTAAACTGCCATATTCTTTTTCCGCAAGTGCTGCACATTTTGCATCATTTTTTAATTTAATTGGTACATTAAAATATTTATTTATTTCATCTGCAATTTCTAAATCTTTTATATGCAAATTTTCTGCTTTTATTATACTGGTTTTTGATACCATTCCTGGCACTGCTATTCCAATTAGACTCACTTGTGTTATGTCTTTTTTACCTTCTTCTAAAACACTTTGTATTTGTTCAATTATTGTGTTTATAAGAATTTTTGCAAAATCCTTTTCTTCTAATTTATTTGCTATGTTTTCTTCGCTTTTGCATACTATTTTGCCAGTTTGATTTATCAAACCAACTGCGACATGGCTTCCACCAATATCAATTCCTATTTTCATACCTTGTACCACCTTTAACTAGGTTTAAGGAACGACGAGGGCGTCGTTCCCTACACATCTTATAAATTTCTCCTACAAATTTCAATTTAATTCTCTTTTTGTCATTTTTATTATAAATACGCAGAGAACATCCATGTTCCCATGTACATTTGTATTAGTGGCACTAATACTACCAATGTAACAAATATTAACATTGCACCTGCTATTGCATATACTATTTGTGGTAACACCTTCATTATTTTATTCATTATATTGTCTATATCTATTTGCATATATTCTAGTAATTTTTCCATCATTTCTGTTAAGTCGGTCTGCATTCCTATTCTTAACATTTCTGTAATCATTGGTGATGATAATCCTGATTTTTCAAAAGGTTCTATCCAAGATTGACCTACAAGCAAGTTATTAATTGCTGATTCTATTAATGATAACATTACTAAATTTCTTGATATATTTTTACAAGTTTCTAATGCTTCTTGAATTCTCATACCATTTTTTAAATTTAGTAATAAACCTTGAATTAACCTCGTAAATTCAATTGCATAAATTAATGGTCCGAAAACTGGCATTCTATATTTAAAATAATCAAAGCTATATCTGCCTTTTGGAGTTCTTATATATAAATACAATATTAAGGCTACTACCAATATAATTCCAACTGGTATATACCAAATCTCCATGAAATTATTTAAAAAGTTTGAAAACCATATTGTTATTTTAGGTAACTGGTCTGAGCTTCCTACAGAATTTAAAGTATCTTGTATAATTGGAATTGCAATTAAAGTTCCACCTATTAATAGTACAAATAACGCAATAAATTGAATTATGTTTGGTACTAATATCCCTTTTATTTTTCTGTTAAGCTCCATTGAACTATCTAAATACTCTCTTGCTTGTTTTAAAGCATTTGTTAAAGATCCTGATAACTCTCCAACTTTTATCATGTTTATATATATTGGAGGAAAAACTCCTTCATAATATTCCATTGTAACATACATATTATCCCCAGCTTCTACACCTAAAAGTATGTCCTCTAAAATTGCTTTGAAGCTTTCATTTTCTGTTGTATTGATTATTGTAGATAATGCATGTATATTATTAAAGTTTGCTTTTTTAAGTAAATAAAAATTTTCTGTAAAAATAGCAATATCTTTTTTTGTTATTTTTTCATTTTTATTTATTGCTTTTTTTATCTTTGATAAAAAATTAGGCTTCGCTGATAAACTTTTTTGTATTTCTTCATTTCTAATAGTTTTAAGTACACTGTTATTAGTTTCTATGTTCTTTTTTTGTTTTTTATTTTTATTTGTTACTTTAGAATTAATCTGTATTACTTCTATTGGTAATAATTCATTTCTTTTCAGTTTTTTCAGCAATACATATTGATTTGTAGCTTCAACTTTATTTTCCATTACTTGTCCATCTTTTGTTACTGCTTTGTATTTAAATAAAGGCATTTTTTCCTCCTATTTTTTTGAACGACGAGGGCGTGGTTCCCTACAAATTTTACATTCTTTTCATTTTCATTTGCATAATTGTTCTATTTAAAACTTCTATATTTTTTTCTTCAATTTGTGCTTTTGCTTGTTCTAAGTTTATTCTATTGTCAACATATAGTTCAGCAATTGAATTTATTAAGCTAATATTTCCTTTGTCAATATTACTTTGTATTGCATCTTCTAATTCTGATACACTAAATTTTTCTTTTCTTATACAGCCTGCAACTACATTATCTACTACCATTACCTCAGGTATTAAAACTAAATCTCCATTTATTCCCTTAATTAATCTTTGTGATACTACTAACTTTAGCAATGCTGACATAAGATACTTGATACTTGCTTGATCTCTAACCTCATAAAAATTTATTATTCTATCTATCGTCTCAGCACAAGATTTTGTATGCAAAGTTCCTATAACTAAGTGTCCAGATTCTGCCATATCTATTGCAGCTTCCATTGTTTCTTTATCCCTTATCTCACCAATTACTAAAATGTCACAATCTTCTCTTAACGCATTTTTAACACCTTCTCTATATGAAAGTGTATCTTTTCCTCTTCCTACTTCTTTTTGTACAATTAGACATTTTTTAGATGTATGTTTATATTCAACTGGTTTTTCTAGAGTAAGGATTTTTTTATTTACATTTTTATTTACTTCATCTATTAATGCATTAAGTGTAGTTGTTTTTCCTGAGTTTGTTTTTCCTGTAACTAGTATAAGTCCTTGTGGTTGGTACATCATACGTCTAACTACATCTGGTATTCCTAAATCTTCGAACTTAGGTAATTCGTTTTTTATTAATCTTAATGTAAATATTGGAATCTCATCAAAAGAAGATATATTTACTCTTAGTCTTATATCATCAAAAACATGTGAAATATCTAATTGTCTTGTTTCTCTATACATCTCGTCTTTGTCAATATTTCCTCTTATAAAATAATCATATATTTCATACATATCATTTTCTGTTAAAACATCTTCTTCTTCAATTTCCTTCAATTCCCTTGCTAATCTTATAGTTGGTTTTCTTCCTGGTACTAGATGAACATCTGATGCATTACTTTCTTTTGCAAAATTTAAAACTCTATTAATATCTACCATAATATCTCCTTTGTATACTTTAATATATAATTAGTTTGTTGTTTACTTCATCTAAGGTTGTTTGTGCTTCTAATACTTTGTTTATTGCATCAACTACAAAAGGTTTATAACCAATTTCTAACGCTTTTTTCTTTATTTCTAAACTTGATGCATCTTTTACTATTAAATCTTTTATTTCATCATTAAACTCTAAAATTTCGAAGGCAGCTGTTCTATCATAATATCCACTACCATTACATCTTTCACATCCAATAATATCATAAGTAAATTTGTTATTCCAATCTATTTCTATTCCATATTTTTCATCTATTTTATTTATTATTTCTTTCTCTTTTTCTGTGAAATCTCTTTTCTTTGCACAATGAGGACATACTTTTCTTATAAGCCTTTGAGATACAACGTTTGCAATAGTACTTGCTATATCATAGTTTGATACTCCCATTTTTCTAAGTCTTGTTATAACCTCTATACTATCAATTGTATGGATTGTAGACAAAACATAATGTCCTGTTTGTCCAGCTTGTACTGCAATTTCTGCAGTTTCTCTATCTCTTATTTCTCCAACCAAAATAATATCAGGGTCCTGCCTTAATACAGTTCTTAGTGAATCTGCAAAACGTAATTTCTCATCAATTTCAATTTGGTTTAATCCAGGTATTCTAATTTCTACTGGATCTTCTATAGTTGTTATATTTATACCTGGTCTATTTAATGAGTCTATAATACTATATAAAGTAGTAGTCTTTCCTTCTCCTGTAGGTGCTGCTACTATTGTTATGCTATTCCTTTTATTAAATATTCTTTTTGTTTCTTCGTCATTTTCCGGGAAACCTAATTCCTGTAAACCTCTTATTGTCATATTTTTCTTTAATAATCTTAAAACAAATTTTTCACCATATATATTTTTTTGTGAAGACACACGAATATTATAATCTGGATATAATACTATTCTCCCATCTTGTGATTCTTGCTTTTCTTGGAACATATTTGATATAGATTTTAGTCTACCTATTAATTGTTGTTGTTTATCTTTACTTATTTCAGTTGCTTTTATTAATTCCCCATCTATCCTATATCTTACTCTTATTTTATCTTCTAGTGGTTCTATATGAATATCACTTGCTCTTTTTTCCATAGCTGTTCTAATTACACTATCAACTAATGTAGTAACATCTCCTGCTGAATTTATACTATCTATTGCTTTCCCTTCAAATCTTTTTAGAACCTCCAATACATTTTTTTCAAAGCTAATGTATTTTTCCATAGTTAATCCTTTATTTAAAAGTATTAGCTTTATTGTATCTACAGCTTCATGGTTTAATGTATCCGCAAAACATACTTTTATTTTATTCCCTACTACTTGAAATGGGACTGCCTTATATTTATTTGCGACATCTAGAGAAATATACTGATTTATGTTTATTTGCACATCATTTTGAGTAAGCATTATTGTTTTTTCATTTAATATTTCTCCTAGAGTTTCTAAAAGTATATACTCATCACATAAATTTAATGTTCTAATAATTTCTACTATTTTTTTCTGTGGATTTTTTCTTTGGTATTCTAATGCTTTATTTATATCTGCTTGTGAAATTAGTCCTCTTCTTACAAGTTCTATTCCTATTGGTCCTCTTTTATTTGTTTCCATATAAAACTCCCTTCTTCATATGTATTATTTATTGATTAACGTAGACATACTTACAGTTTTTGTTTTTGTTCCTAATTTATACATAACAGTAATGTCTATTTTTTTTATATAACTTCTTTGTTCTTCTGCAATAGAAGCCTCGTCCATTGATATAAACATAGTATAAGAATAAGAATCTAATTTATCTGCAGTTTCAGAGTATATTCCTTCTATTGCTTGGATTTTTTCCCCTTTTGTGTTTATATATGTTACTAGATTTGTAGCATTTACATCATCAAAATTTAATGTTTTCGCATATTCAAATACTTCTACTATATAATTTGTTGCTTGTCCATTTCTTTTTACAAAATTTGAACTTATATATATATTATAAGATATTGAAATAACTAACGTAGAGAAAATTACTAAAACAAAAATTGCAATTATTGTATCTGCTAGTGCAAATCCTTTATTTGATTTTAAAGTCATTTTTATCTCCTATTTTTAAAATTACACAAAATTATATATTATCAAAAACAATATATTTAAGAAACTAAAGTAGAAAACTATATTAGTTTCATTTTTACCTTTAAATATTTTATTTAAAATATATATTATACTTGTAAAAATTAAACTTGTTAAAAATACTAACTCATTAGTAGCTATAACGCTAAATAACATTATTATCATTAAGTCTATTATTTTTTTGTTTTTTGAATCTTTTATAAAAGCCTGTATTATAAACATTAATAATAATGCTACCCAATATATAATATATCTATAAATATTAAATTTTAGTATGTATAGATATATTATATATATTGTCTGTATAATTACGCCAAACAGTAAAGTTCCCTTTGATATTGTTCTTGTTTCTTTTGCAATTCCGCCTACTATAAAAAACACACTAATCATAAAAGTTCCATATATCAATTGAGCAATCTGCTCTACCTGAATATTTAAAAAATCTATTTTTAATGATACAACAAATAAAAGATAAAATAACCCTGAAAAAAATTCTATAATTATATATCTAGGTTTTATCTTTTCATGACAATATCTACATTTTCCTTTTAAAAATATGTAACTTAATATTGGTATAAGATCTAAAAATTTTAATTTGTTATTACATTTTGGGCAGTATGACCTTGTATATAAAATATCTTGTTTTAAAGGTATTCTATATGTTGCAAGCGTAAAAAAGCTCCCCATTACTGTACCAATTATGAAAATATTTATGTATATTATTATTTGCGCTATCATTTTTTCTTCCCTTAATAGTATTTCAGGCATATACATATATTATAATGTATATGCCCCTTTTAATTAATAAGATGCTTCTTTATAATGTGTAACTACTTCATTAATATCAGTAGCATCAGTTGCTACGCCAGTAACAGATACTTTTCCTTGACTTAATGTATTTTCTTTTTGAATTTCACTGTTTGTTTCTTTTGCTGCTTTTCCTGCATAGTTAAATAGTCCTCCATTAACTGCCATTGTAATAGTTACTCCTACTAATATTAGCATAACAATTATTGTTATAACTAAAGCGATTAAAGTAATACCTTTTTGTGATTTCATCCTTTGTTTTCCCCCCTTTTTTATGTATTGTATATATTTATAAAATAAATATTACCTAAAGTTATTATTTCCCTGTAATGTTTAGGAATGAACCATTAGATTCGTTATTATTATCTATATTATTATTTGTATTGTTATTGTTTACATTATTATTTCCTGTTGATGTATTATTACCAGTTGTATCTGTGCTATATTGTGCAAAAGGGTTTACTTTTCCTTTATTATATTCTTTTGTTTTTTCATAAACTTCTATATCTGATGCATCTAATTGATAAGTTTTAATTACTTCTTCAGAATTAATATCATTTAGTTCTTTATCTAATTCTTGTCTTACATCTTCTTGCAAAGCATATTCTTGAACTTTTACAGGCACAGTCTTACCACTTGGCATATAGTCGTAAAACAATATTCCAAGTAATAATATTATTGCTATTAATAATAGCAAAATTATTATTATTTCTTTAAAAACAGATTTCAATATCTTCCACTCCTTAGTTAATTATAATTACATTCTCAACTACAAATGTAGCTGTAAGCTTTTCTGTATTAGCTTCTGTTTTAGTATTTCCACTTGTTGTCTCAGTTGCTGTGGTTGTAGGTTCAATTTTGAAGTCTTTTACTTTATAATTTAATTCATCATCATTTTCTATATTATATAAGAAATTTGTAATACCTACATAAGAGCCTTGTAAAGTAAATTTAATATTATACGTGTCTTGAATAGATGTTTCTTGTATTTCTAAATCTATTTTTAAATTTTCATTTGTAGCATATGTTCCTATTATTACCCATAAATATTCAGATTTGTATTTTTGTATTTGTGTTATCCCTATTTCTGGGTTTTGAGTTAACGTGCTTACTTTTGTTTCATATTCTTCTTTAGCTGTTTTTAAATTATTAATTGAAGTATCTATATCCGCTAAACTTTTAGAATAATTTTGATCTATTTCAGTGTTTGCTTCTGCAATTGTAGCATCTAGTTTTTCACTATCTGCCTTTATTTGCTTAATGCTATATACTGAAACTTTCCCTATTGAAATACCTCTAAAAATTGCCACACAAACTAATATTAATATTATAACTCCTATAATTGAAATTAATGTTTTTTTCATTTATAAACTCCTATTTTTTAATAAGGTAAATCTCCTTCTATCGTTACTTGTATCATATCGTTTACTCTAGTTCCTGATGTTGATGTAACATTTGTTAAAATTGCTCTATTTTGTATTTCTGATTTAAAATAACCTAAGTATTGATATTCCGTCGCTTGTACCTGTATTGTTATATGTTTTTCATTTGTATTTTGTATTGATAAAAGCTGAGCTTCTTTTGGAATTGCAAACATTATTTCATTTAATAAATTAGGTACGGCATTTTTACTTTTGTAGCTTTCAGCTATTTTATCATTGGCTTCTTGTAATTGTTCTAAAATTTTTTGATAATTTTCTGTTCTAGAATTTATCAATGTAGTATATTTAGCTAATGTTTCTGTTTTAGTTTTTGTATCCTCAATAGTTTCTTGTGCTAACAAAATTTTATTATTTATTTTATTATGCAAAAGCAATGTAATAATAATATACACAATAAATATAGTCAACATGCTATAAGTAAACCTTATACAAGTAATATCTTTTATATTTATTTTTATAGATTCTTTTTGTGCTTTTTCTTTATTTCCTTTTTTACCTAATGCAGAAACATCACTATTTAATATTTCATATATTTTTTGTATTTTTTCTGATTTATTGCTAAAATTTATTTCTTTATTAGTTTTATTTAATACAACCATTGCCAAAGCAATTGCTGAATTTACTTCAATATAATCTTTTATATTTAGTCTCAAATTTGTTTTATCAACAAAATATGGTGTTAATATTTCGCATTTATAATCCAAAAAATTTTCCTGAAAATATAAATCTATATTATTAATAATTACACCTGTTCCAGTAATATATATTTTTTCAATATCTATCTTGTTTTTTTCTATTATTTGTTTTGTTTCTTCAATTATTTTATATATTGTTGGAACTATAATTTCTAAATATTCACTGTTTTCTGTTTGTAAATCTTGACCACTTGCCGTATATAATGTAGTATTCTTACATATATCGTATGCTTTGCTAATTGAATTTTCTTTTTCTGCAATTTGTTTTAAGACGTCATTCATTCCTTTTTCTATTATATCTACTTTTACAGGTTTATTATTTATTAGAGTAGTAACTTCTGTTCTATCTTCTATATTAATTATTAAAGTATTGCCTAAATCTCCTGGTTGTAGTTCTGGTAATGACAAAGAAACTGGAGATAAATTAATTGCTCTAAATGAATCTAATAGTTGAATTCTTTCAGCAATATTTCCTTTTTCTAAATAAGTATATAAAACATTTTTTTTATCTTTATCTTCTATTCCTTCTGAAACTACTGCTCTATAGTCTAATGTAAGTTTATTTTTCCCTGAATCACTACAATAATATTCAAACTCTGTTTTTATACTTTTTTTCTGATCTGTTTCTTTAAGTAAACCGAAAATTTCAGCATTTGAATATTTTTCTTCTGAAATGTTAATACTTATAGGAGTTTTATAACTAAAAGTTTCGTCAACTATTTGTTTTATTGTTTTTTCTAAATCTTGTTCATAGAACTTAACTCCATAGTTTTCTATCTTTGCATTATTATTTTCTTTTGATATTTTTGCATATTTTATTAAATTATCTTGTACAAATAATCCTAAACAACTAGTCATTTTTTCTCCTTAGTTTTTGTTTTGTTTAATGTTAGCATTATCTTTTTTCGAATAATAATACTTGTATTTTTTTCAAAAATCTTGTTAATATTATTTTATCTTTTTTTTGTATAATGTCAATATTTTTGTTACAAATGTAATGCAAATGTAATATTTTTGTAATATTAATTTGTATATTATTTATTTTTTGGGAAAATATAAATTATATAAAATTTTGGAGGTGTTTAAATGTCTACGGAAAAGCATTTAAAATTAACTGGTATGTCTAATATTTCGTGGAAGGATGCTATAGTTCAAACCATTAATGAAGCTTCAAAGACACTGGATTACATTTCTTCTATAAAAATTTTAGAGCAAACTGCAAAAATTGACGGGAACAAAATAATAGAATATTATGCAACCATAGATTTAACTTTTGGTATAGATAAAAGATAGGAGGTAAATTTTATGAATAACCCTATGGATACACAACAAAATTATCAAGAATATGTTAATCAAAAGTCTCCAAATTCCCCTATATTAAAAAATTGTTTTAATAGTTTTTGGGTTGGTGGTTTAATTTGTGCAATCGGGCAATTTATTATGGAAATTTGTAAGTACAATGGTTTAGATAAAACAATGAGTGCAACAATTGTATCTATTTCTCTTATTTTCCTAAGTGCCTTTTTGACTTCTTTAAATGTATTTAATAAAATTGGTAAATTTGCAGGAGCAGGTTCACTGGTTCCAATAACAGGTTTTGCAAATTCAATAGTTTCTCCTGCAATGGAATATAAATCTGAAGGATATGTAATGGGTGTCGGTGCAAAAATGTTTACTGTTGCTGGTCCTGTTTTAGTTTACGGAATTTCAACTTCCGTAATTGTTGGGCTATTATATTTGTTGTTTAACGTGCAGGCGATTACATTAGTATAAATTTAGAAAGGATTGATTTTATGAAAAAATTAGGAGCTCAAACTATACAATTTGATAATCCTATTAACATAACCTCTACTGCTTCTATTGTAGGTCCAAAAGAAGCTGGTGGTCCTATGGCAAAATATTTTGATAAATGTCTAGAAGATGAATTTTGGCAAGAGAAAACTTGGGAAAAAGCGGAAAGTAAAATTATAAAAGAAACCGTTAATATGAGTATAGTAAAATCTGGTATTCCTGCGGATAAAATTGATTATTGTTTTGCTGGTGACTTATTAAATCAATGTATTTCTTCTAGTTTTGGACTTAGAGAACTTAGTATTCCCTTTTATGGAATTTTTGGTGCTTGTTCAACTTTCGGTGAAGGTATTGGGTTGGCATCAGTTTTTATTGATGGCGGTGCTGCTGAAAATATAGTTTGTGCAGCTTCTAGTCACTTTTGTAGTGCAGAGAAGCAATTTAGATTTCCACTAGAGCTAGGAAATCAAAGGCCACCTACTTCTCAATGGACAGTTACTGGTGCTGGCTCTGTTGTTCTTTCTAAAAATGGTTCTGGTCCCTATGTAACCACAATTACTACTGGTAAAATTGTGGATATGGGAATTAAAGATTCAAATAACATGGGTGCAGCAATGGCACCTGCCGCCTTAGATACTCTAATTACTCATTTTAAGGATACTGGTAGAAGCCCAAATTATTATGATGGAATTTTTACTGGTGATTTAGGATATATTGGGAAAGAAATTCTAATGGAAAATGCATTATTAAAAGGTTACAATATTAAAAATAATTATAATGATTGTGGTGTTTTAATGTTTGATAAAGAAAGCCAAGATACTCACTCTGGTGGAAGTGGTTGTGCATGTGCTGCAACTATATTTTCTGGATATTTATTTAACCAAATGCAACATAAAAAGCTTAAGAAAATTCTTTTAATACCAACTGGGGCTTTAACCAATTCAACCACAGCTCAGCAAGGTGAAAGTATTCCTGGAATTGCCCATGCGGTTTCAATTGAAATTTAAAAAGGAGGAAAATATTATGCAAGATTTTTTTAGTAATTTAGATTGGATGATGCTGCTTAAAGCATTTGTAGTTGGTGGTATTATTTGTATTATTGGTCAAATTTTAATAGACAAAACCAAACTTACCTCTGCAAGAATATTAGTTATATTTGTTACTGCAGGCGCAATACTTGGAGGTTTAGGTATATATGAAAAACTAGTTGAATTTGCAGGTGCAGGTGCAACGGTTCCTTTAACTGGTTTTGGTAACTTACTTGCTAAAGGAGCTATTGAAAAAGTTAAGCAAGATGGATTTATTGGAGCCTTTACTGGCGGTACAGCCGCAGCTGCTGGTGGAATTGCAGCCGCTGTATTCTTTGGTTACATTGCATCACTAGTAGCTAAACCTAAAATCAAAAAGCAGTAAGGATTTTTGACATTTTATGTAAAATATGCTATTATATATTTGAATGGGGTTACTCATTCTATTAATGTACACTCTTGTGCACACAGAAAGGAAACAAAAAAATGTATGATTTTGTAGTTGTGCGGATTGTAGATGCTGA
The DNA here is from genome assembly GCA_051891435.1 of Clostridia bacterium. Taxonomy (GTDB): domain Bacteria; phylum Bacillota; class Clostridia; order TANB77; family CAG-508; genus UMGS1933. Next base: position 8,379 of record JBJFFE010000061.1, on the reverse strand, counting down.
AATGGCTAAGGCTGTTTGCGGGCATTGTGAGTCTACTCCGGAAGTTGAAGCTCTGCTGGAGATAATCCATAGAGCAAAAGCAAGCCTTCCTGAGTGGAAAAGAACAAATCCTACCAAGCTCTATCGATACACCGAAAAATTTGAGTTCGAAAAATATTTTTCTTTCGAACTCAAGCTGCAATTACTCCGTATAGGAGTAAGAATGGAGGGCGGTTTTGTAACCATAACTCTGTAGCTTATACATTTCCACCCTTCCTTGGTCTTCCAAGGAAGGGTGGTTTTTTATTTTCTTATTACTCTATTTGAAATTGTTGATAATATTTCATAATTTATGGTCTCACATTGCTTAGCTATTTCGTCTACTGTGATAATTTTATTGTCCCAAATGTAAACATCATCACCAATTTTAACATCTAAACCAGTAACATCTATCATAAAACTATCCATGCATATTGTACCTACTATCGGAACTTTTTGACCATTAATTACTACATTTCCCTTGTTACTTAATTTTCTTTTTATTCCATCTGCATATCCTATTGGAACATTAGCAATTGTTGTTTTTTTATTTGTTATATAAGTTCTTCCATAACTTATACTAGTTCCGTTTATCAACTTCTTTTATAAATGAAATTTTACTTTTTAATGTCATACATGGTCTTAATTTAATTTTCTCTTTTAAGTTCTCATTTGGATAATATCCATATAGCATTATTCCGGGGTCTTACCATATTTCCAACCAAATCTTCTACATTAACTATTCCAGCGCTATTACCTATATGTATATATTTTATTGTTTTTATTTGTTCTTTTACTATCCTTACTGCTTCTTTAAATTTTTCTGTTTGAATTTTCGCATATTCTAAGTCACTATCACTGGTTGCATAATGTGTATATATTCCTTCTACCTCGATATTGCTTAAAGTCTTTACCTTGTTAACAAATTCTTGTAATTTGTTACTTTGTACTCCTGTTCTTCCCATACCAGTTTCTATTTCAATATGAATTTTTGCTTTTTTATTTTTTGCTTTTGCTTCTTTATTTAAAGCTTCTACAAATTCAATATAACAAACCCCTACTGTAATATTATGTTCAATTATATTGTCTATATCCTCTGCCGATGGCTGATTTAATACAATAATTTCTCCTTCATATCCCCATCCGGCTCTTAGTACTACTCCTTCATCTACAAACGCAGTTCCTAGCATTTTTATTCCTGCTCTATCCACAAATTTTGCAACATTTTCTGCCCCTATTCCATAACCACTGGCTTTAAGTACTGGTAAGATTTCTTTATCTGGGTGTAGTTTTTTTATTTCGTTATAGTTATGCTCCATTGCAGATAAGTCTATTAATAATTCAGTTTGCCTATTTCTTTCATAAATCATAGCCTTATTCCCCTTTTTCAATTGAATAATAATTTATAGAAGTGTGAAGTGGGATGTGGGAAAATTGGGGAATTTCTACAAAGCCTACGCCTAAAATCCCACCTCTCACTGCACACCTCGCACATCTAAATTATTATTTATAAAACACAAAAAACGACTTTTATTTTTATAAAAATCGTTTTTTATTTTTTATGCATTTTTTGCTATTTCAGCTAGCTCAGCAAATGCTTTACTATCATTTACTGCAAGTTCAGCTAACATTTTTCTGTTAATTGTTACATTAGCTTTTTTTAATCCTGCAATCATTTTGCTATATGTTAAACCATTTTGACGGCTAGCAGCATTTATTCTTGCTATCCATAATTTTCTAAAGTCACTTTTTTTATCTTTTCTTCCAACATATGCATATGATAATGATTTTAAAACTGCTTGATTTGCATTTCTAAATCTATATCTTTTTGCACCAAAATATCCTTTAGCTTGTTTTAACACTTTTTTATGTTTTTTTCTTGTAATTCTTGCTGTTTTTACTCTTGCCATTTTTTATTTCCTCCTTTAATTTTTCTGACAAACAGAGGTGTCTGCCACTATGTTTTGTTTTTACTATTTTTCTTTCAAATTAACCATAAGGTAATAATTTTTTAATTCCTGCCTCACATGTTTTATCTGCATAAGCATTTTGTACTTTTCCAGATTTTTTTTGTCTTGTTGTTTTGTTAGCAAGTAAATGTCTTCTGTTTGATTTTGTTCTTTTTACCTTTCCTTTTGCTGTATATGAATATCTTTTTGCAGCTGCTTTATTTGTTTTTAGTTTTGGCATTTTTATTTACCCCCTTCTTTTCTTGTAAATATATATTTAGTTTACTTATTTAACAGCTGGTGCTAATATTGTAAACATGTTTTTACCTTCTAATAAAGGTTTTTTCTCTATTGTAGATACTTCTGCTAATTCTTCAATAAACTTATTTAGCACTTCTTCTCCCATTTTTGAATAATTAACTTCTCTTCCTCTAAATCTAACTGTAATTTTTACTTTGTTTCCATCTTCTAAAAATTTTCTTGCATTTTTACATTTAAATCCAAAGTCATGGTCTTCAATATTAGGTGTTACCCTAATTTCTTTTAATTCAAGTGCTTTTTGTTTCTTTTTAGATTCTTTTTCTTTTTTTGCTTGTTCAAATTTATGTTTTCCATAATTCATAATTTTACAAACTGGATTTTCTGGATTTGATGAAACTAAAACTAAATCTAAATCTTTTCCTTCTGCCAAATCTAATGCTTCATCTCTTGACATTTGACCTAATTTTTCACCATTTTCTCCTATAACTTGAACTGCTTTAAATCTTATTTGTTCATTTATTAGTAAGTCTTGTTTTATACTTAATCACCCCTTAAAAAAATAACTTGCCTTAAAGAACAAGTTAATCCACATAAAATATAAAACTATTTTTAACCTTTTCCCAATGGTAAAGGTGAGAATGGATACTTCTTCTTTAACAATCTTTATTATATTACTACTTATTTTTAAAAAAGTCAAGAGTTTTTATTGACTTTTTTTAATTTATGTATTAAAATAGGTGGGTATGAATATTTATACTAGATAGATCCAAAGCCCGGTAGTCTATATATTTAAATATTTATAAAATTTTAGAACAAATATGAATGGAGGATATTTTTATCATGAATAATACTACATACACAGCAAAATCAAGTGAAATTCAAAGAAAATGGTATATAATTGATGCAAGTAACAAACCTCTTGGAAGAGTTGCTGCTGAAGCTGCTAAATTATTAAGAGGAAAACACAAACCAACTTTTACACCTAATGTTGATACAGGAGATCATGTAATTATTTTAAATTGTAAAGATGTTATTTTAACAGGGAAAAAATTAGATCAAAAAATTTATAGACATCATACAGGTTATATTGGAAATATGAAAGAAACATCAGCAAGAAATATGTTAGAACAAAAACCAGAAAAAGCTATGATGCTTGCTATAAAAGGAATGCTTCCAAAAAATAGATTAGGAAGACAAATGATTAACAAAGTTAGAATCTATGCTGGTTCAGAACATGAAAACCAAGCTCAAAAACCAGAAATATGGGAGGTAAAATAATATGGCAAAAAAATTAGATAAAACTGCTTTCTATGGAACAGGTAGAAGAAAAAAATCAATAGCTAGAGTAAGATTATTAAATGGTAATGGAAAAATTACTATAAATGGAAAAGATATTAACGAATATTTTGGTGTTGAAACATTAAAAGTTATAGTTAAACAACCTTTAGTTGCTACTAACACATTAGACAAATACGATGTTGTTGCTAAAGTAACTGGTGGTGGAATTAGTGGTCAAGCAGGTGCTGTAAGACATGGTATTTCAAGAGCTTTATTAGAAGCAAATAGCACAGAATATAGACCAACACTTAAAGCTGCAGGATTCTTAACAAGAGATGCAAGAATGAAAGAAAGAAAAAAATACGGTCTTAAAAAAGCAAGAAAAGCACCACAATTTTCTAAGAGATAATATTTTATATATGAAAAACCTTCGAAAATTCTTTCGAAGGTTTTTATTTATTTATTCAGTAATATACCTCTACCAAATATAGTCCTTGTGGTGGTAAGGTTTTCCCTGCTCTGTTTCTATCTTTTGAATTTATTATTTCTGGTATTTCTTCTGGCCTTATTTTGCCAAGTCCCACATCTACTATTGTTCCAGCAATTATTCTGACCATATTATAAAGGAATCCATTTCCTTCTAGCTCTATTTTTATTCTATCCCCCTCTTGTAATACTTTTGCACTATATATTGTTCTTACACTACTCTTACTACTTGTTCCACTTGCTTTAAAGCCTTTAAAGTCATGCTCTCCTTCAAAATATTTTATTGCTTTTTGCATCGCCTCCACATCAAGTTTTATAGGCATATGATATTCTAAATCTCTATATATTGCACTTCCATACTTAGAATTGTTAATTATATATCTATATTTTTTTCCCTTACAAGAATATCTTGAATGGAAATTTTCTTCTACCTCTTCTGCATTTATAATTCTCATACTTTGTTTTAACTTTGAATTAATAGCTACTGGAAATTTTTCTATATCGATTTTCGAATTAGTTTTAAAATTTGCAGTTTGTCCTAAACTATGTACTCCTGCATCTGTTCTCCCAGACGCATTTAGCTCTATATCTTCCCCTGTTATTTCTCCTATTGCTTTTTCTATTTCCCCTTGAATATTTAATTTATTAGGTTGCTTTTGCCAACCTCCAAATTTTTTTCCATCATATTCTATTATTAATTTTATATTTCTCATACATTCTCCTTAGATAATATAATTGGGTTCGGAGTACCGAACCCTTATTTTATTTATTTTTTTCTTCCTTTTTTTCAGTTTTTTTAGTTATCATATTTTTAATAAGTATTTGTTTTAATGCATCTTCTTTTACGTCTGCAATTAATGTGCCATCTTTTGCTACTGATATTTTTCCAGTTTCTTCAGAAACTACTACTACAATAGCATCTGATTCTTTAGACATTCCTATTGCAGAGCGATGCCTTGTTCCAATTCTTTTTGACACGTGTTTCTCATTTGAAAGTGGTAACATACATGCTGCAGCTTTTATTCTATTTTCGCTAATTATAACAGCTCCATCATGAAGTGGTGTTTTTGGTGTAAATATATTAACTAATAACTGTGGTGATATTTCAGAATCTATTGGTATACCTGTATCCATAATATCCTTTAATTTTATATCTCTTTCTAATACTATAAGAGCACCTGTTTTTGTTTTAGAAAGTTCTACTGCTGCAATAACTATTTTATATATATTCTCTTTTGTTTTTGTTTCTATATCTTTATCTATTCCAAAAAATTTATTTATTTTGTTACTACCTAATTGTTCTAATGCCCTTCTTAGCTCTGGTTGAAATATTACTATTAGCAAAATTACTCCATATGTCATAAACGAAGAAAGTATATAATTTAAAACATTTAGCTGTAATATTCCACTTATAATTGTTATTAGTATTAAAAAGATAATTCCTTTTAATAATTGAAAAGCTCTAGTTCCTTTTATAAGACCCACTAATTTTACAATTAAAAATATTACTATTGCTAAATCTAATATTAAAGTTACTATTTTTATTGGTTCTTGTGGTAACGAAGTTAAATATTCCATTATTTTTTGCATACTTATTTGTGTACCAACATTACTTGTCATTAGTTTCCTCCTAAATTATTTTATTAAAAATGCTATAAGTGTAGCTGCAACACCTAATACCATTAGTCCTGCTAATGTAGCTGCTAAAACTCTTGTCATTATTTTTTTCTTATCTCTTTTTGCCATAAGTATCTCTCCTTTAGTTTTTATTAATTACATTTATAATTTTATATCATTAAATATAACTTGTCAATTGAAAATAATAGAAAATTTCTACCTTTGAAATTTTATCGTACCTTTCTATTCAATATTCTAAGCGTATTTAATATTGTAATTAATGTCACACCCACATCTGCAAATACAGCCTGCCACATTTTTGTTATTCCTATTGTACTTAAAACCAATACTAATATTTTTACACCTATTGCAAAAATTAAATTCTGTTTTATTATTTTATTTGTGTATTTTGATATGCTTATTGCTTCTTTTATTTTTCCAATTTCATCTGTCATTATTACTATGTCTGATGCTTCTATTGCAGAAGATGAACCAACTCCTCCCATTGAGATTCCCACATCTGCTCTAGCTAATACTGGAGAGTCATTTATTCCATCTCCAACAAATGCTACTTTATAATTATCATTTATTAATTTTTCTAATTCTACGTATTTTTGATCTGGTAACATCTCATATTTTACTTCATCAATACCTAATTCTTTTCCGATTTTTAGAGCAACTTTTTTATTATCTCCTGTAAACATTCTTGTTTTTATATTCATTTTCTTTAAATCGGAAATTGCTTCCTTTACGCCTGTCTTTACCGTGTCTGCAAGATAAATTACTCCGATTGTTTTATCATTTAATTTTACTTGTATTTTAGTATTTTCGTCATCTTCTTTTTCTTCTTTACTAGCTCCTATAAAATAGCAATTATTATCTAACTTATAACTTATTCCTTCTCCTGGTATTTCCTTAAAGTCTGTAATTTTTTCTTCTGGAATTTCTTTATTTTTAATTATAGATTTAGCAATTGGATGATTAGAAAATTGTTCTCCTATTACTGCAAATTTTAATATATCTTCTTTAGTATAATTTTCGTCTTGGCTTTCTATTTTTTGAATTTCAAATTCACCTTTAGTTAATGTTCCTGTTTTATCAAATACAATTTCCTTTACATCTTTTATTGAATCTAAAAAATTACTTCCTTTTATCAATATTCCACTTTTAGACGCTTTACCTATTCCAGAGAAATAACTTAATGGTACTGATATTGCAATTGCACAAGGGCAAGATATTACTAAAAATATAAGAGCCCTATATACACTTCCATTTGCGCCTAAAAAACTTGTTTTTGAAACTAATGGTAATACTAAAGCAATTAAAATTGCAAGTGCAAATACAACTGGTGTATATATTCTTGCTGCTTTATTAACAAAAGTTTCTGTTTTTGCTTTTTTATCTGTAGCATGTTCTACTAATTCTAAAATTTTATTTACTGTACTATTTTCATAAGTTTTTGTGACTTGTATTTCTAATATGCCTTCTGTAACAATGCTTCCTGATAATATTTCCTCTCCTTCTTCTACAGATTTCAATTTACTTTCTCCTGTAAGTGAAGCTACATTTAAACTTGCTTTACCTTTAATTATAACTCCATCTAATGGAACTTTTTCTCCTTGTTTTATTAATAATATATCTCCTAATCTTACTTCTTCTGGAGATACTGTTTTTATTTCACTATTTATTTTCAAATTAGCATATTCAGGTTTTATATCCATTAAATCTGTTATTGATTTACGTGTTTTATTAACTGCTTTTGCTTCTAATATTTTTCCTATTTCATAAAGTACAATAACCATAAAGCCTTCAAAGGCTTCACCTATTAGAAAAGCTCCAATGCACGAGATTGTAACTAGAAAATTTTCATTTATTGTATGGTTTTGCTTCAATAATTTATATGCATTTTTTGCTGTTCTGTAAAGTAATATTAAGTATCCTAATACTATGAAGATTTTTGCTAAAGTTTCATTTATTGGAGCTAAAAAACCTACACCTACAAAGCAAGCACCTACAATTAACCTAATTATTTCCTTTTTTACTCCCTCTTCTTGCTTTTTTTCTTTTTCTTCTATCAGCTCAACTTCTGGCTCTATAGCTTTAACTATTTTTTCTACATCCTGCTTTGTTAAAGTATCTGTTTTATATTTAAGTTTTAAAGTGTTAAAATTAACTACAACATCATGTAAGTTTGGATTTTTAGCTAATGTTGTTTGTATTTTATTTGCACAATTTGCACAATCTAAGTTTTTTAAAATAAATTCATAACTTTTCATTTTCTTCTCCTATTCCTCTATATGTTTTTCGCCCACTTCATATAATAGTTTTACATGGTCATCATCTAGAGAGTAAAAAATTGTTTTTCCTTCTCTTCTATATTTAACTAATTTTGCTTGTTTTAATACTCTTAATTGATGTGATATTGCTGACGATGTTGTATTTGTTATATTTGCGATTTCTCCTACACATAGTTCATTATCAAGTAAAGCACTAATTATTTTCATTCTTGTGGAATCACCAAAAACTTTAAATAACTCTGCCATATCAAATAAAAATTCATCTGTTGGCATAGATTTTTTTACTTTTTCTACTTTTTCTATATTAATAACTTCACTATCCATAATATTCTCCTTCATTTTAATATGTGAATAATTGTTCATATGTTTATGATAGCACTTGTTTATATATATGTCAAGATTATAATTAAAATTTAGTTACAAATTGTAATTTGTGTGAGTAATTGTTTTATTGAAGATATCAAAAGACGACC
>JBJFFE010000060.1:0-7474 GCA_051891435.1 Clostridia bacterium | reverse complement strand
AAATACTTGTGGGTTACCCTGCTGGGAAGATAGGAAGTTGCCAGATTTTTTTTATGCCTAAAAATATAGATTATTGTAATGTTGACTATGCTTAAAAATAAATGTATAATTAAACAAGTTTAAAAATAAAGGAGAAAAATATGTCTAAAAATAAAAAAATTATATTATCAGCATTATTACTAGCATTATTAATAATACTTTCAAGATTTTTATCTATAAAAACACCAATAATGAAAATAAGTTTTGCTTTTGTTCCAACAATGCTTTGTGCAATTTGGCTTGGCCCCAAATATACGGTTTTAATTAATGTATTAGGAGATATAATTGGAGCAACATTATTTCCAACAGGACCTTATTTTGTTGGATATACAATTTCAACAGCAGTTGCAGGATTTATTTATGGAATGATATTATATAAAAAAGATAATAATTCTTATACAGATAAGCAATTTTTAATAAGATTAACAATATCTACAGTATTAGTGGCAATAATTTCTAATATGTTTTTAAATACTTTATGGGTTAGTATTACAGGAGGAAAAGCATTTATGGTACTTTTCTGGACACGAGTTCCAAAACAATTAATAATGATACCAATTCATGTAATTGTTGTATTTGCTTTAGAAAAAGCTTTAAGAAAACCATTTAACAAATATTTAAGGAGCGAAAATGATTAATATTTGTGATTTAAGTTTTAAGTATAAAAACAGTAATAATATATTAAATAATATAAATATTGAAATACAAGAGGGCGAAACTGTTGCGATAGTAGGTGAAAATGGATCTGGAAAGTCAACTCTTGCTAAACTTATGTCTGGAATTTTAAAAACAAAACAAGGGAAAATTATAATAGATAATTTAGATTTGACTAAAAGAGAAGATTATAAAGAGGCAATAAAAAAAGTAGGAATAGTATTTCAAAATCCAGAAAATCAAATTATATTTAATAATATTTATGATGAGCTTTCATTTGCATTAAAACATTTAACTAAAGAAGAAACAAAAGAAAGAATAATAAAAAGCCTAAAAAAAGTTAAAATGTATGATTATATAGATAAAGATTTATATGAATTATCCTTAGGACAAAAACAAAGAATTGCAATAGCAGAAATTTTAGCAAAAGAGCCTAAGTACATAATTTTTGATGAACCAACTACGATGATTGACAGTTTAGGAAAAGAACAAATATATGATATAATAAAAACACTAAAAAAAGAAGGATATACAATTATATATACAACAAACCTAGTAGAAGAGATATTATTAGCTGATAGAATACTAATACTAAGAAATGGACAAATAGTAAATGAAATAAAAAAAGAGAATTTAATATCGAGTGTAGATATATTAATGGAAAACAATATAAAACTACCAACTATAATAGAAATAGCATTAAAATTAAATATAGACTTAAAAGAATTTACAACAGAAGAGTTGATAAATAAAATAAAAAACAATTTGTAGGAAATTTTGTTCCAAACTTGACAAAATAAAGGAAAAACATGGAAGTATATTCCTACATTAATAATAGGAGACAGATAATGAAAAATGTATTATCATTTTTAACATTTATAATATATTCTACACTAATATTTTTTACGCCAAATAAGTACGTATATATAGTTATATCAGCAGTAATAAATATATTTGCAATGGCTATTGTGAAAGTAAATATAAAAAATGCAATAAAAAATATAATAAAATTATTACCATTTATTTTATTTACAGGAATTATAAATTGTATTCTAGTAAATTATTTGTATGCAACATATATTAGTATCAAATTAATTCTAGTATGTAATATCACATATACATATTCAAGAACAACTACGGCTTTTTCAGTTGCAAAAACTGTAAAAAAACTTTGTAAGCCTTTAGAAATATTTAACATAAATACCGATGATATTGAAATCTTGGTGGCACTGGGAATAACAATGATACCTGTATTAAAAAAAGAATTTATAGATTTAAAAAATGCATGTTTAGCTAAAAATATTGAATGGAATATAAAAAACATGAAAATTATATTATCTAAATTTTTACTCTCAATTATAAAAAGAGTAAATGAAATAGATGAGGCATTAGTAGAAAAAGGGCATATGCAATATTAAATATAATATAAAAAATGAGGAAATTTTTATGGTAAAAAAAGTAGAATTATTATCTCCTGCAGGAGATTTTGAGTGCTTAGTTGCAGCGGTTCAAAATGGAGCGGATAGTGTATATTTTGGAGCAGATAAATTTAATGCAAGAATAAATGGTAAAAATTTTTCAAAAGAGGATTTAAAAAAAGCAATTGAATATGCAAAACTTAGAAATGTAAAAACATATTTAACATTAAATACTTTAATAAAAAATAATGAATTTGAAGAGTCGATAGAACTTATAAAATATGCATACGAATGTGGAATAGATGCTATAATAATGCAAGATTTGGGACTCGCTAAATTTGCTATAAATAATTTCCCAGATTTAGAAATTCATGCAAGTACTCAAATGACATCTCATAATGTAGATGGTGTTATGAAACTAAAGGAGCTTGGCTTTAAGAGAGTAGTGTTATCTAGAGAATTAAACTTAAATGAAATTAAAGAAATATATGATAAAACTCGGAATGGATTTAGAAATGTTTATTCATGGAGCATTATGTATTTCATATTCTGGACAATGCTTGATGAGTAGTATAATTGGGCAAAGAAGTGGAAATAGAGGAAAATGTGCTGGAACATGCAGACTGCCATATGAATTAATAAATAAGGATGATAACAAAATAATAGATAAAGGATATTTATTAAGTTCTAAGGATGTTTGCACATTAGATATAATACCAGAATTAATTAAAAGTGGAGCAATGTCTTTTAAAATTGAGGGTAGAATGAAAACACCAGAATATGTTGGGGTGGTTACTTCTATTTATAGAAAATATATAGATTTAGCTCTTAGTGAAAACCAATATATTGTAGATGAAGAAGATAGAAAAAAGTTAATGCAAGTATTTAATAGAGGCGGATTCAGTACAGGCTATATAAAAGGAAAGCTTGGAAAAGATATGATGTACACTAAAAGACCAGACCATATGGGCATATTTTTAGGAAAAGTTATATCATATAATCCAAATAGAGGATATATTAAATTAAAACTAGAAGAGGAAATAGATTTAGGAGATAGTATAAAAATAAATAAAAACTCATGTAAAATTTCTGAACTTATGAAGAATAATAACAATATAAAAAATGCTAAATCAGGAGAAATAGTAACAATAGGAAGAATAAAAGGTACGATAAAAGCTGGAGATTCAGTATATAAGACAGTAAGTTTAAAACTTGAAAACCAAATAAAACAAAAAAATTCTAAGGAAAATGTAAAAAGAAAAGTTCGTTGTAAAGTTGAAATTGAAATTGGAAAACCACTGCAATTAGAAGTAGTAGATATGGAAACAAATGAAAAATTTTGTGCTGTAGGAGAGGTTGTAGAAAAGGCACAAAAAGTAGAAATAGAAAAAGATAGAATAGAAGAACAAATAAGAAAAACAGGTGGAACAATTTTTGAAATAGAAGAAATAAAAATAAATTTAGAAAGCAATGCTTATGTTGCAATAAAAGAAATAAATGACTTAAGAAGAAAAGCATTAGAAGGCTTAGAAGAAAAAATAAAAGGTAAAATAAGTAGAACAAAAAAAGAAATAAAATTAGAAGACCTACCAATAAAAGAAATACAAGAACAAACGAAAATTTCACTTTTATTAAACCTAATAAAAGGAGAATATAATTATAAAAAACTAAAACAAGTTGATAGAATTTATTTACCAATATCAGAAATAATTTTAGCAAATAACAAAGAAAAAATAGAAGAAATAACAAGCATTGCTGATACATATATCTATATGCCAAACATTATACGTGATGAGCATAAAAATATAATTTATAAAAAAATAGAAGATTTAGTAAGTAAATATAACATTAAAGGATTTGTTATATCTAATATATCTCAAATAAAGGATTTAGCAAAATATAATTTAGAAATGATTGCAAATTATACTTTTAATGTATTTAATAATAGAACAGCTAAAGAGTTGGAAAATTTAAAATTTAACGCTATTACGATATCACCTGAATTAAACGAAGAAGAAATAAAATGTATTAAAACAAATTTAACTAAAGAACTTATAGTATATGGAAGAACTCCTCTTATGACTTCAGAATATTGTACAATTGGAACATTTAAAAATTGTAATGGTATGTGCATAAAAGGAAAATATGTGTTAAAAGACAGAATGAACTTTGAATTCCCAATATACACAAATAGAATTAATTGTAATACTACAATCTATAATTCAAAGATAACATCTATAATGTGGGAGGATTTAAAAATAAACTCAATACGTATAGACATATTGGAAGAAAATATAGAAAAAATAAATAAAATAATAGAACTACATAAACAAAATAAAAGGCTAGAAGGACAAAATTATACAAATGGTAATTTAAAAAAAGAAATATAAACATTAATTATACTGCTTAAGAAAACAAGTTAGTGTTCAGTCCCAATATTACCGATTACTATAGTGTCAGCCGTTTTGTATATTTTATAAAAAATTAAATTTGACAGTCCTTTGAGACGGGGGAAGACCCGCGTACGCCTTGGAGAATTTAATTTTTTAGAAAATCATACAAAAGGTAGGCTGACTAAAAGCATTTACTGAACATTAACGAAAAACAATAAAAAAATGCTTTTAATGTATTGACAAAACAATAAAAAATATGCTAATATAAATATTGTTAATTTAATTTATGCGGATGTGGCGGAATTGGCAGACGCGCTGGTCTTAGGAACCAGTGTCAACGACGTGGGGGTTCAAGTCCCTTCATCCGCACCAGAGAAACAGACTAACTTTGTTAGTCTGTTTTTTATATGTATAAACGAAGGGACTTGAAAAGGAGTGGTCAAGTTTCAGGGCAGTTAAGGCTGCCATGAAACGCAGACAAAAACGATTCAGTGAATCGTTTTTACGACGCGGCTTGCCAAGTCCCTTCATCCGCACCAAAAAAAGAAATCACGAAAAAAGTGATTTCTTTTTTATGCATTTAATCAGTTATTTTACTATAGAAAGCTATTGCCCAAACACCACAAATTCCAACTAGAACATAAATAAGTCTGGACAAGAATGATAATTCTCCAAATATAAAACTTACTAGGTTAAATTCAAAAAGACCAATTAAAAGCCAGTTAAGTGCGCCTATGATTAGCAAAGTAAGTACAATATAATTCAAAACTTTCATAATACGTTATCTCCTTTTTTATAATATTATTTAATAAATTCAAGAAAATATACATAAAACTTGAAAAAAGGGAAGTTTTAAAATATAATTTAAAAGGTGATTTTTAATGTTAAAGAAAAATGAAGAATATGTTGTCGATGTTGTAGATAATGGATATCAAGGAGAAGGAATTGCTAAAATAGAAGGACTTACAGTTTTTATTGATAATGCTATAAAAGGTGAAAAAGTAAAAATAAAAATTGTAAAAGTGTTAAAAAACCAAGCATATGGAAAAATAATAGAAATATTAGAAAGCTCAGAAAATAGAAATAAATCTGATTGTTTAACATTTAATAAATGTGGTGGATGCAATTTAAGACATATGAAATATCAAGAAACATTAAAATTAAAAAAATCAATAGTGGAAAACAATTTAAAAAAATCAGGATTACAAAACATAACAGTAAAAGATTGCCTAGGAATGGAAAATCCATATAATTATAGAAACAAATTACAATATCCAGTAGGAATAATAGATAATAAACCTGCTATGGGAGTTTTCGCAGAGCGTTCGCATAGGATAATAAGTACACAAAATTGTCTTATTCAAAATAAGATGACTCAAGCAATAGCAAATGATGTTTTTAATTTTATAGTAGAAAATAACATACCTGTATATGATGAAAAAAAACAAACAGGAGAAATAAGGCATATATATTTAAGGATAGGTATAAAAACAAAAGAAATAATGTTAGTTTTGGTTACAAACAAGAAGAGAATAACTAAAGAAGCAGAACTGGTAAAATTTATAGTAGAAAAGTATCCGGAAATAAAAACGATAGTAAAAAATATAAATCCTAAAAATACAAATGTAATATTAGGACAAGAGAATGAAACACTTTTTGGAGATGGATATATAACAGATGATTTATTGGGAGTTACATTTAAAATATCTCCAATGTCATTTTATCAAGTAAATCCAATACAAACAGAAAAATTATATACTATAGCAATTGAAGGTGCACAATTAACAGGAGAAGAAACTATATTTGACCTTTATTGTGGAATTGGAACGATAGGAATATGTGCATCAAAACATGCAAAATACTTATATGGCATAGAAACTGTACCAGAAGCAATAAAAGATGCCAAAGAAAATGCAAAAATAAACAATATAGAAAATGCTAAATTTATAGTTGGAAATGTAGAGGATGAATTGCCAAAACTTATACAGGAAGAAAAGATACAACCAGACGTAGTATTTATAGACCCACCAAGAAAAGGATGTGACAATGTAGCAATAGACACACTACTAAAGCTAAAACCTAAGAAAATTGTCTATATAAGTTGCAATCCAGCAACACTTTCAAGAGACCTAGCAAAGTTAAACGAAGAATATGAAATAAAAGAAGTACAACCAGTAGATATGTTTCCGTTTACGAGCCATGTTGAGTGTGTTTCGTTGCTATGTCGTAAGTAACCTCTGAAAGTGTTGAAAATACTGAGATTTTTGAAAATGAAATTTTTGAAAAAAAGATAAAAAATCATAAAAAATAGTGAAAAATTTAAAAAATTAAAGGTCTGAAATCGCAAGGTGGTATGCGGTGGCTAGGTCAAAAAAATTGAAATAACTGTTTCTTTCCAATAAGCGAAGTACATTTTATGTACTTTGTTTTTTTTGAAAAAAAGTAAGGAGGAAAAATGGAAAACATAAAAATAAAAAAATATTATAATAAAATGTCTGAAGATTCAAAAATAATATTAGTAAATATATTAGCAGATAATTTGATTTACTTACACGATTTTGAGGTTGTAGATAAGAAAGTTATAAAGAGCATATCTTCTTTGTTACTATTATTTATTAATCATAATACAAAAACTAAAATTAAAGAATTTGACGAGTTTAGTGTTTATGAGAAAAAAATTTTATATAGTATTATAATAGATGGAATTGCATCCATTTATGTAGATAATGAGTATCTAAATTATTCTGATATAGGAACTAAATATAAGCAAAAGATAATACAAGAGTTATTATCTTTTTTTAAATACCTTACAAGATTTAGTAAAGAAAAGGTATATATGATTTATACAAAAGAAGTAAAAAAATATAGAATGAAAGGATTTAGTTGGGATAATATCCCATATTAGTATAAAAAATGCCACAAAATCGATTGTGGTGCGAAGTAAAAGGAGGAAATTTAAATAAATGAAAA
>JBJFFE010000059.1:0-36487 GCA_051891435.1 Clostridia bacterium | reverse complement strand
ACGGAAGCAAAGCAGCAGAAACATATACAGATACATTAAACTATAATGAAGCTTATAGTGTAACAAGTCCAGTAATTGAAGGATACACAGCTGATAAATTAGTAGTATCAGGAACAATGCCAGCAGATGACGTAACAGTAACAGTAACATACAAAATAAACAGCTATGGTTACACAGTAGAATATTACTATGGAAATGTTAAAGACGACAGCAAAACTGAACCATACACAGCAACATTTGGAAGTGTGATTAATAAATACGATGATAAAAACATAACGGGATATAGATTTGGACACACAGAAAATTATCCTTTAACAATTTCTACAAATGTAGAAAATAATGTAATCAAGGTTTATTATGTAAAAGAAGATTATAATTTAAAAGTAAATTATGTATATGAAGATGGAAGTAAAGCAGCAGAAACATATGTAGATATATTAAACTATCAAGAACCATACAGTGTAACAAGCCCAGTAATTGAAGGATATACAGCAGACAAATTAGTAGTATCAGGAACAATGCCAGCAGATGACGTAGAGGTAACAGTAACATACAAAATAAACAGCTATAATTTAACAGTAAATTATGTATATGAAGATGGAAGCAAAGCAGCAGAAACATATACAGATACATTAAACTATAATGAAACTTACAGTGTAACAAGCCCAGTAATCGAAGGATACACAGCAGATAAGTTAGTTGTATCAGGAACAATGCCAGCAAATGATGTAACAGTAACAGTAACATACAAAATAAACAGCTATGATTTAACAGTAAATTATGTATATGAAGACGGAAGCAAAGCAGCAGAAACATATACAGATACATTAAACTATAATGAAACTTACAGTGTAACAAGCCCAGTAATCGAAGGATACACAGCAGATAAGTTAGTTGTATCAGGAACAATGCCAGCAAATGATGTAACAGTAACAGTAACATACAAAATAAACAGCTATGATTTAACAGTAAATTATGTATATGAAGATGGAAGCAAAGCAGCAGAAACATATACAGACACATTAAACTATAATGAAGCTTACAGTGTAACAAGCCCAGTAATCGAAGGATATGCAGCAGATAAATTAGTAGTAGAAGGAACAATGCCAGCAAGTGACGTGACAGTAACAGTAACATACAAAATAAATAAATTTATAGTAACATATTATAATGGAAGTGTGAAATTAGGAGAATTTACAGAATCAGCTGGAGCAACACATACAATAAAAGATGATACTGAATTAACTATTGTTCCACCAGAGGGATATGTTTTCGCTGGAACTTGGAAAGATGACAATGAAGTTGTTTATGTTATCGGAGATATAAAAACAATAAATGCCAACTTAAACTTATATGCACAATTTAAGAAGATAGAAGATGCTGAATCTGAAGCAAGTTCATTCTGGCAAAATAAAGTTAAAAAATATGGAAGTAGTGACATTAAACAATATGGATTTGTCGGTCAAATTACTCCAGTAATAGTAAATGGTGATGTTACAAATCAAATTTTCTATTGCAAAACAACCGATGGAAATATATACATTAGAAATAATGGAGGAATTGATTGGATAAAAAATAAAGAAACTAATGAAGATGTAGACTGTGCTGATATTATACACCTTGTAAAAGGTAATACTTATTTAATTAAAGAGAATAAAGCAGGATTAACAATTACAGTTGTTGTAAAATAATTAATCAATATAAAAAGAGGATATAAAAATATCCTCTTTTTAAGTAGTAAAGTGAAGGAGAGAATATGGAAAAACATAGTGAAGAAAAGCAAGAAAAGAAAATTAATTTAAAAAAAGAACTGATAGCAGTATTAGTTATAATTCTTTTGGTATTTGGAATTAATTTAGTATTATCACATAGAAATGTCGAAGAACAGCAAAAGAATACTGGAATAAAAACTTCTAAAACAATAGAAGGTGAAAAACTTGTAATAAAAAGTACGTCAGAATACAATAGAATTATAGAATATAATTTTGAAAACAATGTTTTAAAAACGGTAAAAATGTATGAGCAATTTGAGGACAAAGATAAATTTGAAGAAAAAAAGAACAATTATGAAAAAGTAGATAACATAGAAATTATTAATACAAACGAAAAAAAATTATCAATAGAAATAGAAAAAAAGGATTTTGGTTCAGACACAGGAATGTCTTATGAACAAATATATGATAAATATTTAGTACAAATAATAGGAGCATATCAAATTATACAATAGAAATTGTAGGGGCAGGGTTCCATCCCTGCCCGTAAAAAATCATTATTTCATATCTAAATAACCAAATTTAATAAAGTCAAAGCAAATGCAGCAAAAATTGCTTTTCTTGAAATCCTCATAGCTGTATATGTAAAATTACGAATAACAGCTAAACTATTTTCTTTTCTTACTGTTAAAGCCGTGCTAGTGATATTTGTATCATTAATTAATTTCATACAAATCACTTCCTTATCATAGGTATATTTTATATAAAAACGAGCATTTTTAAATAAAATTAAAAATCGCCAATTTATAATAATATTATACCATAGTCAACATAAAATAGCAAATTAATCTGATGTTCGGTAGACAATAAAACAATTTTACTTGCACCTGCCTCCAGATGTTCAACGAATAAGACAATCATTACAAAAATGCGATTGAGTAAAAAAATAATTTAATATATAGTAATAACCTTCTAAAATATGAATAGAATTAATTAGCATATTTTAGGGGGATTTTTTTATGTTTTTTGTATTTAATAAAGATAAGATAATGTCATATATTGTTACACTTTTTACGGTAGTAGTATTGTTCTTAGCAGCATCTGCAATTAATAACGATACTCAAAAAACAGTTGAAACTGCTAGTAATGTAGGTAAACTATTGCCAATATATAGTGTAGAAACAAATGAACCAAAAGTTACGATCACAATAAATTGTGCATGGAGTGCAGAAGATATTGATATGATTTTAGAAACATTAAAAAACCAAGAAGTTAAGGTTACATTTTTTATGGTAGGAGATTGGGTAGAAAAAAATGAAGAAGCAGTCAAGAAAATATATGAAGCAGGACATGAAATAGGAAATCATTCATATAACCATCCACATGTAAATAATATAAGTTATGAGCAAAACAAAGAGCAAATACAAAAATGTTCTGATTTAATAAAGAAAATTACAGAGCAAGGAACATGCCTTTATAGAGGACCGTATGGAGAATACAATAATACAGTAATACAATCAGCAGAAGAATTAGGACATAAAACTATACAATGGTCAATAGATACATTAGACTATAAAGGACTTACCCGGTGACCAAATGTGGGAAAGAATAGAACCAAAATTGGAGAATGGTAGCATAATATTAATGCATAATGGAACAGAAAACACAGCCCTTAGTTTAAACGAAATAATAAGTAAAATAAAAGAAAAAGGTTACACTTTAGTTACAGTATCAGAATTGATCTATGCAGATAATTATACAATAGACAATAATGGGGTACAACATAACAACACATAAATTGTAATTTGTGTGAGTATCTGTTTTATTAAAAATATCAAAAGACGACCGCCAAATCTCGTCGGGGTTTTTATATTTTAAATTGCTCGTTGCTTCCCACCGGCGCTGTAACAAGGCTGTCGCCTTTAACAGCCCACGGCGGTCCCCACGGAACAACTCGCTTTTAAAATATATAAAACCCCTGCGTTTGGCTACTTTATTGCTATGAAATTGATTTATTCATATAGAATAGAGAGAAGGGTGTTTATATAATCTCAGCCGTTTTGTATATTTTTTTAAAAGTCAAATCTCGACAGTCCTTTGAGACGGGGGAATACCCGCGTATGCCTTGGAGAGTTTGACCTTTTAAAAAAATCATACAAAAGGTAGGCTGAGAAGTAGTGTTATACAAATTACAATTTGCTATAAAATAGTAATAAAAAACAAGTACAAGCATAATATTAAATATCAAAAATACAAAGGAGAGTGGAAAACTATGTGGCATACACTATCATTAGAAGAGGTACAAAAAAAATTAAAAACTAATTTTGAAAGAGGGCTTACAGATGATGAGGCTGAAAAAAGAAAAGAAAAATATGGATTAAATAAATTATTGGAAAGTAAAAAAACAAATATATTTATTAAATTTATAAATCAATTTAAAGATTTCATGATAATAGTTTTAATTATTGCTGCAATTATTTCTGCTATTCTTTCATATGTGCAGTCATCAAATGAATATGTTGATTCCATAATTATTATAGCTATTGTAATTTTAAATGCTATTATGGGAGTAGTGCAGGAAAGTAAGGCTGAAAAATCCTTAGAAGCTTTAAAAAAGATGTCTGCGCCAACTTGCAAAGTAAAAAGAAATGGGCAAATAAAACAAGTGCCAAGTACAGAAATCGTTCCAGGGGATATAATTACTGTAGAGGCAGGAAACTATGTACCAGCAGATGCAAGACTTATAAAAGCATATAATTTAAAAATAGAAGAATCTGCATTAACTCGGAGAAACAGTTTCAATAGAAAAAGATGAGGCTGAAATTTTAAAGCAAGATGTTCAACTAGGAGACATGTTAAATATGATTTTTGGAACAACAATAGTTGTAAATCGGACATGCAGAGGCAGTTGTAGTTGAAACTGGTATGAATACAAGTGTTGGAAAAATTGCAAAAATGATAATGACTGATGAAACACCAGAAACACCACTTCAGAAAAAGTTAGGAGAGGTAGGTAAGAAATTAGGGCTAGCAGCTCTAGCAATTTGTTTCTTAATATTTATAATAGGTTTATTCAAAAAAATATCTCCAATAGAAATGTTTATGACTTCTGTAGGCTTAGCTGTTGCAGCAATCCCAGAGGGATTGCCAGCAATTGTAACAATTCTTTTATCAATAGGTGTTACGAAAATGGCAAGACAAAATAGCATAATTAGAAAACTTCCAGCAGTAGAAACATTAGGAAGCAGTAATATAATATGTTCTGATAAAACGGGAACATTAACACAAAACAAAATGACAGTAGTAAAAATATTTGAAAACAATTTAATAGAACAAAATGATTTTAGTAATAATAAAAACATTTTACAATTAGCCTGTATGTGTACAGACTGTGACATTAGTTATGAAAAAGATAAAGTTTTAGTGGAAGGCGAGGCAACAGAAAAAGCATTAGTAGAAGCTGCAATAAAACAAGGGCAAAATAAGGAAAAATTATATGAGCAAATGCAAAGAATAAATGAAGTATCATTTGATTCTAAAAGAAAATTAATGACAACAGTACATAAAAAAGATGATGGATATAGAATAATTACTAAAGGTGCACCAGATGTATTATTAAATAAATGTAATAAAATATATTTAAATGGAGCAGTTGATGTATTAGATAATATGCAAAAAAGTACAATATTAAAACAAAATGACAATATGGCAAATGAAGCATTAAGAGTTATAGCTGTAGCATATTTAGATTTAAAAAATTTACCACAGCATATTAATGAAAATATAGAAAAAGATTTAATTTTTGTTGGCTTAATTGGGATGATAGACCCACCAAGACCAGGTGTTAAGGAGGCTGTTGCAACATGTAAAAAAGCAGGAATAAAAACTATTATGATAACTGGAGACCATATTATTACAGCAAAAGCAATTGCAAAAGATTTAGGAATACTAACTTTAGGAGATAAAACCCTAACAGGAGAAGAACTAGAAAAAATGCCACAAGAAAAACTAGAAAAGGACATAATGAATTATTCAGTGTTTGCAAGAGTATCGCCAGAACATAAAGTAAGAATAGTAAAAGCTTTTAAATCAAAAGGAAATGTTGTGGCAATGACAGGAGACCGGAGTAAATGATGCTCCTGCATTAAAAAATGCAGACATAGGTATAGCAATGGGCAAAAATGGAACCGATGTAGCGAAAAATGCAGCAGACATGGTGCTTACAGATGATAATTTTGTAACAATTGTAAAAGCAGTGAAAAATGGAAGACATATATACGATAATATAAAAAAGGCAGTTCACTTTTTACTTGCAACTAATGTTGGAGAAATTGTAGTAATATTTTTTGGATTATTATTAGGTTGGGAAACACCGCTTTTAGCAATACATTTGTTATGGATAAACTTAGTAACAGATTCATTACCAGCAATAGCTCTTGGAATGGAACCAATGGAAAAAGACATAATGGATAAAAAACCACAAGATGCCAAAAAAAGTTTATTTGCAGATGGATTGTGGGGAAAAATATTTATAGAAGGTGCTATGATAGGCATATTAACACTGATGGCTTTTAGTATAGGAAATAAATTATATGGATTAACAGTGGCAAGAACAATGGCTTTTGCATCATTAAGCATATTAGAACTGGTACATAGCCTTAATGTAAGAACAGAACAATCAATATTTAAAATAGGGATATTTAAGAACGTATATTTAACAGGTGCAATATTATTGGGTATTTTCTTGCAAGTTATTGTTATAACAATACCACAAATCTGTGATGTTTTTAAAGTGGCAGAATTAAATTCTGTGCAATGGGGAATAGTTGCAGGAATTTCAATATTACCATTAATAATTGTCGAATTACAGAAGAAAATAAATGAATATAAATTTGGAAAGGTAATTTTATTTTCTTCTAAAGAAAAAGTTTCTAAAAACTTGCAAAACAAAAATATATAATGTATAATGTATAAGAATTATTTTAAATATTACAAAAATATTATATCTATATGACAATTGTGTGAATTCTATTGACATCTTAAAAATTTGAAATAAAATATATAGGTATAAAAGAGGTTTTTCATGAGAGTTATTAGTGGCAAGTCTAGAGGGAAAAAACTTATTGCTTTAGAAGGAGATAATACCAGACCTACATTAGATAGAGTAAAGGAAGCACTTTTTAACATAATACAAAATAATATCCAAGATGCAGTTGTTTTAGATTTATTTGCTGGAACAGGAGCTTTAGGAATTGAAGCTTTAAGTAGAGGTGCAAAAGAAGCTATTTTTGGTGATAAGGTATTTGAAGCAATACAAGTAATAAAAACAAATATAGAAAATACGAAAAACTTAGAAAAATCTACTATTATAAATAAGGATTATAATGAAGTACTAAAAGAATTAGCTAAGCAAAACAAAAAATTTGACATAGTATTTTTAGATCCGCCATATAAAACAAATTTTGCAATTATGGCATTACAAAAGATAATTATGAGCGATTTGCTAACAGAAGATGGAATTATTATTATAGAAACAGATGACATTACAAAGGAAGACGAAATAATAAAAATTAAAGAAGCTGAAATTTTTGATAAGAGAAAATATGGAAGCGTTTGGCTCATATTTATTCGAAAGGGGTAAAAAAATGGAAATTTTTACATTGTTAGAAACATTAGAGGATATAATGGAAAGAAGCAAAAACATACCATTCACCGAAAAAGGAATAGTGGAAAAAGATGAAGTTTTAGAGATAATAAAGGAAATAAGATTAAAACTTCCTGATGAATTAAAACAGGCAAAATGGGTTAAAGAAGAAAGAAGTAGAATTCTTGAGGAAGCAAAAAAAGAAGCTGATGGTATAGTTAAAGAAGCAGAAAATAGAATTATTGCAATGATAGATGAACATGAAATTACAAGAAAAGCATATGACCAAAAAGCGGAAATAATAGAAACAGCAAACGAAATGTCAAGAGAAATTTCAAAAGGAACAAAAGACTATGCAGATGCTATACTTGCAAATTTAGAAAATGCAATTAATAATGTAAGCGTATCAATTAATGAAGCTATAAAAACAATAGAAATAAACAGAAAAGAACTTAAATAATATCTGAAAGTCAGAAAAATTAAATCATAAGATTTAAAACCTTCTGGCTTTTTTATTGAAAGAGGAGAAAAAATGGCAAGAAAAAAAGCAAAAAGAACAGTAAAAAAACACAACAAAGACATGCAAGTAGTTATACTACTATTACTTAGTGTGCTATCAGCAATACTAATATATGTACAATCTGGATATATAGGAGAACACTTAAGCCCAATGCTAGGGGGGGTGATTGGTTGGATAAAATACATAATACCAATAGGAATTTTTTCAATTGCAATAAGCATAGCATGTGATAAAGATAAACAATATGTCACATCAAAGTTAATTCAATATTTTATATTACTAATATGTATTTCTGTTTTAATTACAATTTTTAAGGGAAATATAGACGTACAAAATAAAGAATTTGAAGAATCTGTAGTAGAAGCTTATCAAGACGGATTAAAAAGCATTGGCGGAGGAGCAGTAGGAGCAATAGTATCATATCCTTTAGTACAATTAATAGATGAAGCCGGTACAGTAATACTTTCTATAGGTGTTGGAATTATAACTATTATTTTCTTATATGGCATAAAACCAGCAGAAATTGTAAAAAATATGGTAGAGGAAAGACAAGAACAAAAAGAAGAAAGAGAAAAATCAAAATATAAAGAGGAAAAAGCATCAAAAAGAAAATATACAGGAAACATAGAACCTGAAATAGAAATAAAAGAAGAAAAAGAACACTTAAGTTTATTTAATAAAAAAGATAAAAAACAGCTAGAAAAAGAAAGCTCAGAAATTTTAGATGAACAAATAAAAATAAAAATGCCATCAGATGATACAACAGACAATAAAAATACAAATGGACTATTTAAAAAACAAGAGGAAGTAAAAGAGGACAAATCGAGAGAAGTATTAACTCTAGAACATGCTTTAACAGTAGAAGATCAAAATTATGAATTCCCACCTATTAACTTTTTAAAAGAAGGAAAAGTCGGAACGAAAAGTTCAAAAAAAGCAATTCAAGATACTGCAAGTAAATTACAAAGAACATTATATAGCTTTGGAGTTTCTGCGAAAGTTGAAAATGTATCTGTTGGACCAACAATTACAAGGTATGAACTTAAACCAGCAGAAGGAGTACGAGTAAATAAAATAGCAAACTTAGCAGATGATATTGCTCTTAGTTTGGCTGCTGAAAGTATTAGAATAGAGGCTCCAATACCAGGTAAACAAGCTGTAGGAATAGAAATACCAAATAAAGAAAAAGAGGTTGTTGCATTAAGAGATGTTATTGATAGCGATAAGTTTAGAGAGGCAAAATCAAAACTTACATTTGCATTAGGTAAAGATGCAGCAGGAGAGCTTGTAACAGCAGATATAGCAAAAATGCCACATGTACTTATTGCAGGAAGTACTGGCTCTGGAAAGAGTGTATGTATAAATACATTAATTACAAGTATTATATATAAAGCCAAACCAAGTGAGGTAAAACTTGTAATGGTAGACCCTAAGGTAGTAGAACTTTCTATTTATAATGGAATACCACATTTATTAATACCAGTAGTAACAGACCCTAAAAAAGCAGCAGGAGCGCTTGCTTGGGCAGTTCAGGAAATGGAAAATAGATATCATTTATTTGCAGAAAAAAATGTAAGAGAAATAGAAGGATATAATGAAGCTTTAGAAAAAGAAGGACTAGACGAAAAATTACCACAAATAGTAATTATTATAGATGAGCTTGCCGATTTAATGATGGTAGCATCAAAAGAAGTTGAAGAAGCAATTTGTAGATTGGCACAAAAAGCTAGAGCTGCAGGAATGCACTTAGTAATAGCAACACAAAGACCATCTGTTGATGTAATAACAGGACTAATTAAAGCTAATATTGCAACCAGAATTGCTTTTGCTGTTACTTCACAGATTGATTCAAGAACGATATTAGATACTGGAGGAGCAGAAAAATTACTTGGAAAAGGTGATATGTTATTTGCAATGTCTGGAGGACAGAAAAAGCAAAGAGTTCAATGTGCATATATATCAGATGGTGAGGTAGAAAAAATAGTAGAGTTCTTAAAAGAAAATGGAGGACCAACATATAGTGAAGACGTATTAGAAAAAATAGAAAAAGTAAATTCTACGGATAAGGAATTAGATGAAGACCCAGATGATGATACAGATCCATTCCTAATGGAGGCGATAGAAGCAGTAATAGATATGGGACAAGCATCTGCGTCATATATACAAAGAAAATTTAAAGTAGGATATGCAAGAGCTGCTAGAATAATAGATCAAATGGAAGAAAGAGGAATAATTTCTGGGTATGAAGGAAGTAAACCAAGAAAAGTATTAATGCCAAAAGAAAGATGGGAAGAATTAAAAATGGCACAGCCACCAGTAGAAAATTCAGAAGAAGAATAAAAAAAATTTATGTAGTTAAAATATGCAATGTGTAGGGAACGACGCCCTCGTCGTTCCTTAATAAAAAATATTTAAATTTTATTTTTTTATTATTATTTAAACAATTAATCAAACGAAAGAAGGTGAAGTTTTGGGAAAAGAAAAATTAATTGCAAAATTAAATATTAAAGATTATAATAAAGAACTAGAAAATATTTTGCAAAAAAAAACTTTTTCAAAAACTGTTAAAAACCTTCTTTTAAGTATGCTTTATAAAATAGAAAATTCATATGAAGACTATAAAAAAGTAAAAGTAGAAGGCCCATCTAAAAGAGAGTTTATAGAAGAATTATTAAGAATTATAGAGCAAGATTGCCAAAATATAGAAATTGTAAAACCAAGCTTAGAGGAAACAGAAAACATATTAGGAGAAGATAAAAAAAGTATAGCAGTAAAAAAAGAAAAAAAGATAATTACATACCAAAATGAATTGGATGTTTTAGAAGCAATATATAAACTAAATAGTAAAAGGTTTAATATAGAGCCGACAGACGAAATAAGTAATAAAGCTTTATCTTGTGCTCTAGATATTGGGGAAGAGAACTTTAAAAGTCAGGTAATAAGAAATTTTGATGGTTGGTCTTGGAATACTGAAAATGATGAATATAAAAATAATACACAATGTTTAATATATGAAGCTTTGGCTTATTTAATTGGGTATCAAAATTTAAATTCTAATAAAAATCTTAATATAGAAGAATTAGAAAATTTATTAAAAGAAAAATATAATTCTGCTTTATCTGAAAAAATAGTAAAAATTGCAAAACAAGTATCGATATTAGAATATATAAAACAAGATACTAATGAAAAACAATTACTAATAGAAACTAGAGAAAATTTAAAAGAAAAACTTGATTTAATGGAAGACAAGAAAAAGTATATTGAAGATATTACTAATAAAAAGAAAAAATGCATAAAAGAAATAGAAAAAATAGATAAATATATAAATGATGATATTGCACTAAAAAAAGAGTATATAAAGCAAAATGAGGCTTTACCACAAGAAGAAAGAGTATTTTCTTTAAGTGATTTTAGTGAAAGAATCCAAGAAAAAAGAAAAAATTTAGGTATTGAAATTGAAACTTTAACAGAAAAACTAAAACCTAAGAACTATGTAAAAGTGAAAACCGACTTAGAAAAAAGATATGATTTTATTAATGAATTAAATATAGAAGAACCTAATATTTCTAAATTTATAGATGATTTTGTAAAATTAATTCTTAAAGCATTAAATGAACAAATAGATAAAATGACACAAAAAGGTGAACTTATAGAAGAAATATATAAGTTAAGATATTTAAGTTTATTTAATATAGACGAAAAACTAATGTTAAGTGATAAATGTAAAAAACAAATAGAAAAATTAGAAAAAAAACTAATTACAATAGCATGTAATTTAAAAATATTAACAATATTTAGTAAAGATACTGAAGAAAATTATATTGTTTATAAGAATATATTTAAAACAAGAATAATAGATTTAGATAGTGTGTATATCGAGATAAATAAAGACGGACAAATTAAAGTGTATGACGAAAATAGCTTAGAAAAACAAGAAAAATATGATGAATTTAAAGATTTAGCTGTAAAATATAATAAAAAAATAAAAATATTTTTATAAAAAATAATGGAAATTATAGGAGGATAACATATGAAGATTACATTTTTAGGAGCAACAAAAACTGTTACAGGATCAAATTTTTTACTAGAGGGAGCTGGTAAAAAAATTATAATAGATTGTGGGTTATACCAAGGTAAGGCTCTAGAAGAAAGAGAAAATTATGAAGAATTTGCATATAATGTACAAGATATAGACTTTATGCTATTAACACATGCGCATATAGACCATTCTGGGAAAATCCCTAAATTATATAATGATGGATATAGAAATCCAATTTATGCAACTAAAGCAACTTGTGATTTATGTTCAATAATGCTTCCAGACAGTGGACATATTCAAGAAATGGAAAATGAATGGAAAAATAGAAAAAGAATGAGAAGTGGAAAAGAAGCATTACCTCCACTTTATACAGCAGAAGATGCTATTAAATGTTTAGAGCTATTTAAGCCAGTATCTTATGATGAAATAATTGAATTAACACCAGACATAAATGTAAGATTTAATGATGCTGGACATATGCTTGGGTCTAGTATAATAGAAGTTTGGATAAAAGAAGACGGAGAAACTAAAAAAATTGTATTTACAGGAGACCTAGGAAATAATGATATACCACTTTTGGGTGCGCCAACGATGATGGAAAATGCAGACTTCTTAGTAATGGAATCTACATATGGCGGAAGATTACATATGCGAAATGATGATAAGGCAGAAATATTTTTGAACATAGTTGCTGAAACATTAGACAAAGGTGGAAATGTTGTAATACCATCTTTTGCAGTTGGAAGAACACAAGAAATTCTATATGAAATTAACAAATTAAAAGAAAATAGACATGATGAAGAATTTTTAAAGAAATATGAAACCTTAATGAAGGCACCAGTATATGTAGATAGTCCGCTTGCAATATCGGCAACAGAGGTATTTAAACAAAATACAGATCTTTTTGATGAAGACGTAAGGAAACAAATAGAAAGTGGAGATAATCCGCTAGAATTCCCAGGATTGAGATTTACAAGAACAGCAGACGAATCTAGAGCTTTAAATGAAAATACAACACCATCAATTATAATTTCTGCAAGTGGAATGTGTGAAGTAGGACGTATAAAACATCACTTAAAACACAATTTATGGAATCCTAAAAATACTATACTTTTTGTAGGATACCAAGCACCAGGAACTTTAGGTGCAAAAATTGTATCAGGAGAGAAAAAAGTAAAAATATTTGGAGAAGAAGTAGCTGTAAATGCTAGGATTGAATATATAGAAGGCTATTCTGGCCATGCAGACCAAGAGTGGTTGCTAAATTTTATATATTCATTTTTAAACAAACCAAAACATATTTTCTTAGTACATGGGGAACCGGAAGGACAAAAAATATTAAAAGATAAAATAATAGAAACTGTAAACATCCCAGTAACAATACCAGATTATGGGGAAACATATACACTAGATGAAAACATTAATATTATATCTAAAGTAGATAGATTTGAGAAACCAAGATATCTAAGATTAGAAATAATAGATAGATTAGCAACTTTAAAAGAAGAAATAGAAGATATGGAAGACATGATTAAAGACGACATATTTGACGAAAGCAAAGAAGATGAAGAAATAGAAGAAATAAACAAAAAAATAAAAGAATTAGAACAACAAATAGTGAAGATAATATCTTAATTATACAGTAAATACATCCGCCAAATCTCGTCGGGGTTAATATATTTTTAGTTGCTCAGTGCTTCCCACCGGCGCTGTAACAAGGCTATCGCCTTTAACAGCCCACGGCGGTCCCCACGGAACACTTCGCGTTAAAAATATATTAATCCCCTGCGTTTGGCTACTAATCTACTTATTCAAATTAATGATCATAAAAGGAGAAAAAAATGGAAAAATATTTTAATGATGCAATAATTGGAAATGAGCACATTACAGCAAGTTATACAAAAAAAGGAGAACTAATAAGGCTATTATATCCAAACACAGATTATAAACAATTTATAGATTTTTTCCATATTGGATTAAAAATTAACGATTCCAATATTGTATATTTACACAACGATATAAACAATGTTTATGAGCAATATTATACAGAAGGGTCAAATATATTAAATACAGAAATATTAAATACTTATTTTAAACTAAAAGTTATACAAACAGATTTTGTATGTATAAAAGAAAATGTACTTGTAAGAAGATTTAAATTTGTAAATGAAAATGTTATAGATTTGAACTTAAATTTGTTAGTTCATTCTAAATTAATTTCAACTGATAATAATCAAGTAAGTGGTTTGTGCCAAAATGATGCATTATTACAATATATGCATGATTATACAATTTGCACTTTCTCAAAAGAAAAAATACTTAGTTCGCAAATAAATAATACAATTGCAAGTATTAATGAAGGACAAATTGGAGACAAAGATTATGTAGGAATGTCTACCGATTCTAGTATAAGTTATAATTTGAATACTTTAAAGCCAAACGAAGAAAAAACCTTTGAGCTATATATTTATATAGATGACAATAAAAGTGGATTATATGGAATAGATAAAACAATAGAAAGAATTAGAAAAATAGACTTTAAAACAGAACATGATAATGCAAAAAAATATTGGAGAAAATACTTAAAAAATCATGATGGGCTAAATTTGGACTTAACAGATACTTTAAGAAATAAAAAAATAACACAAATATATGAAAGAACAATTCTACTATACCCACTACTTACAAATAATGAAACAGGAGGAATATCAGCAGCTGTAGAAGTAGATGAAAAGCTAACTAAATGCGGAAGATATACATATTGTTGGCCAAGAGATGCTGTATTTATTACAAAAGCAATGGATATTTTAAATATGCAAAAAGAGGTAGATAAATTTTATAAAGTGTTTTGTAAAAATACACAAAGCAGAAGCGGAATGTGGGAACAAAGATTTTTTACAGATGGAAAGCTAGCCCCATGTTGGGGTTACCAAATAGATGAAACAGCTTCAGTGGTATATGGAGTATATAATCATTACTTAAAAACTATGGACAAAAAATTTCTAAAAGATAATTTAAAAATGGTTGAAAAAGCAACAAAATTTTTAAAGAAATATTTAGAAGATGTAATAACAGGAAAAAATGAAATGCATGTAAGTTATGACATATGGGAAATGTATGAAGGCGTTCATTTATATTCAATGGCAAGTATATATTCTAGTTTCAATGCAATGATAAAAATCTATGAAGAATTAAAAGAAGAATTTACCAAAAATAGAGTAAAACAAGAAAATGTAAACAAAGAAAAAGAAGATTTAAGAAAATTACTTGTGGAAATAAAAGAATATTGCTTAAAGAACTTTTATGATGAAACCAAAAAAAGCTTTGTAAGAAATGCAGAGGATAAAAAAATTGATATAAGCATATTAGGAACAGTGTATCCATTTAATATGTTTACACCAAAAGAAAAAAAGGTAATTAATACAGTAGAAAGAATAAACATGACTATACGAACATACACAGGAGGATATCAAAGATTTGAAAATGACCACTATATGGATGGGAACCCATGGGTAATAGCAAACCTTTGGATGACAAATTATTACTTAGAATCAGGCGAAAATAAAAAAGCAAGAGAATGTTTCGACTTTGTATTAAAAACAGCAGGAATGCATGGATATTTGGCAGAGCAAATAGACAATAACACGATGTCACCTGCATGGATAATAGGCTTAGGATGGTCACATGCAATGTTTATAATAACACTTCAAAAAATGATAGAAAAGGGATTAATAAAATAAAAATGTTAAAAATTTTTTAACAAAACAAACAAGATGTGTTTAAGAGTAGAATGTTTATACACATCTTGTTTTATTAATAAATGTTTATTTTATCATTAACAAATATTGCAAGGTAGGTATTTTTTTGATACAATACTAAAGTTAAAAGAAGGAGAAATAAATGTCAAAAGCAAGTACAATTTTTGTGTGTAGTAATTGTGGAAACGAGGCTACAAAATGGTTTGGAAAATGTCCAGCATGCAATGAATGGAACACATGTTATGAAGAGAAAACGACTAAAAAAAGTGGGTCTAAACTTTCAGAAAAAAGACAAGCAAAACCCACTTTGTTAAATGATGTTCAAAAGCAGAATATCATAAGAAATTCTACAGGCTTTGAAGAATTAGATAGAGTTCTTCGGAGGGGGATTAGTTAATGGCTCTTTAACACTTCTTCGGAGGAGAACCAGGAATTGGTAAGTCTACTTTAATTTTACAAATATGTGATAAGGTACAAGGAGAGGGAAAAGTCCTTTATGTATCTGGAGAAGAATCGGCAGAACAAATAAAAATAAGAGCAGATAGACTTGGGATAAATAATGAAGATATAATGTTTTTGGGAGAAACAGACATAAGTCTTATTGAAGATGAAATTATAAAATTAAGACCAAAACTTGTTATAATAGATTCTATTCAAACAATGTATTCTGATGAAATAACATCAGCACCGGGAAGTGTAAGTCAGGTAAGAGAAATAACATCACAAATAATGAGAACATGCAAACAAGAAGCTATTACAACAATTATTATAGGACATGTTACAAAAGACCGGAAATATTGCAGGTCCAAGAGTATTAGAACACATGGTAGACACAGTACTTTATTTAGAGGGAGAAAGATATTTTTCATATAGAATACTTCGTGGAGTAAAAAATAGATTTGGTTCAACAAACGAAATTGGTATGTTTGAAATGCAAGACAAACGGAATGTGTGAAATAAAAAATCCATCATCAGTATTATTATCAGATAGAACAGAAAACCCTCCAGGAACAGTAGTAGTTGCTAGTATGGAGGGAACAAGACCAATTTTAGTAGAACTACAAGCACTAACAACTCTTAGTGTATTTGGATTTCCAAAAAGAACTGCAAATGGAATTGATTTTAATAGATTAACACTTCTTATTGCGGTGCTAGAAAAAAGAGCAGGAATGGCTTTAGGAAACCAAGATGTTTATATGAACATAGTGGGTGGAATTAGAATAAATGAGCCTGCATTAGACTTAGGTATAGTATTATGCACAGCATCTAGTTTTAAAAACATGCCAATTCCAAATGATGTAATTGCAATAGGTGAAGTAGGATTAACAGGTGAAGTAAGAAATGTAAATATGATAGAAAAAAGAATAAAAGAAGCCGAAAAAATGGGATTTAAAACATGTATTATTCCAGAAAGTAATAAAAAACTATTGAAAGAGAACTATAAATTGGATATAATAGGTGTGAAAAATATTATAGAAGCAATGAAATTTTTAGGATTAAAATAAGAGGTGAAAAATGCTAACAGATATATTAAAAATAATAGCTCCAGGAACCCCGTTAAGAGAAGGGTTAGATAATATTTTAAAAGCAAAAACTGGTGCGCTTATAATAATTGGAGATTCAAAAGAAGTATTAGATATTGTTGACCGGAGGATTTAGAATAGATGAGGATTATACACCAGCAAAATTATATGAACTTGCAAAAATGGATGGAGCAATAGTTTTAAGTAAAGACTTAAAGAAAATATTGTTGGCAAATACTCAAATAATTCCATCTTCTAAAATATTAACAGATGAAACAGGGACAAGGCATAGAACAGCAGAACGTACAGCAAAACAAACAGGAGAACTTGTAATAAGTATTTCACAAAGAAGAAATATAATTACAGTATTTAAAGGAGAATTTAGATACACCATAGAAGACACAGCAAAAATTATAACAAGAGCAAATCAAGCACTTCAAACATTAGAAAATTATAAAAAAGTATTTGATACGAAACTTGGAATTTTAAACGAATATGAATTTAATGATATTGTAACATTAGATAATGTAATAACATGCTTGCAAAGAGCAGAAATGGTTATGAAAATATCAGAAGAAGTAAACAGGGCAATTTATGAATTAGGTGCAGATGGATTTTTGGTAAAAATGCAATTGGAAGAATTAATAGAAAACTTACCAAATGAGGAACTTTTAATTATAAAAGATTATATGGCACCAACAAGAAGGTTAATGCCAGAAAAAATATTAAACTTAATTAGAGAAAGTGCCAAAGATGGATTTATAGATTCTAACACGATTGCAAGATTACTGGGATATGAGGTGTTTGAAAACTACGAAGAAATTGCAGTATATCCTAGAGGATATAGAATTTTAAATAAAATACCAAGAATGCCAAATGCAATAGTAAATAACTTAGTAAAAACTTTTAAATCTTTTCAACATATACTTGCAGCAGATATCGATAAATTAGATGAAGTAGAGGGGATTGGAGAAATAAGAGCAAGAACAATAAAACAATCATTAAGAAGAATGCAGGAACAATTTATGTTTGATAATTTAATGATATAAAAACAAAGGAGAAAAAGATGAAAAATGCGAAAATTGTATGTAATGTAGGGGTAAACATTGTTAACCTACAACAAACAGAGCCAGTTTTAAAACAAAATATACAACAAAATACAAATCAAAAAGGTATTACCATAATAGCATTAATAATAACAATTATTGTTATGCTTATTCTAGCATCAGTTACAATATATGTAGGAACAGATAGCCTGGCTCATTCTAAAATGGTAAGATTTGTTTCATATATGCAAATGATACAAAAAAAGGTTGATGAAATAGCTGAAAATGGAGATTATGATGCATATGGAGTGGAGTTGCAAGAATCTGGGCAGACGACTTTACAAGAAATACTTACTTTAGAAGGTAGTGCAAGTAATGTAGCAGATTTTAAATATTTTGACAGTAATGCAATAGCTAATCAACTAGAAATAGATGGTATAGATGATGAAATAGCTATAAATTTTACAACAAGAGAAGTCTTTAGTTTAATTGGCATTGAATATGAAGATAAAATGTATTATAGTCAATACAATTTACCAGGCGGGCAAAAACTAAAACAACAAACAGAAACTACTAATAGGGATTTAACATTTACTATTACTACTCAAATAGATGGCTTAAATGCAATTTTTCAAATAAGTGATATAAAAATTACAAATGGAGCACTATATTATGGAAAAGAAACTAGTGAAAATAATATAAAATGGACACTGGCAAATAATTATACCAAAACAGGACAAACAGAAAATATAAACATTACAGAATCTGGAACATATTATTTAAAACTAGTAGATAATGTAAACAAAAATGAAAACATTCCATCAGAGACAATTTCCTTAAGACTAACAAATAAACCTAAATTAAAAGGTGACTTAGGAAGTTTAAGTCCAGCATATAATTATTCAAACTTGGAACTATCACAAAATTGGGCATATGCAACAGACTCTGAAACTAGTTATATATATGTATGGATTCCAAGATATGCATATAAAATAGACTCAGATGGAAATATAATAAAAGATGAAAATGGAAAAATAATTTTAGAATTCTTAAGAGGAACATCAGATGTAACTACAAGTGGAGGATATATTGATTCAAATTGGAAAGTACCATCACAATTTACAAATGGAACAACAGAATTTACAGGAGTATGGGTGCAAGTAGAATCGGCAAACCAAGAGGGAATAGATATAATTGATATATTATCAAGTGGAATAATATTGTAATTTAAAAGATGTGTGAGGTGCGAAGTCCGAGGTGTGAGATATGAAAAGTTTTTTCTAAGAAATTTCTTAAATCACACTTCTCACATCACACTTCTCACTTCAAAAATAAAAAAGGAGATTGATAAAATGAAAAAGAAAATAATTTTAGCAAGTATAGCATTAATAATAGTAATAGGAGTAATTGCTTATATGGCATATGGCTACTATCAAAAGCAAACATTAAAAGCTGAAAATCCAATAGTGACAATGGAAATAGAAAATTATGGAACTGTAAAAATGGAATTATATCCAGAAATGGCACCAAATACAGTTAGAAACTTTATAAAACTAATAAATGAAGGATATTATAATGGACTAACATTTCATAGAGTAGAAGAAAGTTTAATTCAAGGTGGAGATAAAGAAGGAACTGGTTCAGGTGTAACAGAATACAGCATAGAAGGAGAGTTTTCAGAAAACGACCATCCAGAAAACACATTAAGTTTTGAAAGAGGCACATTAGGTCTTGCAAGACAAGATTTTTCAATTTATTATTATTACACAGGAGATTCAAGCTATTTAACAAAAGGCTATAATTCAGGGTGTACACAGTTCTTTATAACAGCAGAAGACTGTAGTGATAATTTTGATGGATACTATTGCGCATTTGGAAAAGTAATAGAAGGAATGGATATAATAGACCAAATAACTAAAATAGAGACAGTAGTAGAAACAGATGAAGAAACAGGAGAAACAAGTACTACGACAACCCCAGTAAATCCACCAGTAATTACAAACATGATAGTAGACACATTTGGAATAAAATATAATGAGCCAAAGAAAATAACATCTACAAACGATTAAGTTTTTGATACTTAGTAGATGATAGCCGCACGCAGGGGCTTATATATTTTATTTTTAGAGCGATTCCGGGGTGACCGCCTTAGAAAATGTTTGAACGAAGTGAATTACATTTTCTTGGATGGGGCAGTGATAAAAATAAAATATATAAGCCCGACGAGATGCGGCGGATTTTTAGATTTAAAAAGAAAAGAGGAATTATTTATGGCACAGAAATCAATGGAAAAAATAGTAGCATTATGCAAAAACAGAGGATACATATATCCAGGATCTGAAATCTATGGAGGACTTGCAAACGCTTGGGATTACGGTCCATTAGGAGCAGAACTAAAGAAAAACATAAAAGATATGTGGTGGCAAAAATTCATAAAAGAATCTAAATATAATGTTGGAATAGATGCAGCAATAATAATGAATCCACAAGTATGGGTAACAACAGGTCATGTAGGAGGATTTAGTGACCCACTTATAGATTGTAAAGAATGTAAAACAAGACATAGAGCCGATAAACTAATAGAAGAATGGGGCTTTAAAAATGGTAAAGATATTTCAGGTTTAGATGGCTGGACAAATGAACAATTAGTAGATTTTATAAAAGAGAATAAAATAGTATGCCCTAATTGTGGAAAACAAAATTTTACAGAAATAAGAAAATTTAATCTTATGTTTAAAACTTTTATGGGTGTAACAGAAGATGCAAAATCTGAAGTATATTTAAGACCAGAAACAGCACAAGGAATGTTTGTAAACTTTAAAAATGTACAAAGAACAACTAGAAGAAAACTTCCAATGGGAATAGGACAAATGGGACGTTCTTTTAGAAATGAAATAACACCAGGAAATTTTATATTTAGAACAAGAGAATTTGAACAAATGGAATTAGAATTCTTCTGTAAACCAGGAACAGATTTAGAATGGTATGAATATTGGAAAAATTTCTGTAAAAACTGGTTATTAAGTATAGGAATAAAAGAAGAAAACTTGAGAATGAGAGAGCATTCAAAAGAAGAACTTTGCTTTTACAGTAAAGGCACAACAGATATAGAATATTTATTCCCATTTGGTTGGGGAGAACTTTGGGGAATTGCAGATAGAACAGATTACGATTTATCAAGACATATGGAGGCTTCTAAAGAAGATTTAACATATTTAGATCCAGAAACAAACGAAAGATATGTACCATATTGTGTAGAGCCAGCTGTTGGTGTAGACAGAATATTTTTAACAGTAATATGTGATGCATATGATGAGGAAGAAATTGCTGAAGGTGATGTAAGAACAGTATTACACTTACACCCAGCTATCGCTCCATATAAAGTAGCAGTATTACCACTATCTAAGAAATTATCAGAAAAAGCAACAGAAGTATTTGATAAATTATCTAAAAAATATATGTGTGAATATGATGAAACTGGAAGTATAGGGAAAAGATATAGAAGAGAAGACGAAATAGGAACACCATATTGTATAACAATAGATTTTGAAACTGAAAATGACAACTCAGTAACAATAAGAGATAGGGACACAATGAAACAGGTAAGAATAAATATAGATGAACTAGAAAACTGGCTAGATGAAAATTTACAGAGGTGAAAAAATGCAAATAAAGTACAAAGATATAATTATAGATGTAAAGAAAGGCACAAAAGTTAATGAGCTTTTAAAAAAACAAATTGAAGAAAAAGAACTAAAACCAATAGCTTGTAGGTTTAATAATGAAGTAAAAAGATTAGATTTTGAAATAGTAGAAGATGGAGAAATAGAACTTATAGATGTGACCAATAAAGACGGTATGAGAGTATATAAAAGAGGACTTATTTTCATTGTATGTATGGCTTTTAAAACACTATTTCCAGAGGCTAAACTTACAATAGATTATCAACTTTACCATTCAATGTTTTGTACCATAGAAGGGGTTATAATAACAGAAGAAGTATTAGAGCAAGTAAAAAATAAAGTAAATGAAATTATATCTAACAACATACCAATAATAAAAAAAGTTATGACAAGGAAACAAGCAATAAAATTCTATAAAGATGCAAACGATATGAGGGGAAAGCTACAACTAGAACTATCAAGTAGAGATATTGTAACACTATATTATTGTGAAAATTATTATAATTACTTATATGGTGTAATGCCAATGTCTACAGGAGATATTGGAGAATATGAGCTTGTAAAATATGACAATGGATTTTTAATTAGATACCCTAGTAGAAAAACACCTGGGAAAGTTCCTGAACTTAAAGATACAACTAAATTATACAATGCTTTAAAAGAAAATGCTAAAACTCATAAAATTTTAGATATATATACATTACATCAATTAAATACTATTGTAAGAAAGGGAAATATAAAAGAATATATTTTATTAGATGAAGCATTACATGAAAAGCAAATTGCAAAAATTGCAGATGCAATAGCAAGTAACCCTAAACTAAAAGTAGTTGCTATTGCTGGACCATCATCATCAGGTAAAACAACATTTTCTAAAAGATTAGGAATACAATTAAGATTAAATAGATTGAAACCAGTAACAATTTCTGTAGATAATTATTTTGTAGAAAGAGAAAATACACCTTTAGACAAAGACGGAAACTACAATTTTGAATGTATAGAAGCAATAGATACTAAGCTATTAAATAGCGATATTATGAAATTACTAAATGGAGAAGAAATAAAAGCACCAACATTTAATTTCCATACCGGACATAAAGAATATTTAGGAAATACAATGAAATTGGCTGATGATGAAATATTAATAATGGAGGGAATTCATTGCTTAAATGATGAACTAACATATTTAATTCCTAAAGAACAAAAATTCAAAGTATATATAAGTGCATTAACAGTATTAAATATTGATAATTACAACAGAATATCAACAACAGATACAAGATTAATAAGAAGGTTAGTAAGAGACAAACAATTTAGAGGATATAGTGCTATGCATACTTTAGGAATGTGGCCATCAGTAAATAATGGGGAAGAAAAAAATATATTTACCTTCCAAGAAGAAGCAGATGCAATGTTTAATTCATCTTTTATTTATGAATTAGGTGTTTTAAAAAAATATGCAATGCCATTACTCAAAGAAATAGATAAGAGCTCTCCACTATATTCAGAAGCAAAAAGAATATACACAATGCTTTCTTATTTTGAAACAATAGATTCAAAAGATATACCTGCAAATTCACTTCTTAGAGAATTTATAGGTGGCTCTGTGTTTGAAGAATAGGAGATAAAAATGGAACCTTTATTTACTAAAATAGATGAAGAATTTATATGCGAAAACTGTGGCAAAAAAGTAAAAAAATTAGGATATTCTTGTAGAAATCACTGTAATTATTGTTTGCATTCAAAACATGTAGATGTAAACCCAGGAGACAGACAAGAAACTTGCCATGGGGTACTAGAACCTATTGGAATAGAACTAAGTAATAAAAAAGGTTATGTAATAGTTTTTAGATGTAAAAAATGTGGACAAATTAGAAAAAATAAAGCAGCAGAGGACGACAATATGGATTTAATAATAAAATTAAGTGCAAAACAATATTAAATAATAATTTGTGTGAATAATTCGATAGAAATCCGCCAAATCTCGTCGGGGTTTATATATTTTTTTATCAAGAAAAGTCATCAGGTTTATAGGGTAATCCGGCAGCCGTGCCGGACGACCGTTTTCTTTCTAAAAAAATATATTAAACCCCTGCGTTTGGCTAGTGTTGTATTATGCAATTAATTTATTTGTATAGAGTAGCGCGAAGGGTGCTTATATATTTTAAAAGCGAATTGTTCCGTGGGGACCGCCGTGGGCTGTTAAAGGCGATAGCCTTGTTACAGCGCCGGTGGGAAGCAATGAGCGATTTAAAATATATAACACCCTGGGAGCGGATTATTAAAAAATTTACACAAATCACATTATTCTAAATTTTCTAAAGCCTCAATTCGCTCATCTATACTTGGATGAGTATCTAAAAGACCAGCTTTTCTTTTCTTTTTATCTGGATTATCCTTAAAAGGATTTACAATATACATATGAGCAGTTGCATTATTTACAGAATTTAATTCATTTGGGTCAGAATCCAGTTTCTTTAATGCAGAAATTAATCCTTGAGGATTTCTTGTTATTTCTACAGCTGTTGCATCAGCTAAAAATTCTCTTCTTCTTGAAATTGCCATTTGCATTATTTTAGAAAAAATAGGTCCTAAAATTAAAAATATTAAACCAATAACCATTAATATTGCAGAACCTTTACTATCATCATCTCTATCGCGTCTTCTACCATAAAAACAAATTCTAGTAAACATATCAGAAAGCATTACAATAAAACCAACCATAACAGTAACTACTGCAGAAAGTCTAATATCATAATTCTTAATATGTCCCATCTCATGAGCAATTACACCTTCTAACTCATAATAATCAAGTTTTTCCAAAAGACCAGTAGTTACACAAATAATAGCATGCTCTGGATCACGACCAGTAGCAAAAGCATTTGGTTGTGCATCATCTACTACATATAGCTTAGGCTGGCAAGGTAAGCCAGAAGAAATCATAAGTGCTTCAAAAATATGCACTAATTTTTTATCTTCCTCTAGAGTAGCAGGTCTTGCTTTAGAAACTTTCAAAATAATTTTATCACTGTTATAATATGAAGCAAAACATGATAAAATAGAAAATAATAATGCAACAAAAATAGCCACAGGAGCACTAACATCAAAAGCTAAACAAATATAGTATAAAATCAAAGTAATCATTATAATAAAACCACCAATAATTACAAGGGTTTTATTTTTATTCTTTTTAATATCATCAAACATAAAATCACCTAACAACTATTATAACATAATATTTATAAAAATAAAATATATAATTTGTAGTTTCCAATATTATTACTGTTTTGTAATAATATGACATTTAAAGATTTATATAACTGTCGAAATATGGCGAAAAGTTATTAAACAATTTACAACAAAACGCTTGCTATTTTGCCAAATGTATTATATAGTGTAAAAAAATAAAAGTAGGAAGTGATAAAAATGGCAGAAACAAGTAATGCTGTATTAGAAAATAAAGAATTAAAAATAGTACAAAATGAGGATATAAAAAACTTAATATACACAATAAGAGGAAAACAAGTTATGTTAGATAGTGATGTTGCAATGTTATATCACTATACAACTAAAAATATTAATAAAGCTGTAAAAAGAAATATAGATAGATTTCCGGAAGATTTTTGTTTCCAATTAACCGAAATCGAGTTTCAAAATTTAAGGTTCCAACTTGGAACCTTAAATAGAAAAGCTAATAATGGAGAAGTTACAAGAAAATATTTACCATATGTTTTTACTGAACAGGGAATATCAATGCTGGCTGGGGTATTAAAAAATGAGACTGCAATAAATGTTAGTATTAATATTATACGAGCTTTTGTAGAAATGAGAAAATTTATAGTTGCAAATGGACAAGTATTCGAAAGATTAACAAATGTAGAATTATACCATTGTGGAGCATCTTTAAAAGACTTAGGCAAAAAATGTTTTGCAATTAATAAAATGGAAAATTTAGAGTTTATAAATAAGATAATTTAAAAATCAGATATTAGAAATATGTTAAAATGCCTATTGACAAACTCAAAATTTATGGTATAAAATGATTTCATAATATTAGAATAATTACAAATTTTGTAGGGGCTAGTCTTGACTAGCCCGCGGGTCGGTCAAGACCGACCCCTACAATGGCTAGACCACATACAGAACAAAAGAGGAGGTAAAAATATGTTAAAAGCTGTAACCGTTGGCGCTGTACACACACACACACACATACACACACACACAAGTAATTTTAGATAACATATTTTTAAGAATATTCAAAAAAAGAAACAAAGACCCATGTTATGGTCTTAGGTTGTTGTACCTAAGAATATAGCATAGGTCTTTTTGTGTGTAATGTAGGGACATTTGCCCAAAGAAAAAATATAGGAGGGATTAAAAAATGAATAAAAACAAATTAAAAGAAAACAACGGTATTACCCTAATAGCTCTAATAATAACAATAATCGTAATGCTTATATTGGTTGCTGTAACCATAACAGTTGCTGTAAATGGAGGACTATTTGAATATGCAGGAAGAGCAGGAAGAGAAACAAACGAGGCAATAGACAAAGAGCAAACTTTAGCAAATGGAAAAGTAAAAGTAGATGGAAAATGGTATAATTCAATTGATGATTATATGGCTGGTAAATATGAAGGTTTTGTTCCAACATATGCAGAAGCAAGTAAAGATACAAATGGAATTCTTAAAGAAAATGCAAAACATACAAGTGGAGATTATACTGCTATAATTCCAAAGGGATTTAAAGTATTAGAAACAGAGGGTACAACAATAGAAAGTGGATTAGTAATAACAGACTCGAATGAAACGAATGAAGATGGAGAAAATATAGGAAACCAATTTGTATGGATACCAGTAGATAAAGCAATAATAACAGAGAGTGAAATTGCAAAAATAAAAGCAGATAGTGGAAACACAGAAATGACAGATTTAGAAGCAGTACAATC
This sequence comes from Clostridia bacterium, assembly GCA_051891435.1. Lineage (GTDB taxonomy): Bacteria > Bacillota > Clostridia > TANB77 > CAG-508 > UMGS1933. Next base: position 9,615 of record JBJFFE010000059.1, on the reverse strand, counting down.
GTTAGTAAATATTGGAACATACCCAATGGCAGTTCAAGTAGGAACAGACTACAAAGGAATATTATATGAATTTAGTGGAACAGAGCCACTAACTACCACTGTATATGATTGGACAAGGACAGATCGCTACAGAGAACCAGCAGCCTTTTCTGATTATGATACCCAAGCAAATTTTACAAATTATGGATTAGGAAGATATTCAGGTGACTTATATCAAAATGCATATAACCAAATGGTGCAAAGTGTAGTCAAAAATGGGGGCTTTTATGTTGGAAGATATGAAATAAGTGTGGGTACGTATACAGATGCAGGTGGAAATGCAATAACATATGCACAAAGCCAAAAAGACCAAACAGCATTAGTAGATACAACATGGTATGAAATGTATAAATATGAGAGAGAATATGCTAAATACAATACAAGTTTAGGCGTAACATCAGAAATGATATGGGGCTCACAATGGGACCAAATGATGATATTTGTAAATGGAAAAAATGATGGTGTAGGAGCAAAATTCTATGTAACAGAAGCAGGTGCAAGAAAATCTGGAGATTCATCAATAAAAACAGGAAATAATCAAGTAGACCAAGTAGCCAATATATTTGATCTTGAGGCTAGTAGATACGAATGGACACAAGAAGCCGGCTTTTCTAGCAGTCGTGTTTTTCGAGGAGGTATCTTCCCCAGTGGCAACATCTACTATGCGTCTAGGCGAACTGCCAACGGCAACCCAACCTTTAGTAACTTCAGCACCTCCCTTTCTTCGAGAGTTTCACTTTATATAAAATAGCCTTGCTATTTTATATAATTCGTAGGTCTGTGTGCTAATCACGATGCAGTCAGAAGAACCGTGCCAGTAGTGGCAGGATAGAAATTTTGAATTATTAAAGCACCTGTGTGCAGGTGCCTAATATGAGAGTTTACGCGTCAAGATGAAGTGAACCCAAAATAATAGACAAAAAATATATTTAATTTTTTGTCTATTATTTTGGGTTCACTTTTTCTTATTATAAAATATAAACCAAACACCTTGTAAAAAAATGCAAAAAATGGTACAATCTATTTTGTAAAAAATAAGAGTAGAATAATTTAAAAGAAGTAAACATATGATTAAAACAAGGAGATTATATGCAGAAGTTATATAATAAACTAATCACAAAAATAGATAAAGAACGAGTTCTTTTAAATGAGCCTATGAAAAATCATACAACATTTAAAGTTGGAGGACCGGCAGATATTTTTGTAAAGATAAACGATACAGAAGAACTTAAATTTTTACTAATGTTAGCCAAACAAAAAAATGTACCAACTACTGTTATTGGAAATGGAAGCAATGTTTTAGTAAAAGATAAAGGAATAAGAGGAATTGTAGTTAAGTTAAATCTTAATAAAATTATTAAAGAAGATGAAACTACTTTTAAAGTAGAAGCAGGAGTATTACTTCCAAAACTTGCAAGAACAGCATATGAAGAGGGACTTACAGGAATTGAGTTTGCGTGTGGCATACCTGCAAGCCTAGGTGGAGCTATTTTTATGAATGCAGGAGCATATGGAGAGCAAATAGGAGATAAATTAATTGAAACTACATATATTGATGAAAATCTAAATATTAAAACAATAAAAAATATAGAGCATGAATTTTCATATAGAAAATCAATATTTCAAAAGAAAAATTGGATTATTATTAATAGTAAAATAAGATTAGAAAAAGGGAATAAAGAAGAAATTAAAAAGAAAATGGAGGAGTTCTCTTTAATCAGAAAAACAAAACAGCCAATAAATATGCCAAGTGCAGGAAGTACCTTTAAAAGAGGTAATGGATTTGTAACAGCAGAACTTATTGATAAATGTGGACTTAAAGGTTATAGTATTGGAGATGCTGAAGTTTCTTCTTTACATGCAGGATTTATAATAAATAAAGGAAACGCAACAGCAAAAGATATTTTAGAACTAATAAAATATATAAAACAACAAGTAAAAGAAAAATTTGATGTTGACATTGAACCAGAAATACAAATTTTAGGAGAAGATTAATTTCTATAAAATATATAAACACTTAAGGAGTAAAATTAAAAGTTTTGGAGGAAATTATGAAAAAAATATTAAAACTAATAATAGGAAATAAAAAAACAAAAAGATGGATTTTATTAATAATTATAGGAATGTTACTTACATGTTATGAATTTGCACAAATCATTGCAGTAGAAAGACTAGAACTAATGCAAATGGCAAAAATTATTATATTATTCATAATTGGTTTTACATGCTTTATATTAGGACTAGTATTCTTACAAAGAAGAATATTAGAACTTGCTGCGAATCCAGAAATAATGAAAAAAGATGATGAAAATTCAGCAAACTCGAAAGGACCAAAAGTTGTAGTAATTGGTGGAGGAAATGGATTAAGTGCAGTATTAAAAGGATTAAAAAAATATACAAGTAATATTACAGCTATTGTAACAGTATCAAAATATGGAAAAAACGATATTAGCGAGACTGAAGATATAAAAAGAAGTTTAGAAGCATTGGCAGAAAACTCTGAAGAAATGTCAAAAATACTAAATTATACTTTTGAAACAGGAAAAACAAAAAACTTGAATTTAGGAGATTTATATATAGAAGCAGCTAAAAACATATATGGAAACCTAGCAACCAGTGTTCAAAAAAATAATGAAATTTTTGCAATTGTTGGAAAGGTACTACCAGTAACATTAGATGAGATGAAAATTTGTGTAGAATTAGATAATGGTATGGTTATAGAAGATAAAGATAAAATTGCAGATATAACAGAAGATAGAGTAACAAAAATAAATAGAGTATTTATTAATCCATCTAACTGTAGAACTGCGCCAGGTGTAGTAGATGCTATAAAAGATGCAGATGCAATAATTTTAGGACCAGGAAGTCTTTATACAAATGTAATACCAAATTTATTAATAAAAAATGTTGCAAAATCAATTAGAGAAAGTAAAGCATTTAAAATTTATATTCCAAATATTATGACTGAGCCAGGACACACAGATGATTATGATGTTTCAGACCATATAAATGCAATTGTAGAGCATGCAGGAAATAAAATAATAGATTATTGTATTTGCGATAATGGAGATATAGTACCAGAATTTTTAAGAAAATACAACAAAGAAGGTGCTAATTTAGTAGAAATAGATTCACAAAATTTGAAAGGCAAAGGTATAAAATTAATAAAGGCAGATATATCTTGTGTTGAAGGAGAATATATAAGACATAACCCAGATGAACTTGCAAAAACAATAATAGATTTAATTTGTACAGAATTGAAATTTAGGGACAAACAAAATGATGAACAATATTTATTATTACATTCAAAATTAAAAGAAGAAAAAAAGAAAAATAAAGGCAAAAAAACAAAAAAATTAAAACCTAAAAAAGAAAAATTAGGTAGAAAAACAAGTAAATTTAGAAATAAATATAGTGAAAGAATAAAGTCTATTCAAGAAAGCGAAAAGACTAGAAAACAGAACATTAAATTATATGAAAAAGCAAAACAAATAACAGAACAAGAAGAACAGGAAGAAAAAGAAAGATTTATAGAAGAAACCTACCGAGGTAAAAAATAATTTTTGGAGGAACAAATGAAAATAGAAAAAGAAAAACTTGAGATGACAGAAGGAATACAAAGAGAATGGCTTATAACAAATGGAATAGGAGGATATGCAGCAAGTACAGTATTAGGAATAAATACTAGAAAATACCATGGACTACTTGTAGCACCACTTACACCACCAGCAAGAAGACATCTAATACTTTCAAAAGTAGATGAAAGTATAGAAATAGAAGGTAATAAATATGATATTTATTCTAATATGTGCCATAATTATATTTCTAAAGGATACAAATATGAGCAAGAGTTTGAAAAAGAATATATACCAATTTTTACATATAAAGTGAATAATGTAACAATAAAGAAATTAATATGTATGGAGCATGGGAAAAATACAGTATGCATATTATATAAAATTTATAATAATGGAACAAAGGCAAAATTTACTATAACACCAGTAGTTAATTTTAGAGATTTTCATGTGATGAACACAAACCATGAATATGATATAAGACAAACAGAAAATAGCAATAAAGTCAAATTGATAATTGACAATAATTCTAACACACCAGTTTACATGTATGTATCAGAAGGTAAATACATTAAACATGAAAATGATACTTTTAGAAATATGTTTTATATAGAAGAAGAAAAAAGAGGATTTTTCCCAGAAGAGAATTTGGCTGTTCCTGGTAGATTTGAAATGGAAATACCAGAAAACACAGAAAAAGAGATTAGGTTTATTTGTTCTTTAGAAGAAAATATAGAAGAAATAAACATAAAAAAAGTTATAAATAAAGAAATAATTAGAATAAATGAATTAATGCAAAAGACAGAGATACTAGATTCAAAAATAGATATTGAAAAAGAAACTAAAGAGCAAAAAAAACAAAGAGAAATGTTAAAATATTTTATGATTGCAATAGATAATTTTATTGTATATAGACCAAGCTTTGGTTATCATACAATAATTGCAGGATATCCTTGGTTTTTAGACTGGGGAAGAGATTCTCTTATATCTTTTGAGGGCTTACTATTATGTACAAAACAATATGGAGTGGCAAAAGAAGTATTATTAACAATGACAAGAGATATTAAATTTGGACTTGTTCCAAATGGATATTCTGGATATGATAATAGACCATTATATAATAGTGTGGATAGTTCACTTTTATTATTTGAACAAATATATAAATATTTGACATATACAAAAGATTATAAATTTATAAAAGAAAACTTTTATAATAAATTAAAATCTATTATTGAAAACTATAAAAAAGGAATTGATTTAGATAATAACAATATATTTTTAGATAAAGATTTTCTAATATCTTCTGGAACTCCGGAAACTCAAAACACATGGATGGATGCAAAATATGGTAATCATGCTTTTACACCAAGAAATGGCAAAGCAGTGGAAATAAATGCTTTATGGTATAATGCACTTATGATAATGGCAGAACTTAGCATAAAATTTGGAGACAAAAAAGAAGAAAAAGAATATTTAAAATTAGCAGAAGAATGTAAAAAATCTTTTGAAGAAAAATTCTATAACAATAAAAGAAATTGCTTATATGATGTTTTAGGAGATAGTAAAATAAGACCAAATCAATTATTTGCATTAAGTTTAAGTTATCCTGTTATAAATCCAGAATCAGATAAAGCAAAGAATATAATATCAGTTGTAGAAAAAAAATTATTAAATAAATATGGACTTAAAACTTTAGCAAAAGGAGAAAAAGGCTATATAGATATATACGAAGGTGATGGATTTAAAAGAGATTCTAGCTATCATCAAGGAATAACTTGGCCATGGCTATTGCGGATTATACTATAATTCATTAAAAAACATGGTAAAATATGCTAAAGATAAGCAAGAAAAAACTGAGCTAAGAAAAAAAATAAAAGAATTCAAAGAAAATGTAAAAGAAACATTTGAAAAAGAAATGTTTGAAAGAGGAACAATAGGAACAATATCAGAAATATATGATTCGAAAAAACCAAATTTACCAAAAGGAACAATGGCTCAGGCTTGGAGTGTGGCAGAAATTTTTAGAATAATCTATGATTTCTAACAACACAGTTGATTTTTTTGATATGTAGCCAAACGCAGGGGTTTCATTTTTCTTTTTTAGGAGAATCTGAGTAGGAATTACTTAGAGGTGCCTAAAAAAGAAAAATCAAACCCCGATGAGATTTGGCGGACTTATATATAATTAAATTAATAGGAGAATGTATGACAACAGAAAATCTAGAACAAGAACTAAAACAAGGAAAATTAAATAGCATATATTTGCTGTATGGAAAAGAAGAATATCTACTAGAAACTACAGTCAAAAAAATAAAAAAACTATTTGGAAATCTTTTGCTAGGAATAAATTATATTCAAATAGACGATACAAATATAAACTCATTAATTTCAGAAATTGAAACACCTGCTTTTGGGTATAATAAAAAACTAATAATAGTAAAAAATTCAGGCCTTTTCAAAAAAACTAAGACAACAGCGAAAAAAAGTAATAATACAATAACGGACAAGGTTGCAACATACATTGAAGAAAATATAGATATAATAAACGAATCAGTAGTATTATTATTTATAGAAACAGAGATCGATACAAATAACCTTACAAAAATAATAGAAAAACACGGCACCATATGCAATTTTGAAAGGTTAAAGCCAGATAAAATAGCTAAAAGATTAAAAGCTATTTGTGAGGCTTATAAAGTAAAAATAGATGATAAAACAATGACAGAATTTATTGAGAACTGTGGAACAAATATGCAAGTTTTAATAAATGAAATAAGAAAACTTATAGAATATGCAGGGGAAAATGGCACAATAACAAAAGATGCCATAGAGCTTTTATCTATAAAAGAATTAGAAAGTGTAATTTTTGATTTAACAGATAGTTTAGGGAAAAAAGACATATCAAAAGCACTAGAAACATTACATGAATTAATATATAACAAAGAACCAATACAAAAAATACTAGTAACACTATATGGACATTTTAAGAGAATATATTTAACAAAACTTGCAATAGATTATAATAGAAATATTATAGAAGCTTTGAATTTAAAACCAAACCAAACATTTTTAACGAACAAATACAAGAAACAAGCAGAATATTTTGAAGAAAAACATTTAAGAAAAATATTGCAAGAACTAATAGATTTGGATTATAATTACAAGCAAGGAAATATAGATATAAATGTAGGATTAGAAGCAATATTATGTACATATTGCGGATAACCAAAGGATGTGGAAATATGAATATAATAGATTTTTTAGGAATAGTAATTTTAATGTGTGGAGTAATATTAATATATGATGCAAGGCCAATAACAAAAAAAGTATTTAGTTTTGGGGACCAAAATGATGGAGTAAAAGGACTAAAAATTGTAGGATTTGTGCTAAGTGTAATAGGAGGGTTACTTATTTTGATTTAATATATAAAAATGTAAATAATAACAATGTAGGGGCGCAATCATGCGCCCCTACATTGTTACTTAACATCTTCTACAGGTTCAACAGTTGTTTCTAAAAGCTCTGGCTTTTTCATATATTTAGTAAAAGCTTTTAAAGCACTTGCATAATAATAACCATCACAAATTCTTTCATCTAAAACCCAACGAAGTGAAAGGCTTTTTTCTTCCTTTAATGAATCATCGACACTAATGAAACTTTTTTTCTTTTTACCCATTGCTAAAAAAACTCCGGTAGTTCCAAAATCATATAAATGATGATAAATAGCATCAATACCAAGAGAACCAACATTTGTAAGAAATGCACTTGTGTGAAAAGGACTGGCATTTATAACAGCTTTTGGCATTAAATCATGTTTATCTAAAAACATTAAAGAGTTAACAACAAATTTTATTAACCAATTTGGGATATAAGCTAAAGTTTTTGCTAATTTATCGGTACTGTTTTCAGCAGTAGTATCTTTATTTTCTACAATGACTTTTTCCAAAACATTTCTAATATCAAATATAGTTTCTGTACCATTAAAGTGTAATTTTAAAGTGGTTTCTTCTGCAGTTTCACTCATCCCTTTTTTGATAGCAAGGGAAACAGTAATATCATTTCTTGCATAAACTTTACCATTCATAACAAAGCGATTAAGTAGAGGTTTTTCTGCAATAATTCTAATTAACGAAGAATATATAATAGACATATAAGTCATCTTTATACCTTCTGCTTCTTTTTTGGCAATATATTCATCCAATGGTGCAAGGGGTATTTCATGACTATAAAACACCTGTGCATCACTTCTTCTTTTCATAATATGTGGAATAAGAATAAAAAAAGGATTGACGTTTCTTATTCTTCTTCCATCAGCTCTTTTTCCAAACATAAATTCACATCTCCTTACATGAAAACAATTATACAATAAAGAAATAAAAAAGTCAAAAAAAAAGAGAAGAATTAAAAAATTCTTCTCTTGAAAAGACTATTTGCAATCTTCTTTGTGTTCATCATGTTCTTTATGCTCATCACATTTGTCACACTTATCGCATTTATCGTGATCATCCCAGTCATCGTCAAAATGATGATCTTTACAATCTAACTTAACGCCTTTTAAACATTTGCCGTGTCTACCACATTCAGCACAAATTTTAACATGTTTAACTTGGTCTACCCAAATTTGAACTTCATACTTTTTGTCTGGACAAAGAGGTCCGAAAACAAATTCGCCATCTTTATCAGTGAAAGTGTGAGAAACTGGTTTTCTTTCTTTTTTGCCATGGTCAAAATCAATTTCAATTAATTTAACAACAGCATCTTCAACAGGTTCTTTGTAGCAATCTCTAATAACTCCGTAAATAACATTTCTGTTATCTTCTGGAATTGTGATGTCTAAATCAAATTGTTTACCTTTTTCAGCAAAACCGTCAATTTTAACAACAGGACACATATTTTTATCTAAATCCATAATACACCAATCCTTTAAAATATATTTATAAGTTTATCTTACAATATTATAGTATGATTAATGGAAAAAAAGTGTGAGGAAAAGATAAAGAACATAAATAAAAAATTTACATAAAATATTAATATATTATTGGAGGTTTAAGATGTTTGATTGTCATTACGATTTGCTTACATATATTTATATAAATAGAAGAAATTTAAGACCAGTAATTTTACACTGTAATAAAATATTCCACAATAATATTACAGGTGGAATTTTTAATTTATTCTACATGTCTGAGGATGAAATGAAAGATGAACTTGGAATAAATTCTAATGAAATAGATATTGTTCAAAATTTAAGAGTTGTAAATTATTTAATAAGAAGATATAGAATAATACCAAAAAATATTAATTACTTAGTGGGAATTGAAGGACTGGACTATTTAAAAAATATAAAAGATATTGATATTCTATATAACTTAGGTTTAAGAAGTACTGGAATTGTTTGGAATAATAAAAATAAATTTGGAGCAGGTGTTAAATTCCCAAATACAGAGGGATTAACAAGTTTAGGAGCAGAGTTAGTAGAAAAGTTAGTTAGTAAAAAAATTGCAATAGATTTATCCCATGCAAATGAAAGAACTTTTTATGATATAATAAATAAATGCAAAGAATTAAAATTAAAAGGATATAATCCAATTATTTTTGCATCTCATTCCAATGCAAAAGCATATTGCAATATACCAAGAAATTTAAGTGATAGACAATTACTAGAAATAAAAAGATTAGATGGAATAATTGGGGTAACTTCTATTAAAGATTTCTGTAGCAGATATAAGAATATTGATTATGAAAAAGCCTATGTAAATCATATAAATTATTTAAGAAGATTGCTTGGCGGAGTAGAAAATATTGCACTTGCAACAGATGATATGAGTTATTATAAATTCCAGCCAGAAGTATATCAAAATATGAATATATTTAAACAAGAAGAAATAAAAAGTAAGATAGAAAATTTATTATTGCAAAATAATTATAAACAAGAAGAGGTAAATAAAATATTAACAGAAAATGTGCATGAAAAATTGATAAATAAATTGTAATTTGTAGG
>JBJFFE010000058.1:0-7639 GCA_051891435.1 Clostridia bacterium | reverse complement strand
GCGTACGCCTTGGAGAATTTAATTTTTTAGAAAATCATACAAAAGGTAGGCTGATATATTTTTATTTATAAACTGAACTGTCTCTAGCTGCATCAATTTAGTCTATTCCTAAATATTCATTGTAAGTACACTCTCTATCAATTACTTTATCTTGTTTTATATCAATAATCCTGTCTGCTACTGTTTGCATTAATTGATGGTCATGTGAAGCAAAAAGCATATTTCCTTTAAATTTTTTCATGCCCTCGTTTAAGGCAGTTATACTTTCCATATCTAAGTGATTTGTTGGTTGGTCAAATATTAAGAAATTTGCGCCAGATAACATCAATTTAGATAATACACACCTTACTTTTTCTCCACCAGATAATACTTTTATATTTTTTAATGCTTCATCACCAGAAAATAGCATCCTTCCTAGGAATCCTCTTACATATGTTTCATCTGGGTCTTTAGAATATCCTCTTAACCAATCTACTAATGATTCATCCTTTTGGAAAAGATACCCATTATCTTTTGGGAAATAATCATGTGTAATAGTTTGTCCCCAAATCACTTCTCCTTCATCTGGTTCTACTTCACCTGCAATTATTTGGAACAACACTGTTATAGCATTTTCGTTATCAGATAAAAATGCTATTTTATTATCGGCTTTTACCGTAAAAGATACATTATTTAATATTTTTTCACCATTTACAGTTTTAGAAATATTTTTTAATGTTAATATTTCTTTTCCTGGTTCCCTATCTGGTTTAAAATCTATATATGGATATCTTCTGCTTGAGGCCTTTATTTCTTCTAGTTCTATTTTCTCTAATGATTTTTTTCTAGAAGTTGCTTGTTTAGATTTAGAAGCATTTGCACTAAATCTAGCAATAAATTCTTGTAATTCTTTAATTTTTTCTTCTTTTTTCTTGTTGGCTTCTTTTGCTTGCTTTAAAGCTAATTGGCTTGATTCATACCAAAAGTCATAGTTTCCTGGATATATTTTTATTCTACCGAAGTCGACATCTGCAATATGTGTACAAACTTTATTTAAGAAATATCTATCATGTGATACTACTATAACAGTATTTTCAAAATTTATTAAAAATTCTTGTAACCATTCAATGCTTTTTAAATCTAAATCATTAGTAGGCTCGTCTAATAATAATACATCTGGATTTCCAAATAAACTTTGAGCAAGTAGGACTTTTACTTTATCTTTTGCTTCTATTTCGCTCATCAATTTATAATGCTTTTCCCCTGATATCCCTAAATTGTTTAAAAGTGTTGCTGCATCAGTTTCTGCATTCCAACCATCTAATTCTGCAAATCTTTCTTCTAATTTTGCAGCTTTCATTCCATCTTCTTCAGAAAAATCTGGTTTTGCATATATTGCCTCTTTTTCTTTCATTATATTATATAATTCTTTATTGCCCATTATTACAGTATCTATTACTGTATAATTTTCATAAGCAAAGTGGTCTTGTTTTAATGTTGATAGTCTTTTACCTTTTTCTATTACTATTTCACCTTTTGAAGGTTCTATTTCTCCTGATAATATTTTTAAAAAAGTAGATTTGCCAGCTCCATTTGCTCCAATTAATCCATAGCAATTACCTTTCGTAAATTTTATATTTACATCTTCAAATAAAACTCTTTTACCAAATCTTAATGTTACTCCAATTGCGTTTATCATATGCGCCTCCTATAATTTTACAAACTTACATTATTATATAGTGATATTCAAATTTCGTCAAGTGAGGAAAAAAGTGTCAACTCTAAAAATGTTATTGTTCAGCAGTTAATGAATTAATTTCATAATTCCCAAATAATAAATTATTTTAATTTTGTAGGGGCACGTCTCTGTTCTTGCCCTTTTTTACATTATTAAATATTATTGTATAATTGTAATTCTTTATATATACATATTTATTAATACAATATTTAATTATTTTTTCGGGCAGGGGTGGAACCCTGCCCCTACATTTTTTATATTTTTTTTGAACGTAATGAACAGGAAACGAGAAAAATTATATTTATATCTTTTTTAGTTAATTATTTATAAATTTCTTCTGCTTCTTCTGATGTTAAATACTCGCATTCCACCATTCTGTTAATTACCTGTCTTTGCCTTTGGGTTGCAAGCTCGAAATTATTTGTTGGCGCATATATAGATGGTGCATTTGGTATTCCTGCAAGTAATGTACTTTCATAATCCGTCATATCAATTGGGTCCTTACCAAAATATCCTTGGCTTGCATCTCCCACACAATAATATCCATCTCCAAAATAGCTTGTATTTACATATAGCTCAAATATTTCCTCTTTACTACATTCTCTTTCTATTCTCAATGCCATAAATGTTTCTGCAATTTTTCTTGTTAATTCTCTACTTTGTGTAAAATATATATTTTTTGCAAGTTGCTGTGTAATTGTGCTACCTCCTTCTTTAAGTTCCCCTGCTCTGATATCATTAATTATAGCTCTGGCAATACCAATCACATCTACTCCATTATGTTTATAAAATCTATTGTCCTCTACTGCAATTACTGCATCTATATAAGTCTTTGGAAGGTTGTCAAATGTCGTATAATTTTTCTTTAATTTTATTTCTTCTATTTTTACATCAATTGGTATTGCTGATAATGCTTCTTTGTACATAGCATATCCACTTGCTGTATATATACCTACTACCACAATTAACACTAATATTATAAATAAAATTAATTTTTTAATTATTTTCATTTAAACTCCTTATTTTTCTATATATTATTTAAACTTAATAAAGAGCACTTAAAAGTGCTCTTATAAAAATATCCTTTTTACAATATATTAAAAATGCTCTGAAATATATAAAAATTTGATTGGTGCACCATCAGAGACTCGAACTCTGGACCCACTGATTAAGAGTCAGTTGCTCTACCAACTGAGCTAATGGTGCATTTTTATTAGAGCTTTTTTATTATAATATTTATTTTCAAATTTGTCAATTGAAATGAAGGAATTTCATGTGGTATAATTTATAAATAATAAGAACTGTTCGTGCTTGCTCTATATAAATAAACTAATTACATAAGAATGTAATAGCCCAACGCAGGGGTTTTATATATTTTAAAAGCGAATTTCCTCGTGGGGACCGCCGTGGGCTGTTAAAGGCGAAGCCTTGTTACAGCGCCGGTGGGAAGAAATGAGCAAATTAAAATATATAATCCCCGACGAGATTGGGCGGTCGTCTTGTGATATCTTTAATAAAATACTCACACAAATTATTATTTATTTCCTATGCTGCTGTTTCTTCTTGTTCTGGTTCCTCTGGCGTTTCTGGAATCACTGGTTCTGCTGGTGTTACAGGTGTTACAGGTGTTTCTGGTTCTTCTGGAGTCTCTGGCTCAGCAGGTGTCTCAGGTTCTTCTGGAGTTTCAGGAACTGTTGGTTCAGGAGGAGCTACAACAGGTGTTGTTTTTTTCGTTCCTCTTGTTATGTATTTATTCATTGGGTCATATGTATCTGTTGATAAAACGCTTCTTGAAACCTCTTTTCCATTTAATTTTAATATCTTATATGTTATACTTTTACATCCATTTGAACCATATTGTGTAACTTTTTCTGTTCCTTCATCTAAACTAGCATCATCTTCATAAATGACTTTAAATGGTATATAATTTAAAATTGTAGTTGCAATTTCTACTTCATATTCTGTTTCTTCTCTTATTCCATAAATACTTACCTTTGCAATTCCATTTTGTGCAGTTGCTTTTATCGTTATAGGATATTGTCTGTTATTTTTAAATTTAAAATCTAAACTACCATAAACAACTGTTGCATCTTTTCCCGCTCCTACATATGATGTTGTAAAGGCATGGTTATGTCTTTCTACTATATCTAAATTTGCATATACCACTGCATCATATAATGTTGAAGAAATTTGACAAATTCCTCCCCCTATCATTTGTACTACTTTACCACCAGCATATCCTGCAGCATCTTTATATCCTGCTTCAGCTGTCCTCTTTCCTAAAGTTTTATTATATGAAAATATTTCTCCTGGCATGATTACTTTTCCATTAATTTTACTTACAGCTAATTTTAAATTAGTAGTTCTAGATTTATTGCTTTCATCATATCTTGTAGAAAATGTTCCAAGTAAGTCTGGGAAAGCCTCTGTTCCAATCTGTGAAATTGTTTTTTTAGGATTAGTTATAATTAAAGGAATTTCATATTCATCCTTATATTCTTTTAAAATTTCTTTTGCTGCAACTAAATCAAAGTCAATTCCTTGCACCTCTGCAAATACTTGAAAAGGATTAGTGGTATAATATGCATCCTGAGCTTCTGTATGAACCTCTGCATATATTTTTTCTATATCAATATCATCTGGTTCAATTTGAAATGATTTCATATTTATTTCTTCTAAACAACTTAAATTAATATTCTTTTTAATCACATTTTTTAGTTGATTATCATCAATCGAAGCTCCTGCTGAACCTCTAGTTATAACAAGTTTGTCGTCTTCTATGCAATATGCCACTTGTTTCACTGCATTTGGTATTTTTTCTTTCATTTCTTGAACAACATTGTTTAATAAGTCCTCATTATAATTAGAATTTAAATTAATATCTGTTCCAAAAATTTTACTTTTTAATATCTCGAAATTGTTTCCTAAGATGTTACTTTTCCTTCCTACATTATACGCTTTTTCAATAGCATCATTTACTCCATATTCTAGTTCAATTTGGGATAATAACATGCTATATTCTTCATTATCTATTTTTATTTTTATTTCTTCATTTAATTTTTCTTCTATTTTATTTTTAATAATTGTTTCTGCTTCTTGCTTATTTAATCCTTGTAAATTTATTTTATCTATTGTTACTCCTGCAATTATATTTTCATTATTTATATTTACAAGTGCAAAACCTGTTGATAATATAATTACTACAATTGCTACAATTATTGCTATAACTATCCACTTATGTGTCTTTTTAATTTTATATTGATTATTGTTTTTTTCTTCTTTTTCTTCTAGATTTTCCTTTTTTTCTTCTATTATTTCTGCCTTAATATTTTCACTATTTGCTTCTTTTGACTCTTTAACACTTTCCATTTGTTCTCTCCTTAAAAAAAATATCATTTATTGAGTAATTTTATCACAAATAGTTTTTTTTTACAATGTAATTATATGTTTTTTTAGGAATATTATTCCAGATTTTTCAATATCAAAATTTTAGATTTAAAAAAATATTTCTGTAACAGACTTTCCTAAAACATTTGCTATTTTTTCCATTGTTTCTTTAGACGGATTTTTTCTTGTTCCTTTTTCCAAATGGCAAATATATCCCATTGAAATTCCTGATAATTCTGCTAATTCTGAAATTGTCATTCCTTTATCTTTTCTAATTTTCGTAAGATTATTAATACTCATTTTTCAGGCCTCCTTGTCTTAATAACAACATAATATCACGTGCTATTTTGACAAGTCAATACTTTTTTTAAAAAACATCTTTACTAGCAGACAATTTTTTTATATAATAGTATAAAATAAAAAATAACGAGGTGCTATTATGATTGGTGATATGATTGGAAAAATTAGAAAAGAAAAAGGAATGACTAAAACAGAACTTGCAAAATTAACAGGTATTAATATAGGTCATTTAACTCACATCGAAAAAGGAGAAAGGAACCCTAGCCATAAAGCTCTAAGAAATATTTGTCAAGCTTTAAATGTTCCATACCAACAATTAATGTATACATATGATAAACAATTAAATGAAGATCAAGAAACATATGACTATGTTAGTCACATTGCATATGATAAAGTTTTAGCTGTGGACAATATTAACAGTTTTATTTCTTGTCCACCTTCAATGCCAAGTGCATCACTTGCAATTAGAATTAATGATTCTTCTTTGGAACCTAAATTTTCTGAAGGTGATTATGCTTTTATTGAATTTAATTCACCATTATCAAACGGAGACATTGCTTTACTTAGTTTAAATGATAATATTTTAATAAGAAAATACTCAAACAAAGAAGGTAAGATAGTCTTAACTGCTGTCGACAAAACAATTCCTAAAATAACAGTTAAGGCTGAAGACAGTTTTTATATTATTGGAAAAGTGTTAGGAAAATAAAATTTTTGTAAAAAATACTTGCATTATAATTTTTTTAATAATATAATGTTGTAAGCAAAAGACAAAGAGGTATAAAAGAAATGGAATTAGTAAGAAATATATTTTTTAATACAGATAAATTAATACAAAATTCAACTGTAAAAATTTCATATACAGGTAAATTTTTCGAAGAAAATTCTGAAGAAGTTTTTATTCATTATGGTTTTGGTTCAAATTGGGATAACCTAAATGAAATAAAAATGGAGAAAACAGAATTAGGTTTCCAAACAGAATTAGAGCTTTTAGAGAGTGATTCTTTTAATTTCTGTTTTAGAAATGATAAAAACGAATGGGATAATAATAATGGACAAAATTATGTTTTTGAATTAGAAAAACCTTGTATGGATTTAGTTGTATCAGATATTGATTATTCTCTAGATAGACCAAATAGATTAAGAAAGTCGTATATCTGGAACAAAAAAATAAGGCTTGCCATATATAAAATTATTCATTATATTCCAAGACTGATTTCTGGAAATTATAAAAGAAAAGTACAAGAGCAATAAAAAAAATGCAACCATCAAGGTTGCATTTTTATATTACCCATCCACCATTTGGAGAAATAATTTGCCCTGTTGTATATTCATCTTCTATAAGCCATTTTGCACATTTATAAATTTCAATAGGTTTGCCAATTTTTCCTAAAGGTATTTCCTGTGCAATTTCTTTTTTTATTTTCTCATCTAAGCTACTATTCATTTGAGTATCTATTATTCCAGGAGCTATACTATTTACTCTAATATTTGAAGGTCCAAGTTCTTTTGCTAAAGATTTTGTAATTGCATCTAATCCAGCTTTTGAAGCTGAATACACTGCTTCGCAAGATGCTCCAACTAATCCCCAAACAGAAGAAATGTTTATTATTAAGCCTCCTTTTCTATTTATCATATTAGGTAAAACTTCTTGTATTGTAAATAAAGCTGACTTTAAATTTACATTCATTATTTCATCCCAATCTTCCTCTGTTACATCTGTAAATAGTTGAATTTTTGCAACTCCTGCATTATTTATTAAAACATCAATATTTCCAAATCTATTTAATGTAAATTCTACAAGTTTTTTTACTTCTTCTCTTTTTGAGATATCTGCTTTGAAAATTTCTATTTCATAGCCCTCTTCTAATAATTGACTTTTTATTTGTTTAGCGCTATTTTCAGATTTATTATAATTTAGTACAACATTGTATCCATCTCTAGCAAAATTCTCTACCATGCATTTTCCAATACCTTGTGATCCTCCTGTTATAATAATGGTTTTCATTCTTATCACCTCTATTGTATTTGATTATATATTAAAATAAAAATTTTTTAAATAGTTTTTATAGATTTAATATCCAAATTGTAATTTGTGTGAGTGTTTTTAGTAATCCGCTCCCAGGGTGTTATATATTTTAAATCACTCGTTGCTTCCCACCGGCGCTGTAACAAGGCTATCGCCTTTAACAGCCCACGGCGGTCCCCACGGAACAACTCGCTTTTAAAATATAT
>JBJFFE010000057.1:0-37253 GCA_051891435.1 Clostridia bacterium | reverse complement strand
TGTGGCAGGGGTAGAAGGACTCGAACCCTCACAGGCGGTTTTGGAGACCGATGTGCTACCATTAACACTATACCCCTAAAAATATTACTAAATTATATTAACATATAACAAAAAAATATGCAAGAGATAATAAAAAAATAGTTGTATAAATTAAAAAAAGATAGTATAATATTAAAGTAAGTATTATGGGGATGTAATGGGTTTCGACAGTAATTTAGAAGTATAGGTAGCGAGTAGTGGATGGTCGCTTTGGCCACTTAAAAAAAGCGAAATAAAAATAAACGCTGATAATCAATTAGCATACGCTGCCTAGGCGCAGTGTCGTTTTACCATAAAGCCTACTGTTATGGATAAGGCGTCGACTAGAGTAGGAAACAAAGTTATTCTTGCCTTGAGGATAATGGGTAAAAAAAGGCTACCAAAATTCCAAGCGTGTTTGTTTGCAAGGAATAGAGGGAAAAAACAATAACAAACTACACTCGTAGAAATCTATGTGGAAAAATTATTGGACGAGGGTTCAACTCCCTCCATCTCCACCAAAAAAATAAAATCACAGCAAAAGCTGTGGTTTTGTTTTTTTGTATTTAATTAGAGGAGTTGAAAAGGAGGAAAAGAAAAAGGTTCAGTGAACCTTTTTCCCGACGCGGCTTGTCAACTCCCTCCATCTCCACCATAAAGTTTACGAATAAGTTATCTGTAACAACTAACTTAATCTCCACCACTTAGGTACAACTTAAGAACTAATACGGTTTAGTAAGTTTTTAGTTATATAAATTAAAAAAATAAATATTTATAAAATACTTGACAAAGGCAAACAAATGTTTTAAACTATATATAGTTTAAAACAAGGTCGTGAAAATATGGAAGAAAATAAATTATCTAATGAAGAAATAAAAGATTTAATATATACAATAAGAGGAAAACAAGTAATGCTAGATAGTGATGTGGCAAGACTCTTTAAATATACAACTAAAGATCTTAATAGAAATGTTAAAAATAATATTGAGAGGTTTCCTGAATATTATTGCTTTCAACTAACCAATGAAGAATATAAATCTTTAAGGTGCAAAAATTTCACCTTAAACGAAAATGGACGAGGACAACATAGAAAATATTTACCATATGTATTTACTGAGTATGGAATTACTATGCTTGCGGGCGTATTAAAAAGTGAAGTTGCGGTTAATGTGAGTATCAAAATTGTTAATACATTTATTGAAATGAGAAAATTTATATCTGCTAATGGACAACTATTTGAACGATTAACAAATGTGGAATATAAACTGCTAGAACATGATAAAAAATTTGACGAAGTTTTCAATCAACTACAACAAGAAGAAAATATAAAGCAAAAAATATTTTTTGAAGGACAAATATATGATGCATACAATATAATTATAGATATTATAAAAAGAGCAAATAAAAAAATTTTTATTATAGATAATTATGTTGATGACAGTATCTTAAAAATGCTAATCAAAAAGAAAAATAATGTAGAAGTAGTTATTTTAACATCTAACAAAAGTAATATTCAAAATTTAGATATTCAAAAATTTAATAAAGAATATCCTGTATTAAAAGTTGCAAAAACGAATAAATTTCATGATAGATTTATAATAATCGATAATAAAGAAATGTACCATTTAGGAGCTTCAATAAAAGATTTAGGTAAAAAATGTTTTGGAATTAATAAAATAGAAGATATAGAAATTATAGAAAAAATTATACACAACATTTGAATTTGCATAAAAAAACCGCTTTTGGAAATAATAAGAAAAAAGTTTCAAAGGTGGTTTTTTTATGCGAAAAAGAAAAACAATAGCGATAATTTTACTTGCTATAACAATAATTTCATTTTTCACGTACAATATTTTTATAAAAGAAGATACAAACTCTGTATATGCTTTATCAAAATATGGTTCGAGAGGAGAAGAAGTTAGGCTAATTCAAACAAAACTAAAAAGATGGGGATATTATAATGGAAATATAGATGGAATTTATGGAAGCCAAACTCTTGCAGCAGTAAAGTGGTTCCAATCTAAAAATGGATTAGTTGTAGATGGAATTGCGGGTCCTAAAACTTTAGCTGCAATGGGAATATTTAATTCAACTACTACTTCTACTTCTCAAACAAATAATACAACAGATTTGAATCTGTTAGCTCGTCTAGTTTATGCCGAAGCACGAGGAGAAAGCTATACTCGGACAAGTTGCAGTGGCAGCAGTAGTATTAAATAGAGTAAAAAGTTCATCTTTCCCAAATACAGTATCAGGAGTAATATATCAATCAGGTGCATTTAGTGTAGTAAATGATGGACAAATAAACTTAACACCAAATCAAACAGCAAAAAATGCAGCCCAAGATGCAATGAATGGATGGGATCCTAGTTATGGAGCTCTATATTATTTTAATCCAAAAACAGCAACAAACTCGTGGATATGGTCAAGACCAGTTACAGTAACAATAGGAAATCATAGATTTTGCAAGTAAACTACTTGACAAAATTCATAAAAAGAGTATAATAATAATTAGTGTAAATAAATAAACGATGATGAGACAGAGTAAAATAAAGGTTTCTAAAAGAGAGGATTAGTGGATGCGCTGAAAGCTAATCTTAGAAAACGTATTTGAAAAACTACCTCGGAGTTTTCTAATTAAAAGTTAGACGTGTAAGACGCGATATAGTCTAAAATTAAGATAAAATTAGGGTGGAACCGTGTTATAAAAGCACCCCTAAAGATGAAAAACATCTTTAGGGGTGCTTTTTCATTTGAAAAAGATCAATTTATGCAATAAGGTAGCCAAACGCAGGGATTATATATTTTATTTTTAGAACGATTCCGGGGTGACCGCCTTAGAAAATGTATGAACGAAGTGAATTACATTTTCTTGGATGGGGCAGTGATAAAAATAAAATATATAATCCCGATGAGATTTGGCGGATTGCAAAAGTAAAAAGGAGGAAATTTTATGATAAAAATCACATTAAAAGATGGCTCACAAATGGAAGTAGAAGAAGGACTTTCAATACTAGAAATTGCAAAAAAAATTAGCGAAGGATTAGCAAGAGTTGCAACTTGCGGAGAAGTAAATGGAAAAGTAAAAGACTTAAGAACAGTTATAAATGAAGATTGTACATTAAACATATTAACATTTGATAGTTTAAATGGAAAAAAAGCATACTGGCATACAACATCACACATATTAGCACAAGCAGTAAAAAGATTATATCCAGAAATGAAATTTGCAATAGGACCATCTATTGATAATGGTTTCTATTATGATTTTGATACAGATAAGCCATTTACACCAGAAATGTTAGAAGCACTAGAAAAAGAAATGAAAAATATAATAAAAGAGGATATTGCAATTGAAAGATTCAGCTTGCCAAGAAAAGAAGCGTTGGATCTTATGAAAAATGAACCATATAAACAAGAATTAATTAATGATTTACCAGAGGGAGAAGAAATATCTTTTTATAGGCAAGGAGATTTTACAGACCTTTGTGCAGGTCCACATTTAACAAGTACAGGTAAAGTAAAAGCAGTAAAACTACTTTCATCTTCTGGAGCATATTGGAGAGGTAATGAAAAAAATAAAATGTTACAAAGAATTTATGGAATATCTTTCCCAAAGGCTAGTGAACTAGATGAATATGTAAACATGATAGAAGAAGCTAAAAAAAGAGACCATAGAAAATTAGGAAAAGAACTAGAATTATTTTTCTTTGATGAAACAGCCCCAGGTATGGCATATTGGATGCCAAAGGGATTTACAATAATGAATACTTTAATTGATTTCTGGAGAAAAGAACATAAAAAAAGAGGATATCAAGAATTTTCTGGGCCACAATTAAATAGTAGTGTGCTTTGGAAAACATCTGGGCATTGGGACCACTATAAAGAAGATATGTTTGTTTTAACAGATGCAGATGGTAACGAACAAGCATTAAAACCAATGAACTGTCCAAACTCAATAAAAATATATCAATCAAAACTAAGAAGCTATAAAGATTTACCATTAAGATTTAATGATGTTGATGTAATACACAGAAACGAAAAGTCTGGTCAATTAAATGGATTATTTAGAGTGAGAATGTTTAGACAAGATGATTCTCATAACTATGTAACAGAAGAACAAATAGGAAGTGAAATAAAAGATATTTTAGAAATAGCTGACAGACTATATGGAATATTTGGACTAGAATATAAAGTAAGCTTATCTACAAGACCAGAAGATTTTATGGGAGAAATTGAAACTTGGAATAAAGCAGAAGCAGATTTAAAGAAAGTTTTAAATGAAATTTGTGGAGAAGACAACTACGAAATAAACGAAGGAGATGGAGCTTTCTATGGTCCAAAAATAGACATAAAGATGAAGGACTGCTTAGGAAGGGAATGGCAAATGGGAACAGTACAATTAGATTTTCAATTGCCACGAAGATTTAATCTTTCATATATAGATAAAGAAGGAAACAAAAAAACACCTATAATGATACATAGAGCTATATTTGGTTCTTTTGATAGATTTATAGGAATAATAACAGAGCATTTTGCAGGAGCATTTCCAGTATGGCTTGCACCAGTTCAAGTAAGAATATTACCAATAGCTGATAAGCATAAAGAATATTCTGAAAGTTTGTTAAAACAATTTGAAGAGCTAGGTTTAAGAGTGGAAATAGATGAAAGGGAAGAGAAAATAGGTTATAAAATACGTGAAGCACAGCTTCAAAAAATACCATATATGCTAATAATAGGAGATAAAGAAATAGAAGCAAAAGCAGTCGGAGTGCGTTCAAGAAAAGAAGGCGATATTGGACAAATGAAGGTAGAAGACTTTATAAATAAAATACAAGAAGAAATAAAAAATTTCGAAAGATAAAAAATTATTTTGAAGAACGGCTTATAGGTCGTTCTTTTTTTTGTGTATTTATTAAAATAAAAATTGTATTGACATATAGAATTATATTCTATAAAATAAAACATAATGGAGGGAAAACAATGAATTATATAGGAATAGACATAGGAACAACTAACATCAAAATTGTAGAAACTGATGAAAAATTAAATTTAAAAAATAAGATTATTTTAGAGAAGATGGCTCCAAAAAATGCTCTACAAAAATTTATTGATGAGAATAATATTAATTTAAAAAACATTGAAAAAATAGTAGCAACAGGAGTAGGAACAAGCGATATAGAAGAAAAATTTTTGAATATTGAAATTATAAAAGTTCCTGAATTCATTGCAATAGCAAATGGAGGAAAAATAGTAGGCTTAGATGAAAACTATATAGTAGCAAGTATTGGAACAGGAACTGCATTTATAAAGTGCCAAAACAAAGAAATTGAACATATTGGAGGAACAGGTGTAGGAGGAGGAACATTAATAAACTTATGCAGAAAAATAGTTCCAAACATAGAATTTGATGAAATTAATAAAGCAATAGAAGAAGGCAATTTGGAAAATGTAGATTTAATGATTAAAGATATTACAAAAGAAGATATAAAAACATTACCAAAAGATATTACTGCTGCAAATTTTGGAAAATTAAGTGTTCAAGCAACAAAAGAAGATATTATTAAGGGAATTGTGAATATGATATTTGAATCTATTGGAGTAATGGCAGCTTTTGCAGCAAAAGGTGCAAATATAAAGAATATTGTAGCAATAGGGCAAATAACAAAAATGCCATATGCAAGACAAGTGCTAGATAAAATAGAAAAATTACATAATGTAAAATTTATAATTCCGGAAAATCCAGAATATATGACAGCAATAGGTGCAGTAAAATATTGCTTATTTACTTAAATTTAATTGACAAAAAAATAATTTTAGTAGATAATAAATATGTTCATAATTAGGTACATAAGATTTAATTAAGAAAAACTAAGGAGGCTAAAAATGTATATTTTTAATAAGGTTAAAGTAAACCCACAACTACCAAAACAAATAGAAGAATTAGGAGAGGTGGCTAATAATTTATGGTGGTCATGGAATACAGAATTTTTAAAGATATTTAAACAAATTGATATAGATTTATGGGAAAGATGTGACAAAAACCCAGTAAAATTTCTAAAATTAGTAGACCAAGAAAAATTAGAAAAAGCAGCAAAAGATGAAAAAATAGTAAAGCAATATGAATTAAATATTAATAATTTTAAGGCATATATGCAAAGTAAAAATACTTGGTTTAATAAAACATATCCAGAAAATAAAAATGATCTAATTGCTTATTTTTCTGCAGAATATGGCTTAGATGAAACATTACCAATATATTCAGGAGGACTTGGAATACTTTCTGGAGACCATCTAAAATCTGCAAGTGACTTAGGTATTCCTTTAGTTGCAGTAGGATTATTATATAAAAATGGATATTTTCATCAAATAATAGATAGAAATGGGTCACAACAAACACAATATAAAGATATAGATTTAGACAATATGCCTATATATCCTGTAAAAACTAAAACAGGCGAAAACTTAATTGTAAATATAAAAATGGACAAAGAGACCATATACATAAAGGTTTGGAAAATATGTGTAGGAAGAGTTAACTTATATTTATTAGATACAGATATTCCAGAAAATAAAGAGGGAAATAGAGGGATAACTTTAAGACTATATGGTGGAGATCAAGATATGAGAATAAAACAAGAAATTGTTTTAGGAATAGGAGGAGTAGCAGTTCTTAAAGAATTAGGTTTAAATCCTACAGTATATCATATGAATGAAGGACATTCTTCGTTCTTGGTTTTAGAAACAATAAAAAATATAATTGAAGAAAAAAAAGTTTCTTTCAATATAGCAAAAGACATAGTTACTTCAAAAACAGTATTTACAACACATACACCAGTACCTGCTGGAAATGATATTTTCCCTGTAGAGTTAGTAGAAAAATATTTTAATAAATATTGGGAAAAATTAGGAATTACAAAAGAAGAATTTTTAGAACTTGGAATGAAACCAAAAGAGCAAAATAAAACACATTTTAATATGGGAATATTAGCTTTAAAAATTGCAGGAAAGAAAAATGGTGTAAGTAAATTACATGGTGAAGTTTCAAGAGAACTATTTAGTGAAGTATGGCCTGAAATATCACCAAAAGAATCTCCAATAACATATGTAACAAATGGAGTTCATACATGCTCATGGCTTGCACCAAATTTAAAAAATCTATATAACGAGTATTTAGAAGCATACTGGCAAGATAAAATATATGATAATAAAACATGGGAAAAAATAAAAGATATTCCAAATGAAAGACTTTGGAAAGAACACCAAGAAAGAAAAATAAAATTACTTGAATTAGTAAAGAAAAATGTAACTGAAAGATTAAAAAATTCTGGTATGCGTTATGATGAAATAAGAGAAATAACATCAAAATTAAATCCAAATGCTTTAACAATAGGGTTTGCAAGAAGATTTGCAACATATAAAAGAGCAACTTTGATATTTAAAGACTTAGAAAGAATAACTGAAATTTTAAATGATGAAGAAAGACCGGTACAATTAATATTTGCAGGAAAAGCACATCCAAAAGATGTAGAAGGACAAAATTTAATAAGAAGAATTCATGAAATATCAATGATGCCACAGTTTAAAGGAAAAATAATATTGTTAGAAAATTATAATATAGGTATAGCCAGACACTTAGTTTCTGGTGTTGATGTATGGCTTAATAATCCAAGAAGACCAATGGAAGCTTCAGGAACAAGTGGAGAAAAAGCATCTGTAAATGGAGTTGTAAACTTTAGTGTACTAGATGGATGGTGGGCAGAAGGATATAATACAAAAAATGGATGGGCAATAGGAACAAATAAAGAATTTGATTCTTATGAAGAACAAGATATAGCAGATAGTGAAAGTATTTATAATACATTAGAAAATAAAATTATACCAGCATATTATAATAAAGATGAAAATGGCATATCAAAACAATGGATGGAATATATGAAAAACTCTATAATTTCTACAGGAGGAAATTATAGTACATCTAGAATGCTAGTTGATTACACAAATAATTTATATATGCCATTATGTAAACTAACAAACAAATATTATAATGATTTAGGAACTGTAACAGAATTTAATCAGATAAAAGAAAGTTTATATGCAAATTGGGATGATATTGTTATAACACAAGTAGATGGTAATGCAGATGATGTTACAATAGATGCAGGAAATAAAATAAGAGTAGCTTGTAGAGTTAAGCTTCCTAATATAGCACCTGAAAATATTGAAGTTCAAAGCTATTGTGGAAGAATATTAGAAAATGGAACATTAGAAAATATAAGTATTGTACCAATGAAATTAATAGAAAGTGATGAAGAAAATAAGGTTTATACATATGAAACTGATATTGCAATGAAAACTGGTGGAAATTATGGATATACATTTAGGGTAATGCCTAAATTAGATATGCTTTTAGATTCAGAAAACTTGAATTTGGTAAAATGGATAACAAAATAAGAATTTAGATATTGTGTTTGGAATTTTGTATCGCAAATATGTAGGGGTCGCACTCTAGGGCGACCCGCAAATATGTTAAATATTCAATCCTTTCGGGGCGCCGAGGACTGCGCCCCCTACAGTGTTAAAAATTATTATTTTATTTATAATTAAAACATATAAAAGAAAGAGGTAATTTATGAGAAAAACTAAAATTGTTTGCACTATGGGACCTGCAACAGATAACCCAGAAGTTTTAAAAGAATTGATGCTTGCTGGAATGAATGTAGGAAGAATAAACTTTTCACATGGAAATTATAAAGACCAAGCTGAAAGAATAAATATGTTTAAAAAGGTAAGAGATGAATTAGGTCTGCCAATACCTTTACTTTTAGATACACAAGGACCAGAAATAAGAATAGGAAAATTTAAAGATAATCAAGCAATTTTAGAAAATGGAAATATTTTTACATTATTAAATGAAGATGTGCTTGGGGATAATAAAAAAGTATCTATAACATATAAAAACTTATATAAAGAAATAGATATAGGTAGAACTATACTTGTAAATGATGGAACAATAGAACTTAAAGTAAAGGAAATAGTTGGGAAGGATATAGTTTGTGAAGTAATTCAAGGTGGAAAATTAACAAATAGAAAGAGTATAAACATACCAGATTTTATAGTTAATTTACCAGGGATTACTGAAAAAGATATTGAAGATATTAAATATGGAATAGAAGCGGGATTTGATTATATAGCAGCATCTTTTATAAGAAAACCTCAAGATGTATTAGAAATAAGACAGGTCTTAAAAGAAAACCATGGAGAACATATAAAAATAATTTCAAAAATAGAAAATAGAGAGGGAATAAATAATTTTGATAAAATACTAGAAGTATCAGATGGAATAATGGTAGCAAGAGGAGATTTAGGTGTTGAAATTCCAATGGAGGAAGTCCCAATACTTCAAAAACAATTTATTAAAAAAACATATACACAAGGTAAGCCAGTTATAACAGCAACACAAATGTTAGAATCAATGATTTCTAATCCAAGACCTACAAGAGCTGAAGTAAGCGATGTCGCAAATGCTATATTTGATGGAACAGGGGCGATAATGTTATCTGGAGAGACAGCTACTGGTATGTTCCCAGTAGAATGTGTAAAAACAATGAGCAAAATAGCAATAGCAGTTGAAGAATCTATAAAGTATTGGAAACGATTTAGAAACAGACAATATGATTTAAAAAATTTTGATTATGAATTTAACATGAATTATGCTATATGTGGAGCAGCAGAAAGTATAGGGGCAAAATCAATAGTGGCATATACAGACACTGGAGATATGCCTAGAAAAGTAGCAAGCTTTGGACCAGAATGTCCGGTCTTTGCAATAACACAAAATGAAATTACATATAGACAATTAGGATTATGTTGGAATATAACTCCTAAAATATTTAAGCCACAAGAAACAATAGATGAATTATTACATGTAGGAATTAATAAGTTAATGGAAGAAAAATATTTACAGAAAGGTGATAAAGTAGTTATTGCAGGAGGCAAAAAAGCATTAATGAATTTTGAACCAGAAGAAGTGGCACTAAATAGCGCAATTGGAGGAATTATTGAAATATAGAGGATATATATGGAAGAATTTATAATAGCAATGGAATTATTAGGAACTATAGCGTTTGCCATATCTGGTGCTATGGAAGCAATTAAGAAAAATATGGATATTTTGGGAGTAGTAATACTTGGAATTACAACTGCAGTTGGAGGCGGAGTAATAAGAGATATAATTTTAGGAAATACACCGCCACAAGCTTTTAAACATCCAACATATGCCTTAGTAGCGTTGGTTACATCATTAATAGTATTTTTATTTTTGTATGTATATAAGAATAATGCAAACCAAAATTTAAAAATATGGTATGAAAAATCGCTTATTTTATATGATGCTATAGGTCTAGGATTTTTTACAACAGTTGGAATTAGTGTAGCGGAACCTGTAGTTGGAATAGATAATTGGTTTCTATGTGTATTTGTTGGAGTAATTACAGGAGTAGGTGGAGGAGTGCTAAGAGATATTTTAGCAGATAGTACACCATATATACTTGTAAAACATGTATATGCTTGTGCTTCTATAATAGGCGCAATAATATGTGTATGTTTGTGGGATATTTTAGGCAAGAGCCCAGCTATGCTTATAGGAACTATAGTTGTAATTGTTATAAGGCTACTTGCAGCACATTATAAATGGAATTTACCAAAAATAAATAAAAATATACATTAGGGGGAATATATGGAAAACAAAGATATGTTAGATTTATTTGGAGTTAATGTTTTTAATGATAGTACTATGAGAAAATATTTATCTAGAGATAAGTATTTAAAAATAAAAAAAGTTATTGAAAATAACTTAGAATTTGATGAAGAACTTGCAAAAAAATTAGCAGAAGCAATGAAAACTTGGGCTATAGAACAAGGGGCTACTTATTATACCCATTGGTTTCAACCATTAAATGGAGCGACTGCAGAAAAACATAATAGTTTTTTATTTCCTAATTCAGAAGATGGTGTAATTTATGAATTCCCATTTGAATCTTTATTTATTGGAGAATCTGATGCATCTTCTTTCCCTTCTGGTGGGCTTAGAACTACTTTCGAGGCTAGAGGATATACGAAATGGGACTATACGTCACCAGCATTTATTAAAGAATATAAAACAAGTAAAGTTTTATGTATTCCAACAATTTTTGTTTCCCATAATGGAGAATCTTTAGATAAAAAACAGCCTTTATTAAAGTCGTGTGAAGCAATTAATAAAGAAGCTTTAAAATTAATAAATATATTGGATAATAATAGTAATATAAATAAAGTGTCCCCTACAATAGGTGCAGAACAAGAATATTTTTTAATTACAAAAGATGCTTATAACAAAAGAAAAGATTTAAAAACAGTAGGAAGAACTTTATTTGGAGCAAAGCCTTCTAAAGCACAACAAATGAGTGACCACTACTTTGGTAATGTAAAAGAAAAAGTTGCAAATTTTATGGATGAAGTAGATTTGGAATTATTGAAACTAGGAATTCTATCTGCAACAAGACATAATGAGGTTGCACCATGCCAATATGAATTAGCTCCATATTTTGGAGATGTTAATCTAAGTACAGATCAAAATCAATTAATTATGGAAACATTAAAATCTGTTGCTGAAAAGCATGATTTAGTATGCTTATTACATGAGAAGCCTTTTGAAGGGGTAAATGGTTCGGGAAAACATAATAATTGGAGTTTATCAACAGATACAGGGGAAAACCTATTATCTATGGGTAAGACTCCTCAAGAAAATACAAGATTTTTGTTAATAGTTACAGCAATAATTGCAGCAATAGATGAATATTCAGATTTACTTAGAGCAAGTACTGCAACAGCAACTAATGATAAAAGACTTTGTGGTTTTGAGGCACCTCCTACAATTATTTCAATTTTTATAGGAGAAGATTTACAAAAAATATTTAATACAATTATAGAAGAAAAAAATAAAAGGAAAAAAACTATAAAATTAGGAGAAACCTTACTTCCACCAATAAGTAAATTTAGTACGGATAGAAATAGAACTTCGCCTTTTGCATTTGTAGATAATAGGTTTGAATTTAGAATGCCTGGCTCATCAACATCTATTGCAGTATGTAATACAATACTAAATGCAGTAGTTGCAGATAAATTATCTGAAATTACAGATAGTTTAAAAAAGTCAAAAAATGTATATGAAGATGCTCAAAAATTAATTATAAATATGATAGAAAAACATAGAAGAATTATTTACAACGGCAATGGATATTCACAAGAATGGGTAAAAGAGGCAGAAAATAGAGGATTAAAAGATATAAAATCTGCGCCAGAAGCATTAAAAGCTTTTGTAGAT
Organism: Clostridia bacterium; assembly: GCA_051891435.1. Taxonomy (GTDB): domain Bacteria; phylum Bacillota; class Clostridia; order TANB77; family CAG-508; genus UMGS1933. The sequence continues at coordinate 24,871 of JBJFFE010000057.1, read as the reverse complement.
GAAAAAAATATCAATTTGTTTAATAAATACAATATTTATACAGAAAAAGAAGTAAAATCTAGATATAAAATAAAGATTAATAAATATTGTTCATGGGTAGATATAGAAGCCCAAACTATGCTTACAATTTCAAAAACGGAAATATTACCAATATGTTTAAGATTTTCAAATGAAATAGCACAAAACATAATGAACCTAAAACAACTAAATTTAAATTATGAAACTGAAGAAAAGATTTTAGAGGAACTTAGAAAGAATATTGATGATTTATATAAAAATATTAATGTTTTAACCAAAGAACTAGAAGAACTAGAAAATATAGAAAGCTTTGAGGAAAAAGCACTATATTACAAAGAAAAAATTATTACATATATGGATAATTTAAGAAAAAATGTAGATGAATTAGAATTAATAGTACCTAAAAAAATGTGGCCAATGCCAACGTATTCAGATATATTTTTAGAAGACTAGAAAAAAAGACTTTACTGTAAAGGGTAAAGTCTTTTTTTGTTGGGACATTTTAAGATTTTGAATCATAAAATATACTATACGTTAGAAAAAGGAGGAAAAATTAATGTATAGAAATTGTATGCAAAAAAGAGGCTATAGCTGTGGATGTAATAATAATTATGAAAATAATGATTATATGCAAGAAGCATGCTCAGAGGTAATGAATTATAATAATATGTATGATGAATGTGCATGTGGATTCGATGAAGAATATAATTATTTTCCAGAAAATCCTATGTTTGGTCAAAGTTATGTTCCAATTCAAAGAATGGATAAAACATTTATTCCAAGTGTTGGATTAAAAATGGGAACAATATTTCCAGAACTAGTTAGCCCTTATATGCCAGGCCAAAGTCAAAGAGAAATAGAATACATTAGAAATACAAATAGGATAAAAGAGGGGTGTAATGGTTAATGGAAGAAAATGAAAAAAGAGATTGTTTATGTGGAGACAATAACATGGTTATGGAAAATAGTAAAGCAGAAAGAAATGATTGCGAAAGAAAAGAAATGTTAATGCAAATTAGGGAACTCAACTTCGCAGTAATTGAATTAGGTTTATACTTAAATACACATCCCGAAGACCAAAAAGCATTGTGCTTACACAGAAAATATACAAAAGAACTAAAAGAGCTAATGGATAAATATCAAAAGGTTTATGGACCTCTTTCTATTTATTTCCCATGTAATAAATGGAGATGGCTAGAGGAACCTTGGCCATGGGAAAGGGGGAATTATTAGAATATGTGGACTTATAATAAAGTATTAGAATATCCAATAAAAATAAAAAATAGAAATCCTAAACTTGCAGGAATGATAATATCTCAATATGGAGGACCAGATGGAGAATTAGGAGCTTCTCTTAGATACTTAAGTCAAAGATTTGGAATGCCAGACCAAAAATCAAAGGCAATATTAAATGATATAGGTACAGAAGAACTAGCTCATTTAGAAATGGTTGGAACTTTAGTTCATCAATTAACTGATGGATGTTCAGCAGAAGAAATGAAAAACGCAGGAGTAGGAGCATATTATACAGATCATGGTTGGGGAGTATATCCACAAGCAGCTGCAGGTTGGCCATGGAATGCAGCATCAATAGCTGTTAAAGGGGACCCAATAGCAGACCTTCAAGAAGATTTAGCAGCAGAGCAAAAAGCTAGAGCTACTTATGAAAAATTAATTGATTTATCTGCAGATGAAAAAGATGTAGTAGATGTATTAAGATTTTTAAGAGAAAGAGAAGTAGTTCACTTTCAAAGATTCGGAGAAGCACTAAGAGGAGTTCAAGATAAATTAGCTGAAAAGAAATTTTATATGAATGACAGTAATTGTTAAAATAGAAGAAAAGAGAATGATTTTCCTCATTCTCTTTTTTGCATTGCATACTTAGAATTTATATTATATAATGCTAAAGAAAGAAGGAAAAGAGTATGGAAAATTATATTGGTATTATAGTTGCTACCATAGAAGAATTAGAAGCAGTTAAAGAGATAATGTCTGAATTAGAAAAAGAGACTATTTATGATTTAGATTTTTATAAAGGTAGAATAAATAGCAATAATTATATATTAGTAAAATGTGGAGTAGGTAAAGTAAATGCTGCAAGAACAACACAAATATTAACAGATAGTTTTAGTTTACAATATATTGTTAATGTAGGGGTTGCTGGTGGACTAAGTAGCAATTTACAAATTGGAGATATAGTAATAGGAGAAAAGCTAGTTCAACATGATTTTGATATTACTGCATTTGGACATGAGAAAGGATATATTACTGATACAGGTAAAATATTTAAAAGTGATAAAGTTTTGGTAGAAAAATTTAGAAAAATAAAAATTGATGATATAAAAATAATAACAGGAACTATTGCATCTGGTGATATATTTGTGCAAGATATAAAAATGAAAGAAAAAATACGAGCAAAATTTAATTGCGATTGTGTGGAGATGGAAGGTGCTGCAATTGGACAAGTTTGCTTTTTAAATAAGGTACCTTTCATAGTAGTAAGGTCTATTTCAGATATTCCAAATGGAAATAATTATATGGAATATGATGAGTTTGTAAAGCTTGCAGCTAAAAACTGTGCAAAGGTTATAGAGCAAATTTAAAAAAATTTTAAAAAAAGGTTGTATTTTAAAAAAGGTATTGATATAATCAAGTCATCAAAAAACAAATTTGAAAGGGGTTTTTTAAATGAAAAAATTTTTAACAATTTTGACATTAATACTTTTACTTTCAGTGTCATGCCTACTTATTGCAGGTTGTGGAAAAACAACAAAGAATGATACATATGAAATCGCACTTGTAACAGACGTAGGAAATATTGATGACAAATCTTTTAACCAAAGTGCTTGGGAGGGTGTAAAAGCTTATGCAGAAGAAAATAAGATTTCTTACAACTATTACAAACCATCTGAAGACACTACAGCAGCTCGTGTTGAAACAATGAAAACAGCTATTGAAACAGGAGCAAAAGTTGTTGTTTGCCCAGGATTCTTATTTGAAGAAGCAGTTTACGAAATACAAGATAGCTATCCAGAAGTACAATTCTTATTACTAGATGGAGAGCCACATGATGCAGATTATAATTACAAAACAGCATCAAATGTACATTGTATTTTATACCAAGAAGAACAAGCAGGATATTTTGCAGGATATGCAGCAGTAATGGATGGATACACTAAACTTGGATTCTTAGGTGGAATGGATGTACCAGCAGTTATTCGTTACGGATATGGATTTGTACAAGGCGCTAATGATGCAGCTAAAAAATTAGGAAATGAAAAAGATGTAAAAATAAAATATTGGTATTCAGGAAGCTTTTCTCCAACAGACGAAATAAAAACAAAAATGGAATCTTGGTATTCTGATGGAACAGAAGTAGTATTTGCTTGTGGTGGAGGAATCTATCTTTCAGCAACAAGTGCAGCAGAAGCAGCAAATGCTAAAGTTATAGGAGTTGACAAAGATCAATACTTTGAATCAGAAACTATAATTACATCTGCAATGAAAGATTTAACTACATCTGTTAAATTAGCATTAAAAGACTTATATGCTACAGCAGATAAAAAATGGCCTGTAGATTTAGCAGGAAAAACAGCTACATTAGGAGCGAAAGATAATTGCGTTGGATTACCAACAGCAGAAACTTCTTGGAGATTAACAAAGTTTACAGTTGCAGAATATGAAAAATTATTCGATGATGTAAAAAATGGAACAATTACAATAAGCAATAGTTCAGATAAAAATGTTAAACCAAAAGTTAACATAACTGTAGATTATCAAGATTAATTAAATATAAAAATCAGCAAAAGGCTGGGCTCTATATAAAGCCTAGCCTTTTGTAGTAGAAGAGGAATAAACATGAAGAAAAATGAAGAATATGTAATTGAAATGTTAAATATTACTAAGGAATTCCCTGGGATAAAGGCGAATGATAATGTTACACTTAAACTAAAAAAAGGTGAAATTCATGCTTTGCTTGGAGAAAATGGAGCAGGAAAATCTACATTAATGAGTGTATTATTTGGTTTGTATCAACCAGAAAAAGGTATTATTAAGAAAAATGGTAAAGAAGTTAAAATAAATTCGCCAACAGATGCAAATGAATTAAATATTGGTATGGTTCATCAACATTTTAAATTGGTTGAGTGTTTTACAGTGCTTGATAATATTATTTTAGGTGTAGAGCCTAACAAACTAGGCTTTCTAAAAAAAGATGAAGCTAGAAAAAAAATAATGGATTTAAGTGAAAGGTATAAACTAAAAGTTGACCCAGATGCATTGATTTCTGATATTAGTGTAGGAATGCAACAAAGAGTTGAGATACTAAAAATGCTTTATAGAGATAATGAGATTTTAATTTTCGATGAACCTACAGCAGTTTTAACCCCACAAGAAATAGACGAACTAATGGAAATTATGAGAGAATTTACAAAAGAAGGAAAATCAATTTTATTTATTACTCATAAATTAAACGAGATTATGGCAGTAGCTGATAGATGTACAGTTTTAAGAAAGGGTAAATATATAGGAACTGTAAATGTAAAAGATACTACTAAAGAAGAATTATCAGAAATGATGGTAGGAAGAAAAGTAAAATTTAAAGTAGATAAAAAAGAAATGATACCTGGAAAAACTATCTTAGAGGTTCACAATTTATCAATAGATTCTAAAAACCATAAGAAAAAAGCTGTAAAAAACGTTTCCTTTAATGTAAGACAGGGAGAAATTGTTTGTATCGCAGGTATTGATGGAAATGGCCAAACTGAACTCGTAGCAGGAATAACAGGTTTGCAAAAAGTATCAAGTGGAACAATAAATTTCTTAGGCAAAGATATTACGAGAGCAAAAATAAGACAAAGGTCAAAAATGGGTATGAGTCATATTCCTGAAGATAGACATAAACATGGTCTAATATTAGATTATTCTTTAGAACAAAACATGGTATTACAAAGATATTGGGAGCCTAAATTCCAAATAAAAGGTTTTATAAAATTTAAAGAAGTAAGGAATTACACAAATAAATTAATAAAAGAATTTGATATACGTTCAGGAGAAGGAGCTGTATCAAGTGCAAGAGGAATGTCTGGTGGAAATCAACAAAAAGCAATCGTTGCAAGAGAAATTGATAAGAATCCAGAATTATTAGTCGCAGTGCAACCAACAAGAGGTTTGGATGTTGGAGCTATTGAGTATATTCATGAAAAAATAGTAGAACAAAGAGATAATGGAAAAGCAGTATTATTGGTATCTTTGGAATTAGATGAAGTAATGAATGTATCTGATAGGATATTAGTAATGTATGAGGGAGAAATTGTTGGAGAATTAGACCCTAAAAAAACTACTTTACAGGAACTTGGATTATATATGGCAGGAGCAAATAAAGACAAAAAGGGGGAGGACAATAATGAAAAATAAATTAAAAAGACTTTTCCAAAGTAAGGGATTTATAAGTTGTTTAGCATCAATAATATCAATATGTATAGGATTAGTGCTTGGATTTATATTACTATTAATTTTTAATAAAACAAAAGCTCTTGATGGGTTAAACAGTTTACTAACGACCGGATTTTCTTCACCAGACAAATTCGCTAAAGTTTTATACCAAGCAGCCCCATTAATTTTAACAGGTCTTTCAGTAGCTTTTGCTTTTAAAACAGGATTATTTAATATAGGAGCTTCTGGACAATATGTTGTTGGGGCATTTTGTGCATTGTTTTCAGCTATTGTTTTAGGAAACCCTTGGTATGTATCACTAATATTTGCATTCCTAGGGGGAATGATATGGGGATTTTTCCCAGGAATTTGTAAAGCATTATTTAATGTAAATGAAGTAATTACATCAATTATGTTTAACTGGATAGGACTATATGCAGTTAATGTTTTGATTAAAAATATACCAATGATGATACAAAATTATTGGGCAGGTTCAATAACAAATAGAACAGCAAATTTATCTTTAGTACAAGCCTTTCATGAAACACAAACTATTATTCCAAAAGGTGGACTAAATACTCTATTTGAAAATTCGTCTTATATGAATATTAGTATATTTATATCAATAGGAGTAGCAATTATTATATATATAATTTTAAGTAAAACAGTTTTCGGATATGAATTAAAAGCATGTGGATTTAACAAAAATGCTAGTATATATGCAGGAATAAATTCAAAGAAGAATATAATTCTTTCAATGGCAATTGCTGGAGGACTTGCAGGACTTGCAGGAGGAATTTATTATTTAAGTGGAACAGCAGAATATTTAATAGAAAAAACTTTACCAGCAATGGGATTTAATGGAATTCCAGTAGCATTACTTGCATCATCAAATCCAATAGGTGTAATATTTAGTAGTTTATTTATTTCATATATACAAGTTGGAGGAGAAGCGCTTCAAAGATATAAATATAGTACAGAAATAATAAATATTATAATATCAGCAATAGTTTACTTAAGTGCATTTTCATTCTTGTTTAAACTAAAGTTAGGAAAATTATTAATAAGAAAGAATAATAACAATGTTAATGAAGAAAAAGTAGAAGAAAAACCAAAGGAGGTGCAAAAATAATGGCTTTATTTGGAGATATATTAGGAGCAACAATTATATTTGCAGTACCATTAATGCTAGTTGCTTTAGGAGGAATGTTTTCAGAAAGAAGTGGTGTAATCAATATTGCTTTAGAAGGAATAATGATTATAGGAGCATTATTTGGTTGTCTTGCTTTGGGAAAATTAAACACTATGGGGTTTGGAGTAGAACATCCATATTTGGGAATGATAATTGCAATACTGGTTGCAGCAATCGCACGGTGCAATATTTTCTTTACTATTAGCATTTGCAGCAATCAACCTAAAGGCAGACCAAACAATAGGAGGAACGGCATTAAATACTTTAGCACCAGCATTTGCAGTAGTACTTTCTTGGGCAATTCAAGGACAAGGAAACACTACAATAAACTTACCAACATGGACAAGAATTACAGAAGCTAGCTTAGGAATAAATCAGCTACCAGACTTTTGGCATAATGTAATATTTAAAAATGGATTTTTAACAACACCAATAGCTTTTATAATATTAATAATATCAATTATTGTATTATATAAAACAAAATTTGGCTTAAGATTACGTGCATGTGGAGAACACCCACAAGCAGCAGACTCGGTAGGAATTAGTGTATATAAAATGAGATATGCAGGAACAATAATTTCTGGAATATTAGGAGGAATAGGAGGCTTAGCATATACAATAGCAGCAGGCTCTGGATTCCAATCTACAGTTGCAGGATATGGTTTCTTAGCATTAGCAGTTATGATATTTGGAAACTGGAAACCATTAAGAATATTTTTTGCATCAATGTTCTTTGCATTATTTAAAATAATAGGAAACTATAGTGCAAGTTTAGCATTCTTGCCAAAATTTGAAAACATAGCAGAATCAAATTATTTATACTTAATGATACCATATATAGTAACAATGATAGTATTAATATTAACATCAAAGAAATCAGCAGCACCAAAGGCAGAAGGAATACCATATGACAAAGGTGCAAGATAAAGAAAATAATAAAAATGAAGGGGCACAGATTGTGCCCTAAAATTTTAAAATTTTATTGCAAAAAAACAAAATATATTGTATAATAACCAAAATGCCGATGTGGCGGAACTGGCAGACGCACATGACTCAAAATCATGCGGGAAACCATGTGGGTTCGAGTCCCACCATCGGCACCAATGACGTATCTGTTCGAACTTCTTATAGAACAGATGATATGAAAATCAATCAGAAATGGTTGATTTTTTTTAATGCAAAAAAAGTCATCCAATCTTTAAAGGAAAGGATGGTGCTTGAAATGAAGATAATTAAGGAAGAATTGCGATTTGAGGAAAGCTTAAAGAAAAGAATTGAATTTATATGTGAGTTCTCAAAGGTTACTCCTACCTTTATCAATGGCAGTATAAGAAAAATTGATAAAACTAATATCTCATATATTGAGCCACATAGAGTAATTATAAAAAATATTACTTTTCTAGTTTTCAATTATTCTAATGATGTTTATATCTCTAATTTAGTACAGAAAATCCGATTATCTGAATTAGAAGAATATTTGAAAAAAATTTAATCTGTAATTGATAATATAATTATTTTACATATGTTATAGATATTTATGAGAATTTATGCTAGAATATTTTTAAATATAGAAAAAAATAAAGGAGAATTAAATCTATGAAAATAAATGATAAATTAAAAGAATATATTGAAGAAAATATATTTCCAGAATATTCTAAAAATGAGCCAGCACATAATATTGACCATATAAAGTATGTTATCAACAGAAGTTTTAAATTTGCTGATACTATACCCAATATAAACTATGATATGGTTTATACAATTGCATCTTATCATGATATTGGGCATCATGTAAATCCTAAAATACACGAAATAGTATCTGCTGAAATAATGTATAACGATAATATGCTAAAAGAATTTTTTAATGATGAAGAAAGAAAAATTATAAAAGAAGCTATTGAAGATCATAGGGCTTCAAGCAATCATGAACCAAGAAATATATATGGCAAAATTGTTTCAACTGCTGATAGAAATAATACTGTAGAAGCATGTTTAAGAAGATCATATAGTTATAATAAAAAACTTCATCCAGAATATGATGATGAGCAAATATTTGAAGATTGTCATTTTCATTTAAATGATAAATTCGGTGAAAATGGTTATGCAAAATTTTTCTTTAAAGATGAAGAATATGAAAAGTTTTTAACAGATATAAGAACATTATTATCAGATAAGGATAAATTTATTGAAACACAGAAAAATTATATTAATGATTTAAAAGCAAAAGGAAAGATTAACTAACAAAATTGATAGTAAGAGGAGGAATTATTTATGGAAAGAAAATTTAATAAGGGAGATATTGTTAAACATTTTAAAAGAGAAAAAATGACTGAGGAACAATTAAAAGAAGAACCAAATTTATATTTATATGAAATTATTGGTACTGCAAGACATACTGAGAATAAGGAAGAATTAATGATTTATAAGCCTTTATATCCAACTGAATGCACAAAAGGTGTTGATTTTGCTGCAAGACCATTAGAGATGTTTATGTCAGAAGTAGACCACGAAAAATATCCAGATATTACTCAAAAATATCGTTTTGAAAAAATTATAGATGAGTATAAATAAAACAATTAAACGGGATGTTAGCAAAAATCATTGACTTTTTTATATAATCTGTGTATAATAAAAATAGGAAATGACAAATCCACAAACGTGGTTTTGCCGATATAGAGTAAAAATTCACATCTAAATCGCCAAATTACAGATGTGAATTTTCTTTTTATTTATGTAGTTGCTTATCAACCCAGTTCTTATACAGAACTGCTGCTAAGGCAACGTTTAATGTTAAAGATAACATAAAGGATATTATAAAAAATAGTATCACTTTAACCATAAACATCACCACCCTTCCTACGAAGATTCGTGAAATTGGTGGCAAAACCACATCTGCTTATTGTCACTTCCTATGTCAGCTAGTATAACATACAATTTACAATAAATTAATAAAAAAAATTTTCGTAAAAGCTTTTTGTAAAAATACTTGATTTTTATTAAATAATCTAGTAGGCTATATATAACTCGATTGATATTTGTATCAATGTTATGAGAGCCACAAGTTATAGGTAACACTTCGACGGCACAAAAAAATTTCCTTTCGTATGATATAGGATAATTTAATCTTAAGATTTTCCTTTACAATTTGTTCATCTAATAGTATAATATAAATGCTGAAAACGAAAGGAATGATATATATTATGGATTATAAAGAATTAGCAAATTTAATTTTTCCAAATGTAAAACCAATAGAATATTATGAGGAAAAATATCCTGAAAGAAATTTACCAGAAGGAGCAATGGTGACTAGGTTCGCACCAAGCCCTACAGGTTTTATTCATATAGGAGGACTTTTTGGAAGTATAGTTGATAGAAAATTAGCAAAACAGTCTAATGGAATATTTATATTAAGAGTAGAAGATACAGACCAAAAAAGAGAAATTGAAAACGGAACTTTACAAATTGTAAATGGACTCGCAGATTTTGGTATTGTACCAGATGAAGGAATGATTTCAGAAACAGAAGAAAAAGGAAATTATGGTCCATATAAACAAAGTGAAAGAAAAGATATTTATCAAGCTTTTGCAAAAAGTTTAATTGAAAGAGGCTTAGCATATCCATGTTTTTGTTCACCAGAAGAGTTAGACGAAACAAGAGAAAAACAAGAGGCAGCAAAATTAAGACCTCGGTTACTATGGAGCATGGGCAAAATGTAGAACAATGCCAATAGATGAAGTGGTAGAAAGAATAAAAAACGGAGATAAATATATTATAAGATTTAAATCTCAAGGTAGAGAAGACAGAAAAATAAAACATAAAGATGTTATAAAAGGCAATTTAGAATTTCCAGAAAATGACCAAGATATAGTAATAATAAAAGCAGATGGATTACCAACATATCACTTCGCACATGCAGTTGATGACCATTTAATGAGAGTAACACATGTAATAAGAGGAGATGAATGGTTATCTTCATTACCACTTCACTTAGAATTATTTTATGCATTAGGATTTAAACCACCTAAATATGCACATACATCTACAATAATGAAAGATGAAAACGGAAATAAGAGAAAAATAAGTAAAAGAAAAGACCCAGAAGCAGCAGTAAGCTATTATAGTGAAGAAGGAATACCAAAAGAAGCAGTAGTAGAATACTTGCTAAATATTGCAAACTCTACATTTGAACCATGGAGAAGAGCAAATCCAGATAAATCAATTGATGAATTTGAATTACAGTTAAACAAGATGAGTGTGAGTGGTGCAGTATTTGATATGGTAAAATTACTAGATGTTTCTAAAAATGTAATTTGTAAATTTGATGCAGAAAAAATTTACACAGAAGCATTTAATTGGGCAAATAAATATGATGAGGAATTAAAAGAATTATTGGAAAACAAAGAATACTCTTTAAAAATTCTTGGAATTGAAAGAGGAAATGTAAAACCTAGAAAAGATATAGCAAAATGGTCTGATGTAAAGAATTCAATTATTTATATGTATGATGAAAAATTTAATAAAAATACAACATATGAATTCCAAAAAATAAATGACGAAGAAGAAATAAAAGAAATATTAAATTTATATATAGAAAAGTATTTTAATATTAATGACGATAAACAAACATGGTTTGATAAAATTAAAGACTTAGCTGAAGAAAAAGGTTATGCAAGAGAGGTAAAACAATATAAACAAGAACCAGAAAAATATAAGGGACATGTTGGAGATATAAGTACAGTTATAAGAGTTGCGCTAACAGGTAGAAGCAACACCCCAGACCTATATGAAATAATGCAAGTATTAGGAGAAAATAGCATAAAACAAAGAATAAGCAGAATTTTAAATTAATATGATAAAAATATACAATAGCCAAACGCAGGGGTTTGTATATTTTAAGAAGCGAATTGCTCCGTGGGGACCGCCGTGGGCTGTTAAAGGCGAAGCCTTGTTACAGCGCCGGTGGGAAGCAAAGAGCGATTTAAAATATATAAACCCCGACGAGATTTGGCGGGCGTCAAAAGAAGGAATCAATATGGAATATAAAATAGGCGATATTGTAGAATTCAAAAAACCACATCCGTGTGGCAGTAAATATTGGGAAATAACCAGAATAGGTGTAGATTTTAAATTTAGATGCCAAGGTTGTGGACATGTTATAATGCTACAAAGACCAGAAGCATTAAAAAAAATAAAAAAGAAAGTCAATTAAGGTGGAGAACATATGAAAAAAGAAAAATCGATTGTTTCAAAGATTTTTTCATGGATATTTATAATAATTTTATTATTTGCAATTTATAAATTATTTGGAATATTTAAATTAAATTATTTTAATGGTTTTATAAAAGCAGAAGCTAATATGGGAATATCTAAATTTACTAGAGACATGGACATAAAGTATAACGAAGAAAATAGTTATAAAATAGTTTCTCCCGAGCAAAATGATGCAGCTTTTTATAAAGAAATAGAAGTAGAACCAAATACTGTTTATAAAATTTCTTGCAAAGTAAAAACAGAAAATGTTGTGCCATCTAAAGTTAATACAGACGGAGGAGCAAACATTTCAATAATAGAACAGCCAGAAATTTCTAAAAGTATTGTTGGGACAGAAGATTGGGAGACAATAGAATTATTATTTAATTCCAAAAATAGAACAGAGTTAAAAATTGGTTTTAGATTGGGTGGAAATACTGGAACTGCATCGGGAATTGCTTGGTTTGCAGATTTTAAATTAGAAAAAGGAATAAAATCAGAAGATTCAAATTGGAAATTTGCATGTTTTATTTTTAAAAATATAGATGTAGAAATAAATGGAGAAAGAATGAATTTTTCAATGACTACATCTGATATTGAAAACGTAAAAAGTAATATGAAGAAATTTAAAACATCATGTAATAGCCTAAGCAATGGAAAAATGAAAGTTAGCTACGATATATATGAGATAGATGAGCCTATTACTACAATTTCATATTCAGATGATCATGGGTATTATATTGATCCATATGATATAAATCATATGATAGAAGATACTGTTTTAGAAAATGAGTATGATTATATTTTTGTTGCATTAAGAATGGGGACAACTGAGAAGGAAATACCAGTAAAAGATTGGATAGGACTTCGGAAGTATGGATTTGTATGGAATTGGTTTTTCTAATATAAGAATGTCTAATGTAAAAAATGATTATACATATCAATATGATTATAGAATAAATACATTTCCAGAGGAAGTTTTTATTCATGAGTTTTTACATACATTAGAAAGAAATTTATTAGAAGATGGCTACGAAATACCTGCGTTGCATGATTATGAGAAATATGGATACAAAGAGGAAAGATTAATTGGCTTAAAAAATTGGTATGAAGATTATATGAATTGTAGAATATTTGATGAAACTACTAAAAAATATATTGGCTTAAATGAGATAACATATACTTTAAAACCAGTACATGAGTCTGATTTCAAATATTCTGTAGAAATAGAATTTAATAAAGAACCACAAAATATATTAGAGGAAATAAAATCATTAGCAAATGTAGTATTATCAGTACTATAAAATAGAAGGGATAAAAATGAAGGTATCAGATTTTAATTATAATTTACCAAAGGAATTAATAGCACAACATCCATTAAAAAATAGAGACGAATCTAGATTAATGGTTTTAAATAAAGATAATCAAACAATAGAACATAAAACATTTAAAGATATAATAGATTATTTAGAACCAGGTGACTGCTTGGTAATAAATAACACAAAAGTTATACCAGCGAGGCTTTATGGCATAAAGGTAAATGAAACTAATGAACATGAACCAGCCCATGTAGAATTTTTACTTTTAAAACAAATAGAAAAAGATATTTGGGAGGTAATGGTAAGACCAGGAAAAAAATTAAAAACAGGAGTAAAAGTAAATTTCGGAGAAGGATTACTTCAAGCTGAAATATTAGAAATGCTAGAAAATGGTAACAGAAAAGTAAAATTTTATTATGAAGGAATCTTTAATGAAATATTAGACCAAATAGGTTTAATGCCACTACCACCATATATAACAGAAAAGTTAAAAGATAAAGATAGATACCAAACTGTGTATGCAAAACATGAAGGCTCAGCAGCAGCTCCAACAGCAGGTTTACATTTTACACCAGAATTATTAGAAAAGATAAAAGCAAAGGGAGTAGAAATAGCAAAAGTAACTTTGCATGTGGGAATTGGCACATTTAGACCTGTTAAGGTTGAAAATATAGAAGAACATAACATGCATACAGAGCATTTTTATATAAAACAAGAAGAGGCAGACAAAATAAATAAAGCAAAGGAAAATGGTCACAGAGTAATTGCAGTTGGAACAACCTCTTGTAGAGTGCTAGAAACAGTTGCAGACGAAAATGGCAGGTTAAAAGAAACAGAAGGAGATACAAACATTTTTATTTATCCGGGATATAAATTTAAGTGTATTGATAACTTAATTACAAATTTCCATTTACCAGAATCAACATTAATAATGCTAGTATCTGCCTTAGCCGGAAAAGATTTTATAATGAAGGCGTATGAAACAGCAGTAGAAGAAAAATACAGATTTTTCAGCTTTGGAGACGCGATGTTAATTTGTTAATAAAGAAAAATATAAAAATTGGGAGCAAAATATGAAAAATAAGAAAAAATATATAATTATTTCTATCATAATGATAGCAATTTTAACATTTATTACTCCAGTAAAAACCGGACAAGGGAAATGGGTAAATGATGATCCTATAGCAGATGTGGGACATTACTTAACAAGCTATTATAATATATACAATATAAAAATATGGGAAAAATAATAAGGAGAGAATAATGAAACCAGCAATAACATACGAATTATTACATGAAGATAAACAAACAGGAGCAAGAAGAGGAATATTACACACTCCACATGGAGATATACAAACACCAATATTTATGCCAGTTGGAACACAAGCAACAGTAAAATCCTTAACACCAGAAGAATTAAAAGAAGAAGTAAAAGCACAGATAATACTTTCAAATACATATCATTTATATTTAAGACCAGGGGACAAAATTGTAAAAGAAGCAGGTGGATTACACAAATTTATGAATTGGGATAGACCGATTCTAACGGACTGTGGAGGCTTTCAAGTATTTAGTTTAAGTGATTTAAGAACAATTTCTGAAGAAGGCGTAGAATTCAAATCACATTTAGATGGAAGTAAACACTTTTTCTCTCCAGAGAAAGTAATGGAAATAGAAGAAAATCTTGGTGCAGATATAATAATGTCTTTTGACGAATGTTGCCCATATCCATCAACATATGAATATACAAAAAATTCAATGGAAAGAACAACCAGATGGGCTGTTAGATGTAAAGAGGCGCATAAAACTGAAAATCAAGGATTATTTGGAATAATACAAGGTGGATTTTATGAAGACTTAAGAAAAAAATCTACTGAAGATTTAATAGAACTAGATTTTCCTGGATATGCAATAGGCGGAATAAGTGTAGGGGAACCCAAAGAAGAATTCTTAAGAATACTAAGATATACTACGCCTTTAATGCCAAAAGATAAGCCAAGATATTTAATGGGGGTAGGTTCACCAGATTATTTAATAGAAGCGGCAATTGCTGGAATTGATATGTGTGATTGTGTTCTTCCAACCAGAATTGCAAGAAATGGAACAGCAATGACATGGAATGGCAAAGTAGTTGTTAGAAATGCAACATATGAAAGGGATTGGAGACCATTAGATGAAGAGTGTGATTGTTATACTTGTAAAAATTACACAAGGGCTTATATAAGGCATTTAATAAAAGCAAATGAGATTTTGGGAGTAAGATTATTATCAATTCATAACCTAAGGTTCTTGACTAAACTTATGGAAAGAGTTAGAATAGAAATAGAGAATGATAATTTATTAAATTTTAAAAATGAATTTTATAAAAAATATGGTTATACAAAAGATCAAGGAGGGGTATAATGGATTTATTACAAGATAATAATAACAAAAAAAAGAAACAATCAACAGGTCAAAAGGTGGTATTAACCTTATTAATAATATCAATAGTATTATGCTTGATTATAGTGCTAGCAATAGCATATTTATCTTCACAAGGTGAAAATAAAGCATATGCAATTTCTATAAATGGTAAAAAAACAGCACAAGAAAACTTAAAATTATTTACAACAGAAAATGGCGACAAATATATATCATTAAGATTACTATGTAATGAATTAGGATATAATTATAAAAATGGAGAATTTAAAATACCAGGAGAAGATCAAAAACAAGGATATATAGATAATGAAATGAACATAATACAATTCTTTGCAGATTCAAAAAAAATATATAAAACAAAAGAAGATAGTAATACAGATTATGAGTACTATGATATACAAAAACCAATAATACAAGGTGATGATAGTTTATATATTAGTTTAGATGATTTACCTAAGGCGATGAATTTAATTGTTAGCTACTCGCAAAAAAATAATGAAACAATAATAATGTCTGGTGAATATTTAATTGCACAAACAGCTGAAAATTTAAAGACAGAAAATATTACTATTAGTGATAACGTAGAAAACATAAAAGCACTATCATATAACTACAGAATTATAAATAAAGATGGCAAATATGGAGTAACTAATTTAAATGGAGAAGAAATAATAGGAAATAAATATAATAATATTACATTTTGTGAATACACAGGAGACTTTATAGTTTCAAACACAAATGACAAATTTGGAATTATTACAAAAGATAGTACAACAAAAGTTAATTTACAATATGATAGCATAGAAATATTAAATTATAATCCATTATTATATAAAGTAGAAAAATTAGATAAATATGGAATTATGACAGAAGAAGGAAAAATTATAAATGAAATTGAATACGATTCTATAGGATATCCAGAAAATAAAGAAAGAGAAATAAATTACACATTAATTGTACCTGAATTAAATGAAAATATCCCGGAATCAATTGTAGTATGTAAAGATGGAAAATATGGATTAATTGAATTAGAAACTGGTGATACAATAATAGATACCAATTTAAAAGGAATTTATTCTGCAACTGATGACGAACAAGTTTATTATATTGTAGAAACAGAAACTCAAAAAGCTTTTTTAGAAAATTATGTAGATTCATTGAATAAAATTACAGTTAATGTACAACATTAAATAAAAAAACCGATATAGATTTTTTAATCTATATCGGTTTTTTTTTTACATTTCTTGGTTGCCAGGTATTAAATAGTCAACAATACCATAGATTAAAGCACCAATTATTGCAGCTAGCCAAGAAATAGAATATCCAGCTACAAAATATTGTGTAACATAAAGAATAACAGCAGAAAGAATGAAACCAACGAACCCTTTACCAAAAGGTGATGCATTTAGTCCAGTGAATTTAATTATTAAATAATCTAAAACAGTAAGTACAACAGCAGCTAAAGCTAAAGCCCAGAAATTACGAATAGAAAAACCTGGAGTAAAGAAAGCAGTTATAGCTAAAACAATAGCAGCAGTAATTAGACGACCTACTATTTGCCATACTGTACTAGTTCCATTATTGCTTCGAGCATGTGAATCGTTATTCATAATAATTTCCCCTTTCTATAAAATGTATATAAAAATGCTTCTAAATCAAGCTATCTATAAATATTATTTTCAAAAATTCAAAAAATATTCAAAAACGAATATTTTTAAAAAATTTACAAAAAATAAATAATAATGTTAAGGAGAAATAATGTTAAATACTTTTATTAGAGTAATAATTATATATTTATTAGTTTTAATTGTCATGAGGCTTATGGGAAAAAGAGAAATACGGGCAAATGCAACCATTTGAATTAGTAATTGCTATAATGATAGCAGATTTAGCATCTGTACCCATGTCCGATACAGGCATTCCCATATTTAATGGAATAATACCAATACTTGCATTATTATTATTACAATTAATAATATCAATCATTAATTTAAAAAGTATGAAGATACGTCAAATAATGTGTCGGAGTTCCAGCAATATTAATATACAGAGGAAAAATAGATGAACGAGTTTTACGAAAAGAAAAATTTACAATTAATGAATTGCAAGAAAGGCTAAGACAAAATAATGTATTTAATATAGGGGATGTAGAATATGCTATATTAGAAACAAGTGGACAAGTTACAGTTATCCAAAAACCAGAAAAAAGAAATACTATACCAGAAGATTTTGGAATTGTACCAGAGTATGAGGGAATTCCTTATGACTTAGTAGTAGATGGTAAAATTATGTATGATAATTTAAAGGCAATAGGGAAAAATTATAATTGGTTAAAAAAAGAGGCGAATAAATTTAATATAGAGCCAGAAGATGCTTTAGTTATAACATATGATGGGAAAAAACAATTTTTTTGCCAAGCTAAAAATAAAAAACAAGGAAGAAAGGTATGAAGGAATTTATAATTATAATTATTATTTTGATTATTATAATAGGAGGAGCAATATATATTCAAAAATATTTAGATAGAACAAGTGGAGAATTAATTTCGAATTTAAATGACTTAAAAAAAATGATGTTAGAAACAAAACAAATAGACGATAGAGAAAATATTAAAAGAAGGGTTAATGAAATATATAATAAATGGGACGAAGTAGAGAAAGGATGGTCTATAATAGTCTTACATTCCGAACTAGACCTAATAGAAACATCATTCATTAAAATGAAAAGTGGAATAGAAGAAGGAGAAATAAATAGAGGATTAGAAGAATTAGAAACCAGTATTTTTTTAATAGACCATATCAGTCAAAAAGAAAAATTTTGTTTAAAGAATATATTTTAAAAAATCTCCGGAGAATCCGGAGATTTTTTATTATTGCTTCATCCAATTTTTGCCGTCTACAATTCTTGCTGCGAGCATTGATGAGGCTGTATCTCCAACAACATTTAACACTGTTGCAGGAGCATCTATAATAGTTGCAATTATAGTTAAAATAGGTAATGCATTTACAGGGAAGCCCATTAGTGTTAATATCATCATTTCAGAAATTGTACCTCCTCCTATAGGTACAGCTGTTACAAGTAAAGTAACAAGCAATGATACTAATAATACTTTGAAAAATCCTACGCTACTTCCGAATAAACATACTAGGAACATTATTTTAAATACAGAACCTATAATAGAACCATCTTTATGGAAACTTGTTCCAAGTGGAATTAATGTTTCTGCAATATCATCAGATACTCCTAGCTTTTTCGCTGTATCAATATTTACTGGTATTGATGCTGCACTAGAGCATGTAGCAAGGGCTGTTACTGTAGATGGTATAATATTTTTCCAAAACACTTTTACACCTTTAATTCCTGCTGCAATATATGCATAAATTGTATAAATTACCACATAGAAAAGAATAGAAACAATTAAGTAAATAAAAAATGTTTTAGCATAACCAACTGCAATTGCTGCACCATATGTACCAACGAGTGCTGCAAAATAAGAGCCAAGTCCAATTGGTGCATAATACATAATAATTTTAATGAAATTAACAATTACTTCATTTGCAGATATTAAAAATTCTTGCACAGGTTTTCCTTTCTCACCAGACATATTAATTGCCAATCCTACTAATAGAGAAATTACTAATAATGCAATTAGGTTGTTTTTTGAAAGTAAATCTGAAAAATCACTAACAGTAAGAACTGAAACAGTTCTTTCTAAAAATGACAAATCTTCCGATTCAGTATCAGCTTCTTCCTCAGTTTCAAGTGAAGCTCGAATTTGCTTTCCATCTTCTGACTCAACCAAGTTAAAAGAATAAGTACTAAGCAAGCCAATTAAAACTGCAACTAATGAAGTAAAAACAAATACGCCTACGATTGTAAGCATGATTTTTCCAAGTCTTTTAGGTTGTTTCATCTTAGAAATTGAAACTGTAATGCTAACAAAAATAAGAGGAATAATTGCTACAAACAGTAAATTTAAGAAAATATCTCCTAAAGGACTAAGTACAGCTGCTTTTTCTCCGAAAACTATCCCAACGATAGCGCCAACAATTATTGCAGCCAACAAAATAATTGTGGACTTGTAAGTTTTAAAAAAATTTTTCATTTTGGTCTCCTTAAATAAAGAGTATCCTGTGAAGACTATAATTATATTCTTCAACTGAATATGATTATATTATTATATTCAAAAAAAATCAATAATAGTACAAAAAAAAAATAAAAACCAAACATTTTTTTGCAAAAACTATTGACAAGTTTAAAACCTCGTTGTAAAATATATACGAACAGAAGTTCTAAGAAAGAATAAACGGCAGGTTCTAAGACCTGCCTGAAATGGGGGCAAAAGAATGGAAAGATTAAATAATAAAAAAGAAGTAATAGTATA
This sequence comes from Clostridia bacterium, assembly GCA_051891435.1. Classification (GTDB taxonomy): domain Bacteria; phylum Bacillota; class Clostridia; order TANB77; family CAG-508; genus UMGS1933. Next base: position 4,854 of record JBJFFE010000057.1, on the reverse strand, counting down.
TTCAGTAAACAGATATTTTAACGAAGATGTTTCAATAAACATACAAAATGGTACAGTAGTTATTAATGCCCCATGGTTTTTTTCTAATAATAAAATAAAAAAAATAATTGAAGAAAAGAAAAACGTAATACTAAATAAAATAAAAGAATACGAAGAAGAAAAAAGTAAAGTTTATATAAGAAATGAAATAGTGAAAATATTAGGAGAAGATTGTAAAGTAATAATTAACTATAAAAACTTAAAAAAACCAACACTAATATTAGAAGGAAGAAATCTTACAATATGTTTACCTAATAAATATAAGAAAATTACAGATAGAGATGAAATATTACAAAAACTAATTGAAAAGTTATATGAAAAAATTGCAGCTGAAGAAATAGAAGCCATTATGGAAAAAATAAGACGAATATTAAAAATAGTTCCAGAAGATTATAAAATAAAAAAATTACAAACAAATACCATGGCAAAATTTAATTTTGATGAAAACACAATAATAATCAGCCCAGAAATAGTAAAATATTCAAAAGAAGAAATAGAATTTATAATATTTCATCAATTTTGCCATTTAAAATATAAAACACATTGCCAAAAATTCCAGCAAATGATAAAAAAACACATACCAGAATATAAGAAATATGAAGAGCTACTAAAAGATATAAAATTTTAAATTCCATAAGAATTATGTGAAATTAATTGACTTTTTTCAAAAAAAATTATAAAATAAATGTGCTAATTTTTATATAGATTTAAAATTAGCACATTTAAATTTTATAATGATGTATATTAATGTCTTGTTAGGAGGATAGATTTATGGGAGAAGTAATAGTTATAACATCAGGAAAAGGTGGCGTAGGAAAAACAACTACAACTGCAAATTTAGGTTCTAGCTTAGCAATGGAAGGGAAAAAAGTGGTATTAGTTGATACAGATATTGGACTAAGAAACTTAGACGTTGTTATGGGACTTGAAAACAGAATTGTATATGATTTAGTTGATGTTATAGAAGAAAAGTGTAAATTAAGACAAGCCTTAATAAAAGATAAAAGATTTGAGGAATTGTTTTTATTACCAGCAGCTCAAACAAGAGATAAAACAGCAATTAATGAAGAACAAATGAAGGAATTAACAAAAAAATTAAAAGAAGAATTCGATTATGTTTTAATAGATTGCCCAGCAGGAATAGAACAGGGATTTAAAAATGCCGTATGTGGTGCAGATAGAGCAATAGTGGTAACAACAGCTGAAATTTCTGCAATAAGAGATGCAGACAGAATAATAGGGCTATTAGAATCATCAGATATAAAGAATCCAGAACTAATAGTTAATAGATTAAGACCAGGAATGGTAAAAAAAGGTGAAATGATGGATGTTGATGATATCGTAGATTTATTATCAATAGATTTAATTGGTGTAATTCCAGATGATGAATACATAATAACTCAAACCAATAAAGGTGAACCAGTTATAAAAAATAAAAAAGCACCATCAGGAAAAGCATACATAGAAACAGCAAAAAGAATCTTAGGAGAAAATATAGATGTAACTATACCAGGAAGAGAAACAGGATTCTGGGCAAAAATTAAAAGCATTTTTAAAAGAAAATAATTAAATTAGGGATAGAAAGTTAAGGGAGGCAATGCATATGTTCGAAAGCATAATGAATTTTTTCAAAAAACTAGGAAAATCAGAAAATAAAGAAACAAAAAGTAAAGAAACAGCAAAAGAAAGACTACATCTTGTATTGATGCAGGATAGAGCAAATGTATCTGCTGACTTCTTAGAAATGATGAAACAAGAAATTATAGAGGTTATTAAGAAGTATATAGAGGTAGACGAAAAAGAAATAGATGTAAGACTTACAAATGAAGTTAAAGAAGATGGAACAACAGGGGCACCATCTCTATATGCAAATATTCCAATAGTGAATATAAAAAATGACATGAAAAAAGAAGTTGGGCAACAAGCTAACAAAAAAGTTGAAGATAAAAAAGATAAAGAAACAGTAAAAGAAGAACCAAAAAAAGAACCAAAAGAAGAACAAAAAACAGAAACGAAAAAAGATGAGGAAAAACCTACAGAAGAAAAAAAAGTAGAAAAAAATGAATCTAAACAAGAAGAAACAGAGAAAAAACCAGAAAAAGAGCAAGAACCAGAAAAAGAGAAAAAAGAAGATAAAAAAGATATTGAAGAAGAAAATAAAAAAGAAAATAATGAAAACAAAAGCGGAGAATAATCCGCTTTTATAAATATACTGATAAATTGTAATTTATGTGTTGTTGCTTCTCAGCCTACCTTTTGTATGATTTTTTTAAAAGATCAAACTCTCCAAGGCATACGCGGGTATTCCCCCGCCTCAAAGGGCTGTCGAGATTTGACTTTTAAAAAAATATACAAAACGGCTGAGGCTATATAAGCACCCTTCGAGCTACTCTATATAAATAAATTAATTGCATAAAAATAAAGTAGCCAAACGCAGGGGTTTTCATTTTTCTTTTTTAGGAGAATCTGAGTAGGGATTACTTAGAGGTGCCTAAAAAAGAAAAATCAAGCCCCGACGAGATTTGGCGGATGTCTTTTGATATTTTTAACAAATAAGTTACTCATATAAATTACAATTTCCTGAAAGGACCCATATGAACAAAAAGAAATTAAAAAATACAGAATGGAAAATTTTAATATATGTAAGTATACTTTTAATAATTGGCTTAATCGCATTATATAGTGCAACTACATCAACTGAATTTGGAGAATTTAAAAAACAAATTATTTGGATTATAATTGGGATTCCTTTGCTTCTGATGATGATGTTTATTGATTATAAAATACTTGCAAGATTTTCTGTAGTATTTTATATAATATCACTTATTTTGCTCTTGTTTGTACTTTTTACAAGTAAAGTAAATGGAGCAAGTAGCTGGTTTAATATTGGAGGTTTTTCACTTCAACCAGCAGAGTTTGCTAAAATTACAGTAATATTATTTTTAGCAAATATAATGAGTAAAATGCGGAAATAATCAAGAACAAGAAATAAATAAACCTTTAAATTTATTAAAAATAATTGGAATAGTAATTATTCCTGTTCTCCTAATAGTAATAGAGCCAGATTACGGAACTGCAACAGCTTATATTTTTGGATTAATATTTATGTTATTTGTTGCAGGTATTGATAAAAGATATATTATAGTATGTATAACTTTAGTTGTGGTTATGGTACCACTACTATATTTATTTGTATTACCAGAACATGCAAAAGCTAGAATAGACGTTTATTTAAACCCTTATTCCGATCCAAGAGGAGATGGATATAATATAATACAATCGGAAATTGCTATAGGAGCAGGGCAATTATTTGGATTAGGTTTCTTAAAAGGAACGCAGACACATTTAGGATACTTATATCCTAAAACTACAGATTTTATTTATTCAGTAATAGGGGAAGAATTTGGATTTATTGTTAGTAGCATTATTGTAATAATATATGTAATGTTAATTACCAAATGTATAAATGTGGCAAAAACAGCAAAAGACAATTTAGGCTCATATATTGTTATAGGTTTATCTCGGAATATTGTTGTTCCATGTACTAGAAAATATAGGGATGACAATAGGTTTATTGCCAATTACAGGAGTTCCTTTGCCATTTATTAGTTATGGTGGAAGTTCTATGCTTACAAATATGATGATTATTGGATTAATTTTAAATGTAAGTTCACAAAGACAAACCTCGATGTTTAATGGATAAGGAGATAAAATGTATATTAAAGAATTAAATATAGGAAATGTTAATATAAAAAATAATGTATTATTAGCGCCAATGGCAGGGATAACAGATAGTTCATTTAGAAAAATATGTAAAAAATATGGCGATCCAGGATTAGTCTGTACAGAAATGGCAAGCAGTAAAGCCATTTTTTATGGAGATGAGAAAACAGATAAATTAATTAGAACCGAAGGTGAAGAAAAACCAATTGCAATACAAATTTTTGGAAGTGATCCTTTGATTATGGCAGATACTGCAAAAAAGGTTGCTAAATATGCAAATATAATAGATATAAATATGGGATGCCCAGCTCCAAAAGTTGTAAAAAATGGAGATGGAAGTAGACTGCTATTAAATTTAGAATTGGTAGAACAAATTGTAGAAGCTGTTGTAAAAAGTGTACAAATTCCAGTAACTGTAAAGATTAGAAAAGGTTGGGATAGTCAAAATATAGTAGCAGTGGAGGCAGCTAAAATAATTGAACAAGCAGGAGCAAAAGCAATTACTGTACATGGAAGAACAAGGGCGGAATATTATTCTGGACAAGTAGATTTAGAAATTATAAAAAAGGTAAAAGAAGCTGTAAATATACCAGTAATAGGAAATGGAGATATAAAAACAGTAGAAGATGCAAGAAAAATGTTTGATTATACTGGTGTGGATGGAATAATGATTGGAAGAGGAGCTTTGCGGAGCCCCATGGAAAATAAAAGAAATAATAGATGGATTAGAAGGAAGAAAAATAATTCCAACTACTTTGAATGAAAAATTAAATATAATTTTAGAACACTTAGAATTAGCTGTTTTAGAAAAAGGAGAATATGTTGGAGTAAGAGAAATGAGAAAACATATATGTTGGTACCTGAAAAATTTAAAAGACTCAAGTAAAGTAAGAGAAGAAATAAACAGACTAGAAACAAAGCAAGAAGTAGAAACAAGACTAAAAGAATATTTTTCAAATTTATAGAATAAACTTTAAAATAGCAAAGGAGATTTGCTATTTTAAAGTTTTTTTTATAAGATAAGTTGGAATTTATACGTCACTGCTTCTCAGCCTACCTTTTGTATGATTTTTTTAAAAGATCAAACTCTCC
>JBJFFE010000056.1:0-1592 GCA_051891435.1 Clostridia bacterium | reverse complement strand
TGCTCAAATGAAAAATTAAATTGACCAAAATGGTAAAATGGTGTAAAATATTCATATCGAACGAGTAAATGGACCAAAAATAACATATAAATTATTTTATATGTTATAAAAAAGTGGAATATTTAGTTTTTCATTCCACGTAAAAAAGTGTCGAACACAATACTGTGAATGACTTAATGCACCATTTAAGGTGTTAAATTATGAATAATTAAATGTGCCATTTTACCCATTCGATAATAATAAATAATCTTCGCCTTAGGCTTCGTTATTTATTATTATCTTTTTTGAATAGATTAGGCTTAAGTATAATATCTTTGGGTTGGATAAAATAAAAGCCTAATTTTTTTATATTCTCTTTTCCTATTTTTTCTTCCATTAATTCATATGGAGTTTTACCTTTTAATTTTTCTCTCTTAGTATTATTAATATGATTCATCATTAGTAAGATATCATCATCTGAATATTTATCTAGGTCAGTACCTTGTTCAATATATCTTCTTATGTATTCATGAGTCACTTCAATGCTTCCTTTTTGATCACTTCTTCTAGAATCACAATAGAATACTTTAGTTTTAACTACATCTGAGCCATTATCTTCAATTAGCTCTGGCCTTTTAAATTCTTTACCATTGTCAGTTAATATTACTGGAAATATTTTATGAAATAATTCATAGCCTAATAACTTTTTTAGTTTATTAATTTTATCAGTAACTTCAGATATTGTTTGGCTTTCTAATTTATAAGCTATCATAAAATTAAATGGAACAAAGTTTAAAGTAAGTAAAACTGAATGTCCTTTAATCCCTTCGACTGTATCCATTTCTACATAATAAGTAATTTTATTTGCTTCTTTATATCTTGTAAAGTCTTGAAAAGTACGATTAATTCTACATGCATTTTCTTTTCTCTCACTTTTATTTTTTGGAACATTTCTTTTCCTTTTACGATATCTAACTAATCGAGGTAAATCAATATTTTTACAAGATAGATAACCTTTTTCTTGATAATAGTATAGAGTTCTTTCAACAATATCAAATTCAGGATGATCTTCAATAATCATATAGAAAGAATGACCTTTATCAACTTCTTCTTTGATAATTTTATCCATCTTTCTAAACTCATCATTTTCAAAATCAATACCCTGTCTGGCTTCAACTAAAGTTTTACGATAATCATTATTAGCATCTTCAGCATAATAGAAATAACGATTCTTTCTACATTTATTTCTATTAGGACATCCATTACATACAAAAGGTGCTTTATCAGTTTTATCACATTTTGTATTAAAGTTGTTAAAATGATTTCCTCTGACTAAAACTCTTCTTGTTAGAATTTCTCTAGAAACAGTAGTATGAGGCTTGCCTAACATAGTTCCAATTTTTCTTAAACTAATATTTTCATTAAGATTACTTTCTATAATAATTCTTTGACTTAAGTTTAAATGTTTTCCCATTTTAAAAATCTCCTTTCAGTTATGGGTAAAACAGCAATATATATTATATAGTTTTTCTATTACTTTGCAAGCCTGATGGTTGAAAGACTAAATTAACCAATGGAAATTCTACTGGTGCATTTAAAATTTCATTTGAATT
>JBJFFE010000055.1:0-39186 GCA_051891435.1 Clostridia bacterium | reverse complement strand
TCTTCATATACATAATTTACTGTTAAATCATAGCTATTTATTGTGTATGTTACTGTTACTGTTACATCATTTGCTGGCATTGTTCCTTCTACTACTTCTATGCTTGGTGTGTATCCTTCTATTTCTGGACTTTCTACACTATATTCTCCTTCATATTCTACAGATTCTTCATATGGATCCGCTGCAGGTGTTCCATCTTCATATACATATTCTATTTTTAAGTCAAAATAGTCTTTTACGTAATATACTTCAACTACATTGCCATTTACATTTTCTGTTATTGTTGTAGATAATTCTGAATTTTCTTCATCTAATTTATATCCTGTTGGACAATTATCTTTAATTTGCTCCTCTGTTACTGTTACTTTTGTTGCATATTCTGCTTTTCCAGTTTCAGTATTTAATAAGTTGATTTCTTTTTCATCAACTACTTGATAATATTTTATTGTATAACCTAAATTCTTATAGTTTATTCCTGTTCTTCCTATTGTACTATTTAGACTTATATTAGTCCAATTTAAAGTTGTAGAAACAAGTCTTTCTTGTTCTATTGTTGTTGTTTCTGGTTCTGTTTGTGTTTGCCCTCCTGTTGTTGTTCCTTGATTTTCAGTTGTGCCTTGGTTTCCTGTTTCAGTTGTTCCTTGTGTATTTTCTCCAGTAGTTCCTTCTGCAGGATTTTCATTTTCTCCTCCTGTTGGTTGTTCTGCTGGGTTTTCCTCCCCGTTTAAATTTTCTGTTGGATTTTGTTCTCCTTCAGTGCTCGTTTGTTCATCATCTGTACCAGTAACTGGTAAAACTTGATTTTTTGTGCTTTCTTCTGCAGCTTCTGCTTCACCATTATCTTTTAAGAATGTTACTGTACCTACTGCTGCTATGGCAACAATTACGATAGCTATCACAATAGTTAAAATGGTTTTTGTTTTCCCTTTCATTTTTTACCTCCCTTTTATTTTACCTCTTTTGCTTTTACGATAAATCTGTTTGCTCTACCGTTTTCACAAGTTATTAATGTTATTTCTCTTCTTCCTTCTTCTATTGGAAGTATACAGCTAATATCATTTGGATCTATAATTTTAGTTTCAAATACTTCATATTGTAATGTTATGTTTTGTGTATCTGTTAATTCTATTATATCTCCATTAACTAATTTTTTTATTTTTCCAAACATTACTCCGCTTAAGTTATTGTGTCCTGCTAGAGTAACATTTCCGATTTCGTTTATTTCATTACCCCAAAACTTTGTTATAGAAATGTTTAAAGATTCAACATTTGTTTTCTCTAAAATAGGATATTCTAATTCTATTTTTGGAATTCTAATTATTCCAACAACTTTATATCCTCCCATTTCTGCATCAATTGTTTTAACTACTTCCCCAGTTTCTGAATTTTCAGTTGTTGTTTTTATTGTTTCAAGTACTTCTTTTGCTAAATTTTCTGTTTTACTTTCTTTATAAAATTTTCTTGCAACCAATATGGCAACAACTATTGCTATAATAACTAACACAACTCTTAAGGCTTTATAAATATTTAACTTATTCATTTTATCCCCGCCTATTTATCTTCTTTTTTAAGGCTTTTTATTCTAATGCTTACTATTACTATTGCAAATACTAAAATTGCAAGTACTATTAGTAATGTATTGTTATCATAAGTTACTGGTAATTTTGTTGTAATTTTTTCTACAACTTTTTCTTCAACATATTTTGATGTTAAAAATTGTGCATCAATAGTATTTCCTTCTCTAATCCAAAGTACATATTTATCACCATTTTCTGTATCTTCTGGTTGAAAAATTTCTTGATTTTGAACATCTATCCAATTTTCTTCAAGAAGTTCTGATGATAATTGTTTGTATAGATTATTAAATTTTGTATACAATCCTAATTTTGTATACATGTCTGTTTGACTACTTATTTTAGAAATTCTTTCAGCTAAATCCATTAATTCATTATATTCTGCTGTATTTGGTAATTTAACTATTTGATATTCATAATCACCTTCATTTTCAAATACAACTTTTCCTGTTGTAACTGTTACTTTATTGCCATTTATTGTTTTTTCTTCTACTTGGACTTGGTCTGTATCTACGGCTATTTTTTTTGTTACATTTTGAATTGCACTTAATTCATTTGCAGGAATTGCTTTGCTTAAATCTAATTCTACACATTCTACAATATATGCACCTTCATCATTCTTTGCCCACATATATCTGTTGGCTGTTGTGTATGAATTGATGTATGCTATGTAATTTCCTCCTTCAGCTGAATCTGTTGCTGCTTCCAAATATGTTGTTGGTTCTGTCTCATCGTTTGAAAAAGCAAATTCAAATGAAGAATTTAAACTTTCGTTTATGTAAATCAAATAATCTGTATCTGATTGTTTTACTAGTTGTAAATTTTCATTTGTTGCCTTTACAGGTAGCCCTAGCAATAATATTAGTGAAAATATTCCTACTAGAAAAATGATTTTTAATTTTAAATTTTGCATATTAATATGCCCCCCTTTAAATTTTTAGCAACAATATTATATTATGGAAGTTTGAATTTGTAAATACTTTTTTTGAAAAATTTCCTTTTTTTGGAATTATACCTTTTGGACAAACTTTTTACTATTTTTTTCGATTACAGTATTCTCTATTTATTTACATAATTTTGTGTTTTTTTATTTTTTTCAACTTTTTTTTAAATTTATTTGCATTTTATTTTACGTAATGTTATAATGCAGTTGAAATCTACATATACTAAAGATTTAAGGGTGTGAATAGTATGAATCAAACCTTAGAGGAAGAAACATTTGAGGAAGTCAGCAATTATAAATTAACTTTTGAAAATAAAGAAAATTTGGATGATTTAATTACAAAAGATTCTAATTTTGAAGGTACTGATGAAATATCTTCTAATGAAGAAGATATCAATATTGATGAAGAAAGCAATATTGAAGAATGTACCTCTTTAGTTACGCTTAAAGAACATAGACTTTTAGTAGCTCAAAATATGTTTAAAAAAAGTATTAAAGTTTCAATAAAGTCTTTCTTAATTTCGCTTTCTTTAAGTTTTTTGAATTTGTTTATATAGAAAACCCCAGTTTTTTTCTGGGGTTTTTGTTATTTGTTGTTCATAGGGGCGGTCTTGACTTCCCCGTTATTTTGTTTTTTTATTACAGGCTGGTCAAGACCAGCCCCTACACCATATATAATTTATTTTTTCTTATATATTCATATACTTTTGGATTTAAATACTCTTGAACATTTTTTTTGTTTTCTATCATATTTCTAATTTTTGTAGAATCTGAGTTTGCCAATTTTTCTGGTATAAATTCAATTATGTTTTTTGGATTTTCATTTCTTATTTTTTTTCGTTCTCTTTCTATAACAATTATATTATAGTTTGTTATTAAATCTTCATAATTTTTCCATGTTGGCATTTTTCTAAAATTATCAGAGCCCATAATAAAAAACATATCATCTTTTTTATATTTCTCTTTTATTAGTGTAAAGGTATCTGCGGCATATAATTTTACTTTAGATTCTATTGCTATTTTTTCAATTTCTAGCTGTTTATTATCTTCTATTGCTAATTTAAGCATATTATATCTATGACATGCATCTATTAAATCCTTTTTTTCATAATAATTTCCAACTGGAACAAATATAATCTTATCTAAATTATATTCTTTAATTAAAATTTCTGCTAAATTAATATGTACATATGAGGGAGGGTTAAAACTCCCTCCAAAAAAACCGAAGCCTCATATTCATCTCCTACATTATTTAAATAAATATCCAAATTGTTTATCTATTTTTTCTTTATAGTCCTCATTACTATCATTATTAAATTTTATTACCTTTATATTTTTTGTCTGTTTTTCTACTTCCTCTGCTAGTTTTAAATATTCTTTTTGTTGTTTTATACTGCTTTCAACTGAAAATTTTTGATATTCACCTTTATCTCTTTGTATTCTTTTCTCATATTCACTAGTATCTTTCAAATATAATACTACAAAATAAATATCAAAATTTAAACTATCAAGTTTACTTAATAGTTCTTCATAAAGTTCATGAAAAGAATAAGATTTAAATCCTAGTCGACTATATACTTCTTCTGAGAAAAAAGTTCTATCAAAAATCATATTGACATCTTCACAATTTTCTACATATTCTAGTAATTTCAAGTATTTTCTTTTTATTTTTGGATATCCAGTTTCTGTTTTATCTTTTATACCAGTAAGCCTATAAAGGTCTGATGGTGCTATTTTTTCTCTTAAATAATTTGTAAAAGTTGTTTTTCCTGCTCCTTGTGGACCTTCTACTATTATAATTGTATCTTTCATTCTTTTGCTCCTTTTATTATATTATAATAGGCGCATTTTTTACTTGCGCCCATAAAACATTTACATATCACTTAAATTAAACTTGTTTCCAAAACCAGTCTAAGCTATTATCAATGCTTTTTTTATTGTAGAATTTACTTGCAACATCGTCAATCCATAGATATGAAAAAAATGTAATAAATACCATTACCAATTCAAATGCTATACAGTATCTAATTGTTGCATAATACTCTTCATAACTTGGCATACATAGTTGTACTGAATGCATTAGTAATATTAATAAAAATACTGTTAACGCAATGGCTGGGATAATAGGTTTCTTTATTTCTTTTCCCAAAAAAATTAATAAAACTGTTGCAGCTAACAAAAGCAATACTGTTAATGGCTGAGTTGTATTTAATAAAAACATTTTTCTTCCCCCTTCTTTTGTTTTTAATTTAATTTAATTTTAATTAAATTCGCTAATTTTTGTGCTTTTTCTTCAATATCTTTTTGATTTTCCCCTTCAATCATAACTCTTATAATAGGTTCAGTTCCTGAAGCTCTAACAAGCACTCTTCCATTATCTTCAAATTCTTCTTGTAATTTTTTTATTTCTTTTTGTATTTCTTCATCTGTTTGATAATTTGGTTTCTTATCATTTTTTACTCTCACATTTAATAAAACTTGAGGATATTTTTTTATAACTTTGCAAAGTTCTGATAATTTTAAGTTTTTCTCTAGCATAATTTGTATTAACATTAAAGACGTTAATATTCCATCTCCAGTTGGGTTATAATCTAATAATATTATGTGTCCAGATTGTTCTCCTCCCAAATTATAACCTTCTTTTAACATTTTTTCTAAAACATATCTATCTCCAACGCTTGTTGCTTCAAAATTCATGTTATTATTCTGAGCGAATTTTTTTAATCCCAAATTGCTCATTATTGTAGCAACAACAGTATCTTTTTTTAATTTCCCTTTTTCTTTTAAATATGCTGCAAAAATTGCAAGTAGCATATCTCCATCAACTTCATTTCCATTTTCGTCAATAGCTAAACATCTATCTCCATCACCATCGTATGCTATTCCTAGATTCAAATGTTTTTGAGTTACTAATTCTTTTAGACTCTCTAAATGAGTTGAACCGCAATTATCGTTAATATTAGTTCCATTTGGTTCATTATGAATTATTTCAAATTTTATTCCTAATTTTTCAAATACTTGTTCAGCCACTTTATAAGTTGCACCATTTGCAACATCTAACCCTACTATAAAATTTTCTTTATCAAAGTTTTCCAAATTTTCTTCAAAAATTTTTCTAAAGAAAAATACATATTCTTCAATTAAATCTTGTCTGTCCTCTGCAACACCTATTTTATCAGAAAGAGCGGTTAGCTTATCTAGTTTTCCAGATTCCATAACCTCTTCTATTTCTTCTTCTATTTCATCTGGAATTTTCATTCCTTTATTACTAAAATATTTTACTCCATTAAAGTCATATGTGTTATGCGATGCAGATATAACAACACTTGCATCTGCTTTTAACCTTTTTGTTAAATATGCCACACCTGGTGTAGGTATAACCCCTAATTGTTTTACATTTGCTCCATAGCTTAAAAATCCTGCAGTCATAGCACTTTCTATTAAAGTTCCTGAAAGTCTTGTATCTCTTCCTATTAATATTGTTGGCGTTTTATCTGTATGTTTTGACAATACATAAGCTCCTGCCTTTGCTACTTTATATACTAATTCTGGTGTAAGCTCAGTATTGGCGATCCTTCTTATTCCATCTGTTCCAAAGTATTTTTTCATTTGTCTTTCCTCCTAATCCATCTGTGCTTTAATATATTATATATGTTTTTATACAAAAAAAGCAATAGTTTTTTTATTTTTATTTTTTTATATAATTTTATCTTGAATTTATTTGTGTTTTGATATACTATTATATAATAATTTGAATAATATATAGAGTATTATTTACTCGAACGGAGGTTTATATGGCAACTACAAAAACCACTAAATCTAAAAAAGTAGCTGTTTCTAAGGTAAAGTCAACACAAGAAGTACCTAATAAAAAAACTACTACCCCAAAGGAAATTCTTCCTAAAAAGGAAACTGCTACTCGCAAAACTACTAATACCAATAAAAGAACTAATAAAAAATCTGTCTCTAATATAATTGAATATTATGATTTACCAAATAGATATAATAAAACTATTGTTAATCTTCTTTTCCAAACTCCTAAGAAATTATTTGTTTATTGGGAAATTTCAGAAGATGATAGACAAAAGTTTTTAGAAGAAAATGGTAAAGATTTTTTCGAAAAATCTATTCCCTATCTAATTGTAAAAAATGAAACAAAAAATTACTCTTTTGAAATTGAAATAAATGATTTTGCTAATAGTTGGTATTTTGATATTCCAGATAGTGATTGCAAATATAGTGTTGAACTTATTAGGAAAGTTAAAGAAAATAATTTTTCTGTTCCAATTACTTCTTCAAAGCAATTGGAAGTTCCAAATAACCATATTTTATTTGAACAAAATAGAAAAGAAATTTTCTTTAAAAATGTAAAAACAAATAATGTCATTAGTAAATCTGTTGTTAATTTACAGTTTATTAATCATTTAGGAAATGTACGTAATGCGAATTCGTTCTATAAGAAATTTTACGATGAGAAAGATTTAAGAACTATTAATAATCCATCATCAAATTAAAACACAAAGGAGAGCTTAAAATGAAAGAAACAAAAGGATATGTAAGTTTTATCTTACATGCTCATTTACCATTTATACATCATCCAGAAAGTGAAGATTATTTAGAGGAAGAATGGCTTTTTGAAGCTATTTCTGAAACTTATATTCCTCTACTATTGAATTTTAAAAAATTAGAGGAGGAAAAAGTTGATTTTAAAATTACAATGAACTTTTCTCCCCCTCTATTATCTATGCTTGATAATAAATTACTTCAAAGAAGATACATAAAATATCTAAACAAACACATTGAACTTTGTAAAAAAGAGGTTAAAAGAACCGCTAATGACGAGCATTTAAACAAACTTTCTCATTATTATTTAGATAGATATTCGAATGATTTACATGTATTTAAAGACATTTATAATTGCAATCTAATTGAGGCTTTTAAACATTTCCAAGATATTGGGGTTTTAGAAATTATTACTTGTGGTGCAACACATGGCTACTTTCCTATTCTCTCAGTAAATGAAAAAACTATACGTGCTCAAATTGCAATTGGTGTAGAAACTTATAAAAAATATTTTGGTAAACAGCCTCGTGGTATTTGGCTTCCTGAATGTGGTTATGTCCATCAAGCAGATAAATATTTGAAAGAATTTGGTTTAGAATATATATTAGTAGAATCTCATGGAATTTTATATGCAAATCCAACCCCAATTTATGGAACATTCGCACCAATCTCTACTCCAAATGGAATCGCAGTTTTTGGTAGAGATATTGAAAGTTCTAAACAAGTATGGAGTTCTGTTTGTGGATATCCAGGTGATTTTAACTACAGAGAATTCTATCGTGATATTGGTTATGATGCAGATTATGATTATATTAAGCCTTATATTGCAAAAAATGGGGTCAGAGTTAATACTGGAATTAAATATCATAGAATTACTTCTAAGCAAGGAGATTTTAAAGATTATTATAATTTAGACTGGGCTTATGACTCTGTTTGTAAACATGCTGGGCATTTTTTTGATTCGAGAGAAAAACAAATAAATGAGCTTTCATCTTACATGGATGTTCCTCCTATTATTGTTTGCCCATATGATGCAGAGCTTTATGGTCATTGGTGGTATGAAGGTCCAGACTTTTTGTATGTTTTGTTTAAAAAAATTTTTTATGATGATAGTAATTTTAAATTAATTACTCCTGGTGAGTATATTGATAAATATCCAGAAATGCAAATGTGTTCTCCTTGTATTTCTAGTTGGGGAGCTAATGGTTACAGTGAAGTTTGGCTAAACCATTCAAATGATTATGTTCACAAGCATTTACATGTTGCAGGAGATAGAATGGTGGAGCTTGCACATAAGTTTCCAAATGCGAAAGGTATACTAAGAAAAGCCTTAAATCAATGTGCAAGAGAACTACTGCTTGCTCAAAGTAGTGACTGGTTATTTATTATTACTCATGGTACAATGGTAGATTATGCAAAAAAAAGAATTAAAGATCATATTGGTCGTTTTACCAAACTATATGAACAAATAAATTCTAATAATATAGATGAAGTTTTTTTAAAACAAATTTCAAAACAGGACTCAATCTTTCCATTTATAGATTATATGATTTATTATTAAAGGACACTCTCAAATGTTCCCTTTTCTTAATAATATATGTATATAAAATATTTTTAAGTAAAAAATATACATATACTTTTAAGAAAGAAGGGAAATTTTTGTCTAAATCAATTTGTATTAAATCTAATGATAAAAATGCAATATTCTATATTATTAATGAATTAGAACAATTAAATATTCCTAACACTTATTTTTCATGCCATAAATTTAAAAATTATACAAATGTTATTATTCACTATAAAGGCAAAGCCCTTTCTTTATTTCTTTCTTCTATATCTAAATTATTATCTTATTTAGTTTTAGATTTATACGAGAATTTAATTATAAAAAAATTAATTGATTTTGATTATTTCTATTTTGCCCCAGATGAGCAGAAATCAATTTTTGAAATTTGTATAGATAATTTAAATTATGAAGATTCTTTTGACAGATACCATATGATTGAAAGTTCTTTCTTTGAATATTTAAGTAATTATAAATCTATAAATTTAAATGGTTTTATTCGTTTTAGATTATATAATTATGTTAAATATATTAATACTATTATTGATATGTGTGTTAATAAATTTATTATAGATAAAGAATATTTGGAATTTGTAAATTTGCTTAAAACCTATGTGGCTTCATCTGAAAATGTTTCTGATAAAATCCATTTAATATATAAAAATAGGGAATCTATTTTATTAGATAAATCTAAAAATATTATTCCTGTTAATAATAATGTTTTTAATGTTCACTATTTATCTGATATTACATTTTCTAGTAATGATTATGCTTTAAATATTTTACTTACTCTTCTGCCTAGAGATTTATATATTCATTTGATTGATGAAGAAGACGAGTTTATAAATACTTTGAAACTTATTTTTGATAAACGTGTTCATTTATGTAATGATTGTGATATTTGTAGATTATACAAAAAACAAAGTAGTAATTTATCTAATACAAAATTGTAATTTGTTAGGGATGAATTTATTACAAAATGTGTAGGGGCTGGTCTTGACCAGCCCGCTAAAGAAGGTCATATTAGCGGGTCGGTCAAGACCGACCCCTACAACGTTCGCAATAAACATTTCCCTAACAAATTACAATTTATCTAATTTTATCTTTATTTTTTTATTTTCATATATTATAATCTTTATATGAAAAAGAGGTGTAGTATATGAGTTCTTTTGTTCTAAAAATCTTTGCATGTGTGTGTATGCTTTGTGACCATTTTGGAGATGCAGTTTTTGGTAAATTAACTTTTTTAAATTATATTGGAAGATTTGCTTTTCCGATTTTTTCTTTTCAAATTGTACAAGGGTATATTCATACACATGATATAAAAAAATATATGACTCGTTTGGGATTATTTGCTCTTATTTCTCAAATTCCTTATATGCTTTTCTATTATGTGGTTTTTGATACTTTTGCAATAAATGTTATTTTTACATTGTTATTTGGCTTACTTACTATTTTAATTTATGATAAATATAATAAATTTGTGGGGTTTTCTTCTTGTCTTCTTTTAGGAGTAATTGCAGAAGTTTGTAAATTTGATTATGGTTTTTTTGGTGTTTTTATAATATTTATGTTTTATTTATTAAAAGATAAAAAAATATATATGAGTATAGTTTTTATTTTATCAGTTATTTTAAAATATTATTTATCTATTATTAAATATGGGCTTCCTTTTTCTTACATATTTTCTGGAAATCATTATTCAATGTGTATGTATTTTACTTTTTTGGCTATTATTCCTCTTTTACTTTATAATGGTAAAAAAGGAAAAGATGCAAAATATTTATTTTACATCTTTTATCCAGTTCATTTATTAGTCCTAAGCATTATTTCATTTATTAGGTAAATTGTAATTTGTAGGGGAAATTTATTTTGAAGGTGTAGGGGTCGCACTCTTGGGCGACCCGTAAATCTGTGAATAATCATTATTACGGGTCGCCGAGGACGGCGACCCCTACAACATTCGCCATAAACATTTCCCTAACAAATTACAATCTGTTTAATAATCATAATGCATAATTTATTCCTCTTGCTACTACATCTTTCATATTTTCTATTAAATCATCTATTTCTTTTGGTGTTACTATCATGTTGTATCCTTGTGGATTTAGTGCTTCTTTTATTGCATCATAATTATCTTTTTCTTTAAGTTCATTTAGCTCATCATTTGATTTTGCTTCTTCTTGTAGCTTACTTATAAAAAGATATAATGCATCATTTACAAGAGTTGCTGTTTCTACCACCATAGGCACTCCAATTGCAATTACTGGTATTCCAAGAGTGTTTTGGCTTAATTCATTTCTTGCATTTCCTACTCCTGCTCCTGGAACTATTCCCGTATCTGCTATTTGTATTGTACTACTTATTCTTTCTATACTTTTTGATGCTAAGCTATCTATTACAATAACTAATTTTGGTTTTATATTATCTACTATTCCTTTTACTATTTCAGAGGTTTCTATCCCAGTTGTTCCTAAAACTCCCGGCGATATTGCTGTTACTGGTCTAGTATTTGGATCTATATATTCAGGCGTATATTTTAAGAAATGTCTTGTTACATCTATATCTTTTATTACTTTCGGTCCTAAAGAGTCGGGTGTCACATAAGCATTTCCTAGTCCTACTACTAAAATATCATCTCTATTTTGTACATGTTTATCAAATATTTTTTTAAGCTCTTCTGTAACAACTTCTGAAGCTTTTTGTATTTCTATCTCTCCTGCTAGTTTCAGTTCTTTTACATCTATAGTAACATATGTTCCAATTGGTTTTCCTATTGCATCTGCTCCTTCTTCATTTGTTATTTTTACGGTCGCAACATTTATGTTTTCATTTACTTTTCTTTCTTCAGTCTCAACTCCTGGTATATCTTTTTCTATTTTATTTGCTTTTCTATAAATGTCACGTCTTTCATCTGCTAAATCTGTATTAAAATTAATCATCAAAAAACCACCTCTTTACTTTACTATTTTTGGTAAATAAAGGTGGTTTTATACTACTTATTTTGTAAAATCTTTTCCTAATTCTTCTACTAATTCAAATCTATATTTTTGTCCTGTTATATTGTCTTTTCTTGCTTGGTCAATTTCCTCTAAAAACATTGCTTCTCTTCTTACCCAGATTTTTGAGTCTTGGCGTTCATATAATGGTTTATAAATTACTACTCTTTCTTTAGTTTCTGAGTCTAACGCTACATTTTCTACAAAGTAATAATTTCCTTTAAAATGTCTATATACTTTTCCTATTTTTACTTGTTCCATATGTTTCCTCCTAATTTTTAAATTTGATTATATTATAAGTTATTGTTTAATTTTATTCAAGGAAATTCTTCAAATATATTGATTAATTTTTTCTATATACTCCATATCTTCTATTTTAGAAATTGCAAAACATTTCTTTCCTAAGTCCTTTAAAGATGCTCCTATATGATATAATTCTTTATTATCTATAACAATAAATCTATCATGAAATTGATTAGTTCTAGATATTTTTAATGTAGGATATTCTTTATTAAATTTTTGAATATCTAATTTTAAAATGTTACTTTTTTCTGATGTTATTATAATTATTTCAACATTTCTTCTTTTTTTAGTTAACATTTTTAGTATAGTATCATCTATATAATTATCTATAATTAATATTTTTTCTTTTGCTTTTTTAATAATATCAATTATTAAACTATATGCATCATAAATCTGTCCATTAAAGAATATTTTTTGTTTAAATTCTTGCTTTTTGTCCTTTTGCAGTTCATTGAAAACCGTTTCAAATTTTTTATCATATTCTAATAATTTATATTCTACATTTGTTAGTCTCTCAAATATTTGCCCGTTTAGAGCTATAAATTTTCTCATCTCTACAAAGGCATTCATAATGTTAATACTTACACTTACAGCAATATCGTTTTTCAATAGTCCTGATAACATTGCAATTCCTTGTTCTGTAAATACATACGGTAAATATCTTCTTCCTCCATAATTTTCTTTTTCTACACTTGAGGTCGCAATTTGCGACCTCAAGTTTTCTAATTCTATCTCTGTTAATCTAAAGCAAAAATTCATTGGGAATCTTTTTATATTCCTTCTAACTGTCTCATTTATACGCTTTGTAGTATAATTATATAAACTAGCCACATCACTATCTAGCATTACTTGTTTTCCTCTTATAGTATAAATTAAATTTTTTATATTTTCTGTTTCATATCTTGTTACATTTAATTTTTCATTTTTTGGTGCAATATTTTTTTCTTCACTCATAATATCACATCCTATTTTTTTAAATCTCAATCCTATTTCCAAATTTATTATCCACCTGTTTTTTTAATTTGGTATTTTTTTCACTTTCTAGTTTTGGGTCTTCCTCTATTATTTTTATTGCTACACTTTGCACTGATTTTAGTGTTTCTATGTCTTCAAATAAATTTGCTATTTTAAATTCAGGAAGTCCATGTTGTTTTGTTCCAAAAAATTCTCCAGACCCACGTAGTTCTAAGTCTTTTTCAGAGACCACAAAGCCATCATTTGTTTGTGTCATTATTTCCATTCTTTGTTTTATAACATCACTTTTCCCCTTATATTTTAATATACAATATGATTTATATTTGCCTCTTCCTACTCTTCCTCTTAATTGATGAAGTGTTGCTAAGCCAAATCTCTCTGCATTTTCTATTACCATAATATTTGCATTTGGCACATCTACTCCTACTTCTATTACTGTTGTAGAAATTAATATATCTATTTCACCATTTTTAAAGTTTTCCATTATAGCATCTTTTTCTGACGGTTTTAATTTTCCATGCATATATTCTACTTTATAATCTTTAAAGGTTTGAGTTTTATATTTTTCTGCAAGCTCTAAAACAGATTTTGCTTCTATTTCTTCATTTTCTTCTACTAATGGACATACAATATAAGCTTGTCTTCCTTCATTTATTTGTGTTTTTATAAAGTTATTTACTCTATCCTCCATGTTTTGTGTTACTGCAAATGTATCTATTTTTTGCCTATTAGGTGGCAATTCATTTATAATAGATATATCTAGGTCTCCATATAGAATTAGTGCAAGTGTTCTTGGTATTGGCGTTGCTGTCATAACTAGCACATCTGGTTTTGTTCCTTTACTGCTTATTTTGGCCCTTTGTCTTACACCAAATCTATGCTGTTCATCTGTTACAACAAATCCCAGGTTTTTAAACTCAACATTATCTTCTAGTAATGCATGTGTTCCAATTAATATATCTATTTGACCGTTTTTTAGTCTTTCCAATATGTCTTCTTTTTGTTTTTTAGTAATTCCACTAACTAACAATTCACAGTTTATATTAAATTGTTCTAGCATTTTTCTAAAGTTTTCTAAATGCTGTTTTGCAAGTATTGCTGTTGGAGCCATAATAGCAACTTGGTAACCAGTTTTCACTGCTTTATAACTTGCTATAATTGATACTGCTGTTTTTCCACATCCTACATCTCCTTGTAATAATCTGTTCATTGGTTTTGCGCTTTCCATATCATTATCAATTTCCTCTAGTACTTTAATTTGTGCTTTTGTAAGTTTAAATGGCAATCCGGTTTATTACATCTGACATATGTACATCTTTGCTAAAGGCTATTCCTGTTTCATCCACAGCATAGCTATTTTTTAAATTTAGCAAAGCTAGTTGTAATACTAGTAGTTCTTCAAATACCAGCCTTTGTCTGGCTTTATTATACTCTTCAAAGCTTTCTGGGAAATGTATATTTTTTATTGCTCTATTAATATCAATTAAATTATATTCTTCTAATAAGTATTCTGGCAAAGTTTCTTCTAAATTTCCATATACAGCTTTTACACCATTATCCATTATTCTTTTTAATGTATTTTGTGTTAGTTCGTAAATACTCGGATATATAGGAATTATTTTTCCTGTACTATTAGAGCTATCTGCCTCTTCAAAGATTGGCGAATTCATTTCTATTTTACTTGCAGTTCGTTTTATCTTGCCAAAGAATTTGTATTTGTTTCCTAATTTAAATTTTGTTTTTAAATATGGCATATTAAACCAAGTAAGCTCACAACTAGCAGTTTCATCTCTTACAATTAACTTATATATTGTCATGTTTTTTCTAATTTTTATTTCTGCTATCTTTGATACACATACTGCTTCTATTAAACTTTCTTCTCCATTTCCAAGCTCATCTATCTTTTTTGCCTTACTTCTATCTTCATATGTTCTTGGATAATATGTGATTAAATCTTCTAATGTGTATATTCCTAATTTATTTAGGCTTTTTACTCTTTCTGGTCCTACTCCTTTTATGTACTTTACGTCTTTTAATAAATCTATCATTATAACTCCTAATTATATAAATTTTTTAATTTATATTCTAATCCTGTATTTCTTTTTTTGACATCTATGTTTTTTATCATAAATTCTATTACATTTTTATTTCCTAACAGTATCAGTAATTTTTTTGCTCTTGTCATTCCTGTGTACAATAAATTTCGGGTAAGTAACATTGGCGAGGCTTGTGGCACACACATAATTACCACATCAAACTCACTTCCGTTGAGATTTATGTATCGTTATACTATAACTATGTTCTAGTTGTTCTAGCTCATTATATTCATACCAAGCTTTTTTCCCATCATCAAATAATACTTTTAGAGCTTTTGATGTATCATCTATAGCCTCTATTTGTCCCATTTCTCCATTAAATATTCCACTGCCAGTTTCTCTAAATTCTTTTTCCCAAAAAATATCATAGTTGTTTTTTATTTGCATTACTCTATCACCAGTTTTAAACACTACATCTCCATATTTTTTTTCTTCTTTTTCTTCTCCATTTAAAACCTTTTGCAATTCCTTGTTTAATTCTTTTGTTCCAAAGTTTCCTTTTTTAGTTGGAGTTAAAACTTGTATGTCTTTAAAGAAATCATAATCACCATATTTTTTAAGCCTGCCTGAACATAAAGAAATTATATCAGATAACATTTTTTCTTGAGACACTTCATTGATAAAGAAAAAGTCCTCTTCTTGTCCTTCCTCATTATTTTCAAAAAAACTTTCTCCATTATTTACTTTATGCGCATTTGTTATTATTTTACTTTTCGCAGCTTGTCTAAAAATTTCATTTAGTTCTATTGTTGTAATCTTTCCAGAATTAATTATATCTTTTAGAATATTTCCTGCTCCCACCGATGCTAATTGGTTTACATCTCCTACTAATATCAATTTTGTGCCTAAATATACTCCTTTTAGAATATAATTCATTAGGAAAGTATCTACCATAGACATTTCATCTATTATTATGATATCTGCATCTATTGGCGAAATTGGATAGTCTAATTTTTCTATATCTAATGTTTCCTCCATTTTTCCAATTTCTAGTAACCTGTGTATTGTGCTTGCTTCTTCACCAGTTGTTTCACTCATTCTTTTGGCTGCTCTTCCGAGTTGGAGCACAAAGTACTACTTTCTTTTTTTCTTGTTTTTTATATAAATCTATAATGAATTTTATAATTGTTGTTTTTCCTGTACCTGGTCCACCTGTAATAATACATACATTATTTTCATTTACCGCTTCTATAGCTTCTTTTTGTTTTTCAGATAGAAATATATTCGAAGCCTCTTCTATTATTTTAAATTTACCTTTAAAGTTTTTAATTTTTTTTACATTATCAGCTCTATTTAAAGCAATTAATCTATCTGCTATAAATTTTTCTGCAAAATAGTAGGTATTTAAATATACAAAAGTTGCTTCTTCTCTTCGTTCTAATATAACTCTTTGCTGAACATTTAAATTAATTAATGTTTCTTCAATGTCATTCTCATCTACACCCAAAAGCTCCTTTACAAATTTTATTAAATTTTCTTTAATTGCACATGTATGTCCATTATTAGATGATAGTGTAAGGCTATATTTTATTGCACTTTCAATTCTTTTTACATCATTTTTATTTATCCCTAAATCCATTGCCATTTTATCTATTTTATTAAAATCCACTCCATAAGTAATATCTAGCAATAGATATGGATTTTGCTCAATTTGCTGAACTGCATCTTTTCCAAGCATTTCATAAACTTTCTTACTATTTTGTGCACCTATTCCAAACTTTTCTAAGAAACCAACTATTTGCCATAATTCCCATTTTTCCATAAATTCTTCCGCTATTTCAACTGCTCTAGTTTTAGTTATTCCTTTAATTTGAGATAATTTTTCAGGTTCCAATTTTATAATAGCAATAGTTTCTTCTCCAAATTTATCTACGATTTTTTTTGCAGTAGCTGGACCTACTCCCTTTATTGTCCCACTTCCTAAATAATTTGTAAGTGCTTCTAATGTTTGTGGCATGATTTTTTCGAATGTTTCTATTTTAAATTGTTCTCCATAGTCTTGATGGGTAACAAATTTTCCAAATAGTTTAAGGCTATCCCCTTTGTTTATAAAAGGTAAATAGCCTACAACTGTTGTAATTTCCTTTTCCATTGTGAATTCTGCTACAGTATAACAATTTGTTTCATTTTGATATATAATTTCTGTTATTTGTCCTACAATCTCCAATGTTTTCTCCTTAATGCTTAAATTTGTAATTAATATATCATAAAATTTTAAATAAGTAAACGGACTTTAAAATATAAAGTCCGTTTATTTTTTATAATTATAAATACATTGATATTCCTAAGAATGATACAACTATTGCAACAGCAAAATAGATTACTTCTACTAATACAAATTTTTTAAATGTTCCAAGTTCTGTTTCTTCTTCAAATATATCTTCCATTGCAAAATATGATAAAACTATTGTTATAAATGTTGCAAGCATTGTTACTGGTGTTGTAATTTTTGCCATTTGATAGTCTATTAAATATAGTAAATTTACAATTGAGGCAATTATCATTGGTGTGTATACAGTAACAACTGTTGAAAGAACTGTTGTTAAAGATTTTTTATGTTTTTTATTTAGTACAAAAATTATTAATGTTAAAGCTAATACTATACAAAGTGGTGAAAGTGTACTCTTTATTATTGATAATATAGTTCTTCCAAATGAGCTATATTTACTATAATATACAGCAGAGAATATAAATTCTACAAGCATCCATACTATTACCATAAATATAGATGTTTTTAAATATTTATTATCCTTATCTTTTGTAATTTCTGATGTTTTACTTATTGGATCCTTTACCATATCCTTTACAAAATTCTTTGCATTCATTGTTTCATCTTTAATTTTTAAATCTTTTATTGTGTCCTTTACTTTTCCTACTGTCTCTGATGTTTCTTTTTTTAATTCATCAGTATTAATTGTTTGTTCCTCTTTTTTTACTTCTTCTTTATTTTCTTCCATTTTTCATTCTCCTTTACTTTGTTATATTTCTTTATATTTTTTAAAGCATATATATGATACACCTGCTAACGCAGTTACAATAGATATTATAACAATACATTTTCCTATACCTGTATCTGGAAAGTTCTCAGGTGCTTTAGTAGTATCTTCTACATATTCAACTTCACTTACAATTTCATTACTAACTCTTCCAAGAGGGTCGATTGTTCTAGTAGTAATACTATTTTTTCCATTTACCGGGTTTTCAATTGTATATTCAGTATTTAATTCTACGTTTTTCCATTCTCCATCATTTATTTTTACTTGATATTTATACCCCACTTGCTCTTCTTGAGCTGTAATTTTATATGTAGGTTTTACATCCGTAAATTTATCTTTACTTTCTATTTGAGCAGCAACAGGAGCTGCATATTTTTTAACTTGTTTTGCCTCATTTCCTAAGTTATCTATTGCGACAATATGTAAATATAAATCTCCTGTTTCATTGCCTGTATAAGATACAGCTTCAGTATAATTTCCAAATACTTCATCTTCTGCTAACTCTTCATTTTTTGAAATTAGATACTTTATTTCTTTTACTCCTGAATGTTCATCAGTTCCAATTATTGTTATTTTTCCATCTGTTTCCGATATACTTATAGTTGGTGCTAAAGCATCTAGTTTTGCTGTTTTAGAAACTATACTAGATTCTTCATCTGTTTCATGTCCTACTGCTTTAACACTAACTTTTACTGTTCCTGTTGTGCTTAGTGCTACTTTTTCTGTATTTAGTGATATATCTTGCCAAGCTCCATCTCCTATTTTATATTGGTATTTAGAAACATTACTTGCATCATTTTTATCGTCTGTTACTGTAAATTTAACTTCTTCTTTTGACCATTCTTCACTCATATTTAATGTAGGTGCTTTTAAGTTTGTTATAAAAATTTGTTTTTCTACTATTTCACTTGGATTTCCTTGTTCATCTAATGCCCATAATTCTATAGTATGACTTCCCAGACTTAAGTTTTTAGATGTTAAATCTAATGAAAAACTTAATTCATTATTAGTAAGAGATTGCTGCTCTAAATTACTTTCCTCGCCATTATCTATTGTATAATATAATGTTGCTTTGCTATTAGCATCTTGGTCACTTATTTTTCCTTTAATCACTACTTCATCTTGTGAAAAACATCTTCCTTGGCTTGCATCTAGCTCTACTTTAGGAGCGTTACTTACCTCTCCAATTCCAATTATTACAGAAAATCTCTTTGTATCTCCTGGTTCTATTGTTCTATTTGTCCATGAATATGTAAAAGCACTATCTTCTTCTTCTATCTTATTTGTTGTATTATTACTAAAAACATTATCGTCATGTTCAGGATATTTTCCTATCCATAAATTATCTATATCTGTAGTTCCTGCAACAGATTTACCATAAAAATTAAATTGTATATTGCTTTCATTATCATATAATTTTAAGCCTTTGCTATTTTCATATCTTTCTATTGTTGCCCTATCGTTTTTTGCGACTTGAACATCTGCACAAGTTCCTAAGGAAATAGTTACATTATTTTCATTATTATTTGTTAATGTATATAATACTTTTACATATCTTCCGTCATTTACAAAAGAGCATGAAATATCATAAGCTACTCCATTTATTACATGTTCAGTATAGTTGTCTTCTACATCCATCTGTTCCATCTCATTATCATTTACTTTTAGATAAGATTCATATCCTCCATCATAAAAAGTAGTGCTTTGTAAAGTTCCATTTACATATCCTTTTATGTCAAAAGCCCCAGAATGTCTTGCATAAAACTTCATTTTGCCATTATCTGTTTCTGCAACATTTGCTAATGAAAAACTTACATTCAATAGTATACCAAATACTAGAATCAATGATAAAAAGATTTTCATTTGTTTTTTCATTTTTATTCCCCCATATTAACTTTTTATTTGTATTTTATAATATAATTTAACTTTATACAATATTTTTCGATTAAATGTAACTAAACTGTAACATTGTTGTAATGTTACAGTAAACTAGGGACACAATCATGCGTCCCTACATCACTTGAAATTTATTTTAAAATACAAAACATGAAACCAAACTAGCAGTCAAATAGACTTAATTGATTGCTTTTGCTCATGCCTTTTAAGCAGTCAAATTTTGTAAGCATATCTAGTACAGATTTTCCTATTTTTGATTTTAATTGGAATTCATCTATTGATATGAATTTTCCATTTTCTTCTTCTACTGCTTTTTGTATGCTTTCTGCCGCAACTCCTCCAAGTCCTGCTATACTTGAAAATGGAGGTCTTATTTTTCCGTCTTCTATTTTAAATTTTTTTGCATCAGATTTGTATAAATCTATTGGTAAAAATTCATATCCTCTTTCATACATTTCGTTTACTAGTTCTAGAACTGTATACATGCCTTTTTCTTTTACAGACATATTGTTTCCTAGGCTATCTAATTCTTTCATTTTGTCTTTTACTTTTTGTTTTCCCCCCAGCATTATTTCTCCATCAAAATCTTCTGCACCTCTTATAGAAAAGTATGCTGCATAATAAGCAAGTGGCATATGTACTTTAAACCATGCTATTCTAAATGCCATTGTTACATAAGCTACTGCATGTGCCTTTGGGAACATATATTTTATTTTTTTACAAGATTCCATGTACCATTCTGGAACATTATGTTCTCTCATTATTTTTTCATACTCAGCCCATTTTTCTGGGTCTTTCGTTGCTTTTCCTTTACGTACAACCTCCATTATTTTAAAAGCATCTCCTGGTTCTAGTCCTTTTTTCATTAGGTAGGTCATAATATCATCTCTAGTACATATTGCTTCTTTAAGTGTTACTGTTCCGGAGTTTATTAAATCTTGACAGTTATTTAACCATACATCTGTGCCATGTGATAATCCAGAAATTCTAATTAGCTCCTCAAAAGTTGTTGGCTTTGTATCTAAAAGCATTCCTCTTGCAAATTTTGTTCCATACTCAGGAATTCCATAGTTTCCTATTGGTGAGTTTATTTGTTCTTCTGTTACTCCCAATGCTTTTGTTGATGTAAATAAGCTCATTGTGTCTTTATCATCTAGTGGTATTGTTTTTGGGTCAATTCCTGTTAAGTCCTGTAACATTCTTATTACTGTAGGATCATCATGACCCAGCATATCTAGTTTTAATAAGTTTTTATCTATTGAGTGATAATCAAAGTGTGTTGTTATGATATCTGAATTTGGATCATCTGCAGGATGTTGTACTGGACAGAATTCATATATTTCTCTTCCATGTGGTACAACTATAATTCCACCGAGGATGCTGTCCTGTTGTTCTTTTTACTCCCACACATCCTTGAACTAATCTTGAAATTTCAGCATTTGTTACCGGTATGTTTCTTTCTTCAAAATAATTTTTTACATAACCAAAAGCCGTTTTATCTGCTATTGTTCCAACTGTTCCTGCTTTAAAAGTTTTTCCCTTTCCAAATATTACTTCTGCATATCTGTGTATTTTTCCTTGATATTCTCCAGAAAAGTTTAGGTCTATATCTGGTTCTTTATCTCCATTAAAGCCTAAGAAGGTTTCAAAAGGAATATCCATTCCGTCTTTACACAATTTAGCTCCACATTTTGGGCAAGTTTTATCTGGTAAGTCTACACCATTAGGTATTCCATAGTCTGTAAAATCTGAATATTTACATTTTGGGCATCTATAATGTGGTGGAAGTGAATTTACCTCTGTTATGCTAAGCATGTTAGCTACAAATGATGAACCAACTGAACCTCTTGAGCCAACCAAGTATCCATCATCATTAGATTTTTTTACAAGTCTTTGTGCAATTATATATAATGTTGAAAATCCATTTTTTATAATTGAGTCTAATTCTCTTTTTAGTCTTGCTTGCACTATTTCTGGCAATGGATCACCATATAATTCTTTTGCTCTATTCGTACAAATCTCTTCTATTTCTTGTTCTGCACCTTCAATTACTGGTGGACATTTTTCTTTTGATATTGGGCAAACTGCCTCACACATATCTGATATTTTATTTGTGTTTGTTACAACTACTTCATATGCTTTTTCGTTGCCTAAATATAAGAATTCATTTAGCATTTCCTCTGTTGTTCTTAAATATAATGGTGCTTGATTATCTGCATCTGCAAATCCTTGTCCTGCCATTAATATTCTTCTATAGATTTCATCTTGTGGGTCCATAAAATGCACATCACAAGTTGCAACTGTTAGCTTTCCAAGCTCATCCCCTAAGTCTACTATTTTTTTATTTATATCTTCTAATTCCTTCATACTAGATACTGTTCCATCTCTTAGCATAAAAGCATTATTTCCAAGTGGTTGGATTTCTAAGTAATCATAATAAGAAGCAATTCTTTTTATTTCTTCTTCTGGCTTTTTATTTACAATTGCTCTATAAAGTTCTCCTTGCTCACAGGCACTTCCTAAGATTAATCCTTCTCTATATTTATCAAAAACACTTTTTAATAGTCTTGGTCTTTTATGGAAATAGTTTAAATGTGTTACTGAAATAAGTTCATATAAATTTCTTAAGCCTTTTTGGTTTTTTGCTAGAATTATTGCATGGTATGGTCTTACTTTTTTATATCCTTCTTCTACTCCTTCTGGAATTTCTTCATCTGGCACTAAATATGCCTCTACACCATATATTACTTTTATATCTAATTTATTATCTTCAACTGCGTGGTTTGCTTCTGGGAAAGATTGAACTACGCCGTGGTCTGTAATTGCAATTGATTTCATTCCCCATTTTGCTGCACGTTTAATTAAATCTGTTGCAGATGATACTGCATCCATTTGGCTCATTTGAGTATGTAAGTGTAATTCTACTCTTTTTTCTTTTGCATTATCCATTCTGGTTGTTTCAGCAATAGCTGGTATTTCTACTACTACATTTGCAATAACGCCAATTTCTTTTGCGAAGTTATCATATTGAGCATTTCCTTGAATTTTAAGCCTTCCTGAATTTTTAATTCTTTTTAGTATTCCCTCTAGGTCTTGTTTTTTAGGGTCTATAAAAGACTTACAAGTAATTGTGCTTGTCCCATCATATAAGTTAAACATTGCTAAGGTTTTTCCGTTTTTTAATTCTCTTGAATCTGTAGAAATTACTTTTCCCTCTAATGCAACTTTTCCATAATCTGCAGTTAAATCTTTAATTTTTACAACTTGTTCTTTAATATTTGCGTTTCTTCCTATTATTACTGGATCATCTATATCTAACTTGTTCACAGGTTCAGCGCTTTTCGCTTCTGCTTGTAAAAATTCCATATTTGCTTTATTGTTTTCCATTATTGTTTGGCAAGCATCTTTTCCAAGTTGCTCTAAATATTGTTTTTGTTTTTCCTCGTAATCTTCTTCAACTTCTTCTTTGTATTTTACCTTCATTTTTTGATTATATAGTTTTTTGATTAAATCTTCTAAAACTTTATCTATATTATATGAGTGTAAAAATGCAGAATTTGTTGTTTTTAGAACCACATACACAGTATTTCCATCTAATTCTACTCTACTTCCCTGAAGAATAGTTTTTATAAGTGGAAAATTTTTCGCAAGATATTTTTCAATGTTTTCCCAATCTTGTTCAATAGTATTTTCTATGTCTATTGTATAGTTAAATTCAATATCTATATTATTAATCTTGAACTGATTTTTCAAATATTCTTCAAAATAGTAAATTTCTCCAACATTTATTTTTTTATCTGTTTTTAAATCTATTTCTAATTTATTTGTTTTTTTATATAAATTTACATTTTCGATTATAGCATCTAAAATATTACTTCCCTTAGTGTAATCATTAAATACTTCTCTTACTGTGTTTGACATTTTGAAATCTATCTCCTTTTAAAATATCCTTAGCACATCATTGTAAGTTACCACAACTGCCAATCCCATTATTAGGAAAAATCCTGTCATTTGTATTGCTGCATTTACATTTTCTTTTATTGGTCTTCTAATAACCCCTTCTATTAGTACCAATAAAATTTTTCCACCATCTAAAGGAGGCACTGGTAATAGGTTTGTTACTCCTAAAGATAGAGATATAAGTGCTAAAATGTATATAAATTGTGATGTATTTTTAGTTTTTACAACTACCTCAGAAATTCCAACAGGACCTGTTAATTGGTCTACTCCAACATTTCCAGTAAATAGTTGTTTTACATTATCTATTATTGAAACAGAAAATTCTACTGTATCCCAAAATCCGTAATATAAATTTTCGGTAAAACTTTTTGGAGCTACTTTAAAAATTATTCCTAAATAATATTTTCTTGTAGTATTTGCATTCTCTTCTAAAGTTGGTGTTAAAGTCATTTCTATTTGTTCGTTATTTCTTTCTATAATTAAATTAATTTCTTCTCCATTATTTTTTTCTAATATTTTATCTATTTGGCTTTTTCTTCTTATTTCTTTTCCATTTACTTGGATTATTTTATCTCCTTCTTGAATTCCAGCTGTTTGAGCCGCATAAGTTTCCACAGTTTGGTCAACTGTTGTGGATACAAAGTTTCCTACGGTTGTTACTAATATAAAATAAACTGCTAATCCAAATATAATATTTACCATTCCACCTGCTAATAATATTGCAATTTTCTTTAAGCTACTAGCTTTACTAAAAGAGCCTTCTTCGTCTACTGCTTGATCTTCTCCTAATAAGTCAACAAAGCCTCCTAGTGGTACGAGCCTTAATACATATTTGGTTTTTTTGCCTTGTTTTTTCCAGATTACAGGACCAAATCCTATTGCAAATTCTTTTACTTTTATTTTGCATAATTTTGCAACTAGGAAATGTCCTCCTTCATGTATGAATATTAAAAATCCTAATAAAAATGCTATTTTTATTATGTTTAATAAAATATTTAGCATACTTTCCTCCGTTTTTTAATTATGTAAATTGTAATTTATATCATATCATTGTTAGTAAAAAATATGCAAATGGTGCCACAAATATGATGCTGTCTATTCTATCTAGCATTCCTCCGTGCCCAGGTATTAACTTTCCATAGTCTTTTATTTCCATCTCTCTTTTTATGCTAGATGCAGATAAATCACCTAGTTGGCTTAATATACTTAATACTAATGTGGCTATCGCTACAAATACATAAGAAAGGTTTAAGTCTACATATCTTTGTACAACTACTGTGTATATTAGTGCTAAAACTACTGCACCAACTGTTCCCCCAATGCTTCCTTCTATTGATTTTTTAGGGCTTATTTTTGTTAGTTTATGTTTTCCAAATCTCATGCCTACTGCATATGCAAAAGTGTCTGTTCCCCATGCTGCAATTAGAATATACCATATTAAAAATTTACCATTTGGCATACTATATAGTAATGGTAAGAATACCAAAAATCCTATTACATAGCATATTCCAAAAAATGTTGCAAATATATCTTTTGGTTCTATTTTCATCGATGTTGCTATTACATTTATAAATAGTAATACTATGCTTGTTGGTACAATCATTATTAAAATTTTAGTCCAGATTTCTATTGGAATAACGTGTATAAATGCTATGAGTATTGCTACAATATATCCGAAGCCATTTTACTGGTTTATATTGTTTCTCAATCGCGCTAAAATATTCATGTATTGATATTAATGCTACAATTGCGAAAACGGCATCTATTATGTATTTATTTCCAAATATTAGTATTGCGGCTACTATTGGTAAGCCTATTACTCCAGTTAATATTCTTTTTAATTTCATAATTTTCTCCTTATTTCTAAATAATAATTAGTGAAGTGTAGGGGGTCGCACTTCAGGGCGACCCGAAAGTGCATTCAATATTTTTAATTACGGGTCGCCGAAGACGGCGACCCCTACGCCCATTCGTTCTATGTTTATTTTGTTTCGTCTGGTCTGCCGCCGAATCTTCTATTTCTTCCTTGATATACTTTTATTGCTTCTATTAAATCTTCTTCTGAAAATTCTGGCCAGTGTTTGTCTGGAAAATAAAATTCTGTGTATGTAAGTTGCCATGGTAAGAAGTTGCTTGTTCTAAGTTCTCTACTTGTTCTTATCATCAAGTCTGGATCTGGCTGACCTGCTGTATATATGTTTTCAGAAATAGTGTTTTCATTTATATCTTCTAAAGATAATTCTCCATTTTTTACTTTTTCCGCTATAACTTTAGTTGCGTGTACTAGTTCTGCTCTTCCTCCATAATTGAAAGCAATGTTTAGTGTAAGTCCTGTATTATTTTTTGTTTTTTCTACTAATTTATCTATTCTAGGTTGAATATCTTCTGGTATGTTTTCTTTTTCTCCAATTACTCTAATTTTTATATTTTCTGTATCCATTCTTCTAAGCATTGCATCTAAATTGGCTTTTAATATAAACATTAATGCAGATACTTCTGATTGGCTTCTTTTCCAATTTTCTGTTGAAAAAGCATATACTGTTAAGTATTTTATTCCAATTTTGTTACAAAATCTTGCTATATTTTCAAGGTTTTTTGACCCTGCTTTATGCCCTTCTTTTGTAGATAATCCATTATTTTTTGCCCATCTTCTGTTTCCATCCATAATAATTGCAATATGTTTAGGCAGGTTTTGTACATCTATTTCTTCCATTTAATTTCCCCCATTTTTTATTTTGTATTATTGTATCATAGAATATAAAAAAAATGAAAGGTTTTTGAAAATAAATTCAAAAAACTTTCATTTTTTCTAGCCTAATATTTCCCCAACTTCTATTTTATTTCCTCTTAAAAAATCTTGAACATTCATTTTTTTTGCATTTTCTGCTTGTACTTCTAGTAGTAAAAATACTCCATCTTTTGCTTTTACATATATACCGTCTTTTTTGTCTATATATATAATTGTTCCTGGTGTTATGTCTTCATATTTTTGTTTATATTCTTTGAATTCTTCGTACTTATCCATAAAGCTTTCGTTTGTTAGAGCATCTACTTTCCATATTTTTAGTTTTTTTCCGTTTAAAATTGAATATGCCCCCATTATTGGGTTTAAACCTCTTACTAGGTTTTTTATTTCTCTAGCTGATTTTTCTTCCCAATTTATTTTTGCCATTTCTTTATTTAGCATTGGTGCTACTGTAAAGTCTGTTCCTTGCTTTTGTCTGGTAGCAGTACCATTTTCAATTTTTTTTAGAGTTTCTACTAAAAGTTTTCCTCCAATTTCTGCTAGTCTTTCCCATAGTTCTCCTGTTGTTTCATTTTCTCCTATTTCTACTTCTTCTTTTAGTATCATATCTCCTGTGTCCATTCCTTCGTCCATATACATTGTTGTTATTCCTGTTGTTTTGTCTCCATTAAGTACTGCCCATTGTATTGGTGCTGCCCCTCTATATTTTGGAAGGAGTGAACCATGTACATTTATACAGCCTAGCCTTGGAATTTCTAGTATTTCTTTTGGAAGTATTTTTCCATATGCTACTACACAAATTACGTCTGGGTTTAGTTTTTTTATTGTTTCTATTATTTCTGGATTATTTCTTACTTTTTCTGGTTGATATACTGGGATATTTTTTGAAATAGCATATTCTTTTACAGGTGATGCTGCCTGTTTCATTCCTCTTCCTTTTGGCCTATCTGGGTTTGTTACTACTGCTATAATGTTATGACCAGCTTCATATATTTTTTCTAGTGATTTCTCAGCAAAATCTGGTGTACCCATAAATAAAATGTTCATAAGAATCTTCCTTTCAAATTATCATCAAATTTTCATATATAAATATTATTTTTTCAGTCTCCTTATCAATACGTTCGAAAAGAAATTGTAATAATAAAAAATGAGCCTCTTTCATTCAGGCCCAAAAGCTAACGCTTTTGTCCATGAACATCCCTCATTTTTTAATATAACAATTTCTATGTCTCACTCCAATCTAACGTCGACTTCAAAAATTATATTTATATATGAAGTTCAATTATTTTTAGAATGTCTCTAATCTCTAACTTCTAGTCTACTTTTTCTCTGGATTTATTATTTCTAGTGTCCCTGGTATTATTTTGTCTATAAATACTTCTCCATTTAAATGGTCCACTTCATGGCATATTGCTTGTGCTAGTAATCCTTTTGCTTTTATTTCTATTTTCTTCCCGTTCTCGTCTAATGCTCTTACAGTAACTTCTTCTGGTCTTTCTACCTTCGCGAATTTATTTGGAAAGCTTAAACATCCCTCTTCTACTTCTCTTAATCCTTTTGTTTTTATTATTTCTGGATTTATTAATACATATACCGGTGCTCCTTCTTCATATGTATCTATTACTAGTATTTGTTTTAAAATTCCAACTTGTACTGCTGCAAGCCCTACTCCATCATATTTATGCATGGTTTCTATCATGTCTTTTATTAATTCTCTTACCTTATCATCTATTTTTTCTACTGGTCTTGATTTTTTCTTTAATATTTCGTCTCCTTCTTGTCTTATTAGTCTTAATGCCATGTTTTTGCCCCCTTTTATCATTTATATACAGTCCGCCAAATCTCGTCGGGTTTTATATATTTTAAATCGCTCAGTGCTTCCCACCGGTGCTGTAACAAGGCTATCGCCTTTAACAGCCCACGGCGGTCCCCACGGAACACTTCGCTTTTAAAATATATTAAACCCCTGCGTTTGGCTACTTTAATCAACTCATATTATTGGGATTTGTACTTATTGATATCTTTGTCTTTTTAAATTTACATTTATAAAATTCCTCTAAAGAATTATTAATTATGTCTATTACATTATTATTTAATTTACATTTTGCTATTATTCTCCATCTGTATCTATTTTTTATTTTATCTATTGGAGCTGGTACTGGTTTGAATATGTTAATTTGTCCATTATTGTTTTTTTCCAATATTTTATATAATTTTTCAGATGCTTTTCCGGACTTCTTCTTTTTCAGATGCATTTATTGCAAACATTATTATATCGCAAAATGGCGGATATTTCAACTGTTTTCTAAGTAGTATCTCTGTTTCATAGAATTCGTCATAGTTTTGCTTTCTACTACATTCTATGCAAAAGTTTTCTGGAGAATATGTTTGTATTATTACTTTTCCCGGTAAATTTCCTCTTCCTGCTCTTCCGTGCAACTTGTACTAATAAATCGAAGGTTCTTTCATTTGCCCTATAATCCCCATTATTTAAACTTCCGTCTGCAGTAATTACTCCAACTAATGTTACATTTGGAAAATGGTGCCCCTTTGTTACCATTTGTGTTCCAACTAGTATATCTATATTCTCATTTTTAAATTTATTTAGTATTTCTTCATGAGAATTTTTCTTACTTACTGTGTCTATATCCATTCTAATTGTGGTTGCCTCTGGAAATTCTTTGTTTATAACATCTTCTAATTTTTGTGTTCCTGTGCCAAAGTATTTTACCTTTTTGCTTCCACATTTAGGGCAAACTTTTATATTATCTATTTCATAACCACAATAATGACATTTTAGTTTATTTTCTTTATTATGATATGTTAAACTTATATTGCATCTCCTACATTTTACTGTGTATCCACAATCTCTACACATTACAAAGGTTGAGAATCCTCTTCTATTTAAAAATAATATTGTTTGTCTTTTTTCTTTTAGATTTTGCTCTATTGCATCACGTAAACTAGTACTTAGAATTGACCTATTTCCATTTGCCAGTTCTTTCCTCAAGTCTACTACTTCTATTTCTGGCAAGTTCGAAGTATTTGCTCTTTTTGTTAGAGTTATTAATTCTATTTTTTTTGATTTTGCTTTGTAAAATGTATTTATATCTGGTGTAGCACTTCCTAAAACTACTGGAATATCTTTTTGTTTTGCTATGTATTTTGCAATATCTTTTGCATTAAATTTAGGTGGCATATCTGATTGGTATGATGTATCGTGTTCCTCATCTATTATAATTATTCCTAAATTTTCTATTGGTGCAAAAATTGCAGACCTTGCACCAATTACTATTTTTGCTTTTCCGTGATTTTATTTTCTGCCACTCATCATATCTTTCTCCAACTGATAATTTACTATGTAAAACAGCAATTACATCTCCAAATCTTGCTAAAAATCTATCTACCATTTGTGGTGTTAAAGATATTTCTGGCACTAATACAATTGCTGTTTTTTGCTTGTTTAGCATATGTTCTATTAGTTGCAAATATATTTCTGTTTTTCCGTGAACCTGTTACACCATATATTAAAAATTCATTGAAATTACTATCCTTAATTCTATTAAAAGCTTCTTCCTGTTCTCCTGTTAATTTTAGTTTTTTATCTCTTTTTATATTTCTATCCTTAAATGGATTTCTTTCTACCTTTTTTTCTACTATTTCTATGTATCCATTTTTTTCTAGGGTTTTGATTATTGCACGGCTTGTATCTGTAATCATCTCCAAGTCCGAAATATGTATGCCTTCATTTTCTTCCAAAAATTTTAAAATTCTTATTTGTTTTTCACTTTTTAGTTTTTCAGTTTCTATTAAAAATTCTATTTCATCAATATCTTTTTTTAAATAAACAAAATTCGCTGTTTTGTCTTTTACTCTTCCATCGAAATTTTTACTTCCAGCTCCTGGTGGTAACATTAGTTTTATACAATCTGATATATTACAGAAGTATCTTCTTGCCATAAGTTTTGCTAAATTTATATTTTCTTCATTTAACAAATTATCTTCTACTCTTATTATTTCTTTATTGGCAAATTCAGAAGTTTTTTTTATATTTATTACAAACCCTTCCTCTTTTTTCTTTCCACCGAAGGGTACAAAAACTCTGCTTCCAATCTTTACTTCTGAAAGTAAGTTTTCTGGAATTATATAATCAAAGCTTCTATTTAGTTCTTTTGCTATACTATTTATTATAACTTCTGCTACCATTCTTTCTCCTTGCGAAAAATTATATTATCAAAACTTTCTTAGCAAATATCCCCCAGTATAACTGGGGGATATTTGCTAAATCAAGTAATACTCCCTTTCAATCCACTGGGAAATTTTGATCACTTCGACCTCAGTCGTGTGCTCATCTTTTCTCTGTACTTTAAATTCAAGTACTGAATCTTTTGGGAAATGATACTCTTGATTTTCTGGAAGCTGGGGTAACTGTTTCAAAATTTGCTTAGCATTGTCTGACATATTGCAATTTTCAGCCTTTTTACTGTCAAACATGTATCCAAATGTAGCTCCTACACCAGTTTGATTACTTCTCTTAGTCAAATCCTTTCTTAGTAATTTTTTAAACATTTTCAGTGTTTCCTTAGGAGCTCTTGTAAACTCCCACTCGAGGCCTATAATGTTTAAAGGCCCATAGCTTTTTGTAGGAACTTTCTTTTTTATTTTAAGTCCCTTCGCAACAGCTTCTACCAATTTGTCCCGTGCTTCAATCATGTTGCCATTCCTCCCAAAATAATTATTTTGCTAGAGTCATCTAATACCTTAGATTATTTTATTATAACAACTTTTTATTATTGTATCAAGCTTTTTTTGAGAAATATATTATAAAAAATAACTCTATTCGCACTAATTAATACAGAACAGTAACAAAAAAACCACCTTTTTAAAAAGTGGTTTAAGTTTATTATGCCTTTGTTTCTTCACAAGTTACTTGCACACTTGCTACATTTTTATAAGAGTTTTCTATTTCGAATTTTGCTTTTTCTCCTACATTAAAATATTTTATTTCTGAACTTTTTGTTCCTAATAATTTGCCATTTTCATCATAAAAGCTTGCTTTTACGTAAACTACATTTATTAATACTTTTGTATCATTTGTAACCGTTCCCGTTATTTTTTTATTTGTACATTCTGTAATTTCAATAACAGGCGATTCTGTTTGTATTACACATTCTATTATCTCATTTTTAGTACCATTATTCATTGTTCCTAAATACATCAATCCTGAAACAAGTAAAAATAGAACTATGAAATTTATAAAATATTTCCAAAATTTTTTCATTGTTTTCATATATTCTAGCTCCTTTAACAATTATGTTAATATTATACAATATTGTTAAAGAAAAGTAAATATTTTAATTGTTTTTTTCTTACACATCTTCCTCATCATAAGTATAACTTATTGTTTGTTTCATATTTTCTTTATTTTGTTTTTTCTCTTTTTTATATGAGTTTATAAAATCATTTGCTTTATTTAATATATCTGGTATATAGTCTACTATTTTATCAACTGTAGAGCAATATTCTACTGGCATTAATTTTATATTATCATTATTTATAACTAAAAACGATACTGGAGAAATATTAACTCCTGCTCCACTTCCTCCACCAAATGGATTTTTATAAGTTATTTCTTCATCTTTATCTTTTCTATTATATTCTTCTATTGTCTCACCTTTAAATTCGCTTCCACCTGCGACAAATCCAAAAGATACCTTTGATATTGGTATTATTGTAACATTACTGTTAATTTCAATTGGTGCACCTATAATAGTATTCACATCAACCATATCTTGGATATTTTGCATTGCAATTTCCATTAAAGCTTCTATAGGATGTTCTTTCATTTTTTTCTTCACTCCTCTTCTTAATTATCATATTTATAATATTAGCTATTTTTATAGTAATTATACAATTTATGGATATTTTTAAATAACTTTTATTTGTTTGAGTTGGATTAATTTCATAATTATAATTATTTTTTTGTAAATTTAATGAATATTTTGATAATAATACTGAGAATATTATATCTAATATTGCTACCAAATAAGATAAAACTATAACATTATTTAGTCCTATTGTTGCTTTTATCTGTAATTTTTCTAATTTAATTTTTATATTTTTTATTATATCTAGTAACATCCTGTTATTCTGCTTAAAGCTATTATTTTTTAGATTTTCAATTTTTTTCGATTTTTCTATTTTTTTCAATAATTTACTTCTTTTTAACTTTCTTATCTTTTCTTTATCTATTTTTAATCTTAACAATCTTATTTTCTTCCCTAAAACTAAATACAATTTTATTGTATAATCAAAATTATTTATTTTTTTTCTAGTGTTTATTTTTAATTCTTCTATTTCTATTGCTATTTTAGAAAAGTATATTATTAAGCAAATTAAAATTATTACAATAAAAAAAACTAACATATAGTTTTCCTTTCTATATATTAGTATTTTTCCCAATTTTCTCTAATATTAAACACTATAAAAAAATTTACTTTAAAACACTTGCTGTAAAACTATCGTTTGGAGTGTTTTTTTGATTTTTATTTTTCTCAATTGTTATGTCTCCAAATGTTAATTCTTGATTTGTTAATATTGTTTTTTGTTTACTTAACTCAAGCACTCCTGAGAATGCTGTTATTGTTTCTAATTTATTATATTTATTTGTTACGCATAGCTTATTAAATATGAACCTTGGTTTTTTTGTTAATTCTTTAAAAATGTCTTTTACTTTACTTGCTACTGTTACTTTTTCTGATATTGCAATTTTCTCTATGTTTATGGCATTTTTATTAATTTTATTTTCATTTCTTTCAATTAAATTTTTGTAACTTTCAGAAATTTGTGTATAAACAAATTTTTTTTCTAGTTTTCTATTTGGTAATTCAATTTTTTCTGGTAGCTTATAAAACCTTTTTGAAAATTCGCTAAAATATTCCCTTAGTTTTTTAGAAATTTCTTTATATTTCTTGTATTCAATAATTCTATATATCAATTCTTCTTCTGTAATTTCTTCTTCTCCTTCAGTATCTACTTTAGGTAATAAACTTTTTGATTTTAAATATAATAATGTAGATGCCATAACCAAAAATTCACTTGTCACTTCTAATTTTAATTCTTGCATAGTATCTATATAATCTATATATTGGTCTGTTATTTCCGATATATTTACTTCATATATGTCCATCTTATTTTTATCTACTAAATGGCATAATAAATCTAATGGTCCTTCAAAATTTTCTAATTTTAATGAGTACTTTTTTGTCTCTAATGTTAGTATGTTATTCATAATCTTCTCCTATAATTCTTATTGTTTCCTCCATATATCCTTTTTTTCTTAAAAACCCAAGAATATCTTCTTTTTCCATTGTATTTGTTTTCTTTATTAAAATTGTTTTTGCTGAATTTATTTCATATTCAAGCATTTCTTCCTTATGTTCATATATATATTCATCTACTAATTTAGAAGATAAACCTTTTGTAAGTAATTTATATTTTACTTCTTTTATAGATAAATTTTTTAATCTCTGTATTTCGCTAATACTTTTTTCTATATAAGATGTATCATTAATATAATTTTCTTGCTTTAAGTATTCTATAACATTATCTAACAAATTTCCAGTGTTTTCTGCAAATTTTTGTCTAACTTCTTGTTCAGTTCTTTTTTTATATAGAATATATTTTAATACTTTTGTTTTTAATTTATCAAATTCTTCTAATTCTTTTAGTTTTTCTTCATCCATATTTTTCCTCACAATTTATATTATTAGAATTCGGTCTGAAGCATAATATATTTATTATGCTTCAAACCGAACTATAATTATTACTTTCAATTAAATTTTATTCTTCTTCTAGTGATTCTTCTTCATCTTCTAAAGGTTCTTCTGTGTCTACTAAACTTTTTTCAAATGCTTGTGAAAAGTTCTCTCTTATTTTTTCTTCTACTTCTTGCATAATTTTTGGATTTTCTTCTAAGTATAGTTTTGCATTTTCTCTTCCTTGTCCTATTTTTTCTCCATTGTAACTAAACCATGCTCCTGATTTGTTAATAATATCCAAATTAACAGCTATATCTAAAATATTTCCTACTTTTGATATTCCTTTTCCATATATAATATCAAATTCTGCTTCTCTAAAAGGTGGAGCAACTTTATTTTTAACAACTTTTACTCTAGCTCTATTTCCTATAACTTCTCCATCTTGTTTGATATTTTCTATTTTTCTAATATCTAATCTTACAGAGGCATAGAATTTTAATGCTCTACCTCCTGTAGTTGTTTCTGGGTTTCCAAATAAAACTCCTACTTTTTCTCTTAATTGGTTTATAAATACTATAACTGTTTTTGATTTATTTACAACACCTGCTAGTTTTCTTAATGCTTGTGACATTAATCTTGCTTGAAGACCAACATGTGAATCTCCCATATCTCCATCTATTTCTGCTTTTGGTACTAGTGCTGCAACAGAGTCTACAACTATTATATCTACAGCCCCACTTCTTGTTAGTGCTTCTACTATTTCAAGTGCTTGCTCTCCTGTATCTGGTTGTGATACTATTAAATTATCTATATCTACTCCTAAATGTTTTGCATAAACTGGGTCTAATGCATGTTCTGCATCTATAAATGCTGCTTCTCCTCCCATTTTTTGTGTTTCTGCAATTGCATGTAGTGCTAATGTTGTTTTTCCAGAAGATTCTGGTCCATATATTTCTATAATTCTTCCTCTAGGTATTCCTCCTATTCCCAATGCAATGTCTAAGCTTAATGCTCCTGTTGGAATTGCTTCTACATTCATTTCTTTGTATTCCCCAAGTTTCATTATTGATCCTTTTCCAAATTGTTTTTCAATTTGTCCTAATGCAGCCTCTAGTGCTTTCTTTTTTTCTAAATTATCATTACTCATATTTTTCTCCTCCTATTTTGCATTTTTATTTCAAACGCTTGTTTGGTATTATTATATACTATTTTTTTTATTTGTCAAGGACTTTTTTTAAAAATTTTTATTTTTTTCTTTATACCATGTATCTACATTATAAAAAATATCATACCAATTTCCCTCAAAGTTACCTTTTAAATTTTTAGAATATAATATTATAATAGAATTAAAATATAATCCCATAAAATTTGGATTTTCGTTATATTTTTGATATATTTGATTATATGTTTCTTCTTCTGTAGGGAAGTCTTCTATATTGAAATTTAAATATTCTTGTAAGTTTGGTTTTATCGATACCACATTTCCTGTTAATAATATATCATAATTTAACTTTTGTAAATTATTTTTGTAATAATTATTATTTATTTCTCTAATTGTAATTTCAAAACCTATTGTTTCTAAATTTTCTTTTATGATATTAGCAATTTCTATTCTATCTTTATTTGTCACTAACTGTAATTTTAATTTTTTGCCATTCTTACTCCAATTTGTTCCGATTATATTTCCAACCTGAATTTTCTAATATTTGTTTTGCTTTATTTATGTTATATTCATATATTATATTATTGTTATATAAATAGCTTCCATATTGCAAAGGGAACTCTGCTTGTATATATTTATTATTATATATTTTATATATTATTTCTGCCTTATTTATTCCATAACATATAGCTTGTACTACTTCTGGGTTTGA
Source organism: Clostridia bacterium (assembly GCA_051891435.1). GTDB lineage: Bacteria > Bacillota > Clostridia > TANB77 > CAG-508 > UMGS1933. The sequence continues at coordinate 2,937 of JBJFFE010000055.1, read as the reverse complement.
TAAAAATTCATCCTCTAAATTAAACTTTAAATAGTCAAATTCTCTGCCAGAAATAATCTTTTTATTATATCCAATACTTCCTATATAATTTTCATAATTTATATTATTGGTTACAAAAATGTCTACTTCTTCTTTAGAAAAAGCATTATATAAATTTGTTACATCTTCATATATTTTTACTATAATTTTCTTTTCACTTATTTTTGATTGTAAAATCATTTGTTCATCATTAATACTACTTATATAAAAATTGCCTGTGCCGGTATTTTCTTCTTTACAAATTATGGGGAAACATAGCATATATTCAAAATTTTCTTCTGGCTCTGTCAAAAATATTTTTATAATATAATCATTTATAATTTCTATTTTTTCTATATTTTTTACATTATCACTATAAATTGATTCTTTTTGTTTTATATAATTCATTGTGTATTCTATATCTTTTGCTGTGAATTTTTCTTTATTTTGCCAATATTTATTTTCATTTAATTTTATTAAATATGTTTTATCATCTAATTTACTCCATTCAGTTGCTAAACCTTGTTCTAATTTGAAATCTTGTCCAATATTTATTAATGGTTCATAAATTAACTTTGAAATATATTGTATATCTTGACTTTTTGATAATATTGGGTTTATTGTATCAAATGCTGTTACTCCTAAATTTATTTCATTATATATTATAATCTCTTCTTTTTTTGTTTTTATATCACTTGCTAATGTGTCTCGGTTTTTTATAATATAATATATAGCAAAAATTATTAGTGTTATTATGATTGTGAAAAATATTATTTTAAAATTTTTTTCTTTCATAAAATTCTCTTTCTGTTAATTTTTCAAATTGTAATTTGTAGGGGAAATTTATTTTAGAAGGTGTAGGGGTCGCACTCTTGGGCGACCCGTAAATATGTGAATAATCATTATTACGGGTCGCCGAGGACGGCGACCCCTACAACATTCGCCATAAACATTTCCCTAACAAATTACAATTTATCTAACTATTTTATGTACTACAAAAAGGAGCTAATTTTAATTAGCCCCTTTTTTATTCTATTTTCTTGATTCTATAATCAATTTCATTCCTGTTCTGTTTTCGCCTTCAACTTCCACTTCGGCGAATGCTGGAATACACACTAGGTCTACTCCTGCTGGTGCAACAAATCCTCTCGCTATTGCCACAGCCTTAACCGCTTGATTTAATGCTCCTGCCCCTATTGCTTGCATCTCTGCTTTGTTACTTTCCTTTACCAGTCCTGCAATTGCTCCTGCTACTGAATTTGGGTTTGATTTTGATGAAATTTTTAAAACTTCCATTCTTTGCCTCCTAAATAAAATAATTTTTGTAACTTTATTTTTTGTTTCATTTGTTACTTTATATTTATATTATAGGTTCAATATAAAGTCCATAGTTTTCTGGGAAAAAAAGGAAATTTTTATCGCATAAAACCCTTATATTTTACTTAATTCTACAAATTTATTCTCTCAATTTTTTCTACTCGACAAGTTCCGTCATTTATCTCCAAAAGGCACCCATTTAAAAATACTTCTTTATCTTCACTTACTTTATACCTTTCTGGAAGTGTTGTTACAAACCTTTTTATAGAAGCCTCTACTTCCATACCTATTACAGATTTTTTAGGTCCTGTCATTCCAACATCTGTAATATAAGCTGTTCCTTTTTCTAGTATTTTTTCATCCGCTGTTTGTACATGCGTATGTGTTCCATATATTGCTGTAACCTCTCCATCTAAGAAATAACTCATTGCTATTTTTTCCGCAGTGGCTTCTGCATGAAAGTCTATTATAATAATATCTACCATGGTTTTTACTTCATTTATAATATCTTTTACAATTATAAATGGATTTTCCGAAAGCACATTCATGTCTACTCTACCAATTAAATTAATCACGCATATTGCTTTATCATTACATTCATAAATTCCATATCCATTTCCAAGTACATCTTTAGGATAATTTGCAGGTCTTAATAAATTATTGTTTTCTATTATATTAAATATATCTTTTTTACCCCAAGTATGGTTGCCCATTGTTATTACATTTACTCCAGATGCTAATAATTCATTAAAAATTTTACTTGTAATTCCCATACCATCTGCTGAGTTTTCTCCATTTGCTATTACAAAATCTATGTTTTCCTTTTTTATATATTGTGGTAATACTTGTTTAACTTTATTTACTCCGTTATTTCCAACAATATCTCCAATAATAAAAATTTTCATTTTCAAATCTCCTTTGTTTTTTGTTTAATTATACCATTTGAATGGGTAAAAATAAAGATATAATAGAACAAAAAATATAAAAGAGTTCCAAAACAGCTTACGCTGTTTGGAACTCCTGCTTTGGAGTCAGAAGTGGGAGCTAAGCTCCCTTTCTTCGGTAACAGGGGGTTCCTTCACTCCAGTGCCATCGAAGGCACTGTCGTGCCAGTGGGGAATTCTCCCCTCAGCAGAAACAGGAACATTCTCCTGCTTCTTTTCGCTAGCACCGTAGGCGCCGCGGAAATCAGACACTCCCCCGAAAACTTTTTCTGCTAAAGTCTGTTTACACATGATGATTCCTCCAAAAAAAGATTTAGGCTTCCTTCCGGAAATCTATTTAAATTATAACATTTTTATTAGGATTATGTCAAATTTATAAGGGATGTTCTTATTTATGAACATCCCTTATTTTATGTTTATTATTATTTTAATTGATTTGCAACTTCTTCTGCGAAGTTTTCTTCTCTTTTTTGTAATCCTTCACCTTTTTCTATTCTTACAAATCTTGTAACTGTTGTGCTATTATCATCTAAGAATTTTTGTACTTTTTCATCTGGATTTTTTACAAAGTCTTGTTCTAATAAACAGATTTCTCCATAGAATTTTCCAATTCTTCCTTGAACTATTTTTTCAGCTATTGCTTCTGGTTTTCCTTCAT
>JBJFFE010000054.1:0-40515 GCA_051891435.1 Clostridia bacterium | reverse complement strand
CCATTGCCTATAATATCAGCCGTTTTGTATATTTTATAAAAAACTAAATTTGACAGCCCTTTGAGGCGGGGGAAGACCCGCGTACGCCTTGGAGAATTTAATTTTTTAGAAAATCATACAAAAGGTAGGCTGATTAGCAACAAATCTATGGCAATTATTTTACATCTAAATAGCCATTTTTTTTGTCGTTTCTAGTATTTATTTTAGAAAAGTGTTCTACATTTTGTGATAATTTTATTTTATATTTTTTCTTTTGATACTTTTTTACTTAAACTTCTGTAAAATATTCGTTTATTCTTATAATTAATTCTGTTTTAGCTTCTTCTATTGTCATGTTTTCTAATTGGGCTCCTGCTAAAGTAATATGTCCTCCACCGCCTAATTTTTCCAATATAACTTGAACATTTATATCTCCTATAGAGCGTCCACTTATACAAATTTTATCTCCCATATCTCCTATTACAAAAGATGCTGTTATATTACTTATTGTTAATAATTCATCTGCTGCTTTTGCACATATTAAATTTGCATTTTTATCTTTTTCTTCATATGTTGATATCCCAATTGTATCATTTACAATTTCTGCTTTTTTTACAATATCTGCAATTACTGTATAGCTTTCTAAATCACTTTGGAACCATTTTTTTACTCTTATTATATCAATTCCATATTTTCTTAAATATGCTGCTGCTTCAAATGTTCTAACTCCTGTTTTAAATGTAAAGTTTTTTGTGTCCATCATAATACCAGCATATAAACTTTCTGCTTCTATTTGCGATAAATTTATATTTTTGCTAGAATATTCTATAATTTCTGTAACAAGCTCAGCTGCTGACGATGCGTATACTTCATGAAAAGTAAGCATTGCATTTTCTATAAAATCTTCCCCTCTTCTATGGTGGTCTATAATAACTATCTTTTCTGTTTTATCTATTAGTTCTGGTACTTCACTATATCCTCTTTTATGGGTATCTACTACTATTAAAAGAGTTTCACTACTTATTTTAGATAGTGCTGTAGATTTATCTATAATTACATTTTTATATTCCTCTTGTTTTTTTAAAGTAGTTACAAAATTTTCTACTGCTAATCCATTACTATTATTAACAATAAAAGCTTCTTTTCCTAATTCTTTTGCCAAGCGATAAATTCCTAAACTTGAGCCCAAGGAATCTATGTCAGCATTCAAATGTCCCATGACCATTACATTTTCTGAATTTTCAATTATTTCTTCTAAAGCATGTGATATAACCCTTGCTTTTACTTTAGTTCTTTTTTCTAATTCTAGTGTTTTACCTCCAAAGAAAATATATTTTCCTTCTTTTTTTACTACTGCTTGATCTCCACCTCTTCCTAAAGCTACATTCATTGCCTCTTGGGCAGATTCGTATTTTTTATAATTTGAATCTCCTTCATCTGATACAGCAATACTAAGGGTAATCGGCAGTTTTTCCTCAGTTTCCACTTCTTTTATTTCATCTAATATGCTAAACCTATTTTCTTCCATTTTATCTAGATTTTGTTTTTCGAATATAGAAATAAAAGTGTCTCTATCTTTTTTTACTATTAAGCCTCCACTATTTCCTGCCCATTCATATAGTTTTCTTTCTACTTCAGCTATTACTTGAGTTTTTTTATCTTCAGAAATTCTTTGCATTATTTCTTCGTAATTGTCTATCATCACAATAGCAACACATGATTGCGAATTATTATATTTATTTAATAATTCTTGTTTATCTGTAATATCTATGAAATATAATATTGTTATATATTCTGAAGTATTTTTCTTTCTATCTTTTTTTCTTGTTTTTACATAGTTTCCAATTATATGGTACGTTTTATTTTCTATTTCGATTTGTTTATCTAAAGATACTGTTTTATTGTTTTCTATCTCCATTTTTATTTCTTTTGACAAATCGTCTATATATGAGTTTATGCCAACATTTGCAAATTCTTTGTTAAATTTTGAACTTCTCCAAATAACATTACCATTTGTTTCTAATATAATAAGTGGAAATGGTGAATTTATTAATGTATCTTTAGCTGCAGAATCGACATTAAGTGTTAATTCATCTAAATAGCTAGAAACCTCTCCTTTTCTTTTTTGGCTCACCCATATTGTATATACTAATATTCCTGCATATATAAGAACTGATGGGATTATATATCCCGTATTATTTACACATAACACTATAAGCAATATAGCTATTATTATTAAATATATTTTTGTTTTTGATTCTAATTTTTCTAAAATCTTTAAATTATTATTTGTCATATAAATTTCCTTTCTTAAAACAACATATATATTTTACCTCAAAATGGCTGTATTGTCAAATTTATTCAAATATTTAGCTATTCGTGCATACTCTTCTAATGTTAGTTTTTCTCCTCTTATTTTTGGGTCAATATCTAGTTCTATTAGCATTTTCTGTATTTGTTCTTTGTTTCCAAATAAGTTACTGTTACTTAATCCATTTAGTAGCGTTTTTCTTTTTTGCATAAATGCTGTTTTGATGACTTTAAACATTAATTCTTCATTTTCTACTTGTACACTTGGAGTCTTTAATACCTCTAATTTTATAACTGTTGAATTAACCTCTGGAGCTGGTATAAAAGAAGACTTATCTACCTCGTATACTCTTAATGGTTTTGTATAATAATTTATAGCATATGTTATTGCTCCTGTATTTTCTTCTCCTGGCTTCGCAACTAATCTATCTGCCACCTCTTTTTGTACCATAACTGTTATACTTTCTATGTCTAATCTTTCTTCTAGAAGTTTCATAATTATTGGTGTTGTAATATAATAAGGTAAATTTGCAACTACTTTTGTATTTTTTATAGTCTCATTTTTGTTTTCTGAAATTAATTTTTTTAAATCCACTTTTAAAACATCATTATTTATTAATTCAAAATTGTTATATAGCTTAAATCTATCTTCAAGTATTTTTAGCATTCTATCGTCTAATTCTATGCAAATAACTTTTCCTGCTTTTTCTAAAAGTGGTTTTGTTAAAGCCCCAAGCCCTGGGCCTATTTCTATTACCAAATCCTCTTTAGATATTTTAGATGCTTCAATAATTGCATCTACTGCATTATCATCTATTAAAAAATTTTGTCCGAGCTTTTTATTAGCTGTTATTCCATATTTTTTCATTATAAATTTTGTCTCTGCCAAGATATTCATAAATTCCTCCTCATTTAGATTGTAATTGATAATCATTATATCACATTTTTAGTGTAAATTTGTTGATTTTTTAAAATTTATAATATAAAATCTTACTATAATAAACAAAAGCAGGTGATTTTTTTGAAAAAATCTAAAAAGATACAAAAAATTAATTTTAGCACAAAAAGAACTTTAACAGTCTTTTTTATTGTTATGATTATAATATTTTTATTATTAATTATACGTATTGGCTTTTTACAATTTGTACAAGGTAGTGAATTAAAAAGCAAAGCTAGTGCCCAACAAACAACTGCTAGAACTATTATTGCTAATCGTGGGACTATCTTTGATCGTAATGGTAAAGTATTAGCAGCTAGTGCAAATGTAGATACTGTTTCTGTTAATCCTAAAAATATTTTATACTCTGATGATTCAGAAGTTCCAAAAGAAGTTTTAGCAAGTAAATTTAGTGAACTTTTTGATTTAGATTACAACGAAATTTTAAATAAACTAAATCAAGACTCTACTTATGTAACAATAGCTACTAACGTACAAAATGATACAATAATTGCATTGAAAAGCTGGCTTAATGAATGTAAAATCACCTCTGGTATAAATATAGATTCTACCATTAACAGATATTATCCATATAAGACACTTGCTTCAAATTTAATTGGATTTACTGGTTCTGATACTCGTGGTCGTTGGGGTTTAGAATATACTCTTAATGATGTATTAGCTGGTAAAGATGGTAAAGTTATAATGCTTACAGATTCCGTAAATAGCGAAATTCCTAATCAAGAAAAAACTTATATAGAAGCTCAAGATGGTTCTTCTGTTTATTTAACTATTGATGTTAAAATTCAGACTGTATGTGAAAAATATCTTGAACAAGCTGTTGTTGATAATGTTGCTGATGGAGGAACTGTTATAGCAATGAACCCTTCTACTGGTGAAATTCTGGCAATGGCAAGTTACCCTAATTATGACTTAAACTCGCCATTTACTCCTACTAATTCTACTCTTTTAAATGGATGGGAAAATTTATCTTCTGAGGAAAAAACTAATACTTTATATAACATGTGGAATAATTCTGCCACTCAAAGCACCTATGAACCTGGTTCTACGTTTAAATTAGTTACTGCCGCAGTAGCATTAGAAGAAGGAATTACAACTACTGACAAAGAAGAAGATTTTTTCTGTAGTGGTTCTTATAAAGTTGCATACACAAATATCAGCTGTTGGAAAAAAGATGGTTCTCATTCTTATCAGACTTTAAAGAAAGCATTAGGTAATTCTTGTAACCCTGCCTTTATTCAGTTAGGTAGTAGAATTGGTGCACCTACTTTGTATAGGTATTATCAAGCCTTTGGCCTATTTGAGAAAACTAATTCTTTATTTTATGGCGAAGCTAACAGCACTTTTTGGAATATAGATGATGTTGGTGAAGTTGAACTTGCTACAATGTCTTTTGGACAAAGGTTTACCATTACACCTATACAATTAGTAACAGCTGTTTCTGCAATAGCAAATGAAGGAGTTTTAGTTAAACCACAAATAGTCAAACAAACAGTTAATCCTTCTACTGGTGCTGTTACAAAAACACAAGTTGAAGAAAAACGTCAAGTTATATCTAAAGAAACTGCTGAAAAAATGATGGATTTAATGGAATATGTTGTTCAAAAAGGTACTGGTCAATATGCTAAAGTTTCTGGATATTCTGTTGGTGGAAAGTCAGGAACATCTGAACCCCTTGACGGAAACACTGACGAAGGATATGTAGCATCATTTATCGGTGTTGCACCTGTTTCTAATCCACAAATTGTGCTTTTAGTTGCATTATATGATCCTAAAGGAGATAATGGACATCAAGGAGGTCAAGTAGCTCGGTCCTGTTGTTTCTCAAATCTTGTCAGAAGTATTACCTGAGCTTGATATAGCTTCTAATAGTTCTTCTACCTCAGATGATTCTTCTAATAACTATTCTACAAAAGAATTGCCTGATGTTAGGAATATGTCTATCTCACAAGCAAAAAAAATTTTAAAAGATTGCGGATTTAATGTAAATTTAACCGGTAACGAAGATACCTCTACTTTAATTATTGATCAAAACCCAAAACCAGGAGTCAGCTTAATAAAAGGTTCAAATGTATTTTTATATACTGAAAATAATAATATAAAATCCTCTGTAACTGTCCCAAATTTCAAAGGGATGACAGCTGCTCAAGCAATAAATTCTGCTAATTCTAAAGGATTAAATTTAGTTTTAGAAGGTTCTGGTGTGGTTATTAGTCAAAACACCGCTTCAGGTACTGAGGTAGAAATCGGCTCAGTAATTACCGTAAATTTACGTGATGAATTAAATGGAGGATATTAAAATGGAGCATTGGACTACTGAAGATTATAAAAATTATACAAATAAAAATATAAAAAAGACTAAATATAGAGCCAACAAAACCTCTGTAGATGGTCATACATTTGATAGTCAAAAAGAGGCTAACTACTACAATATGTTAAAACTCAGACTACAAGCTAAGGATATAAAAGGTTTTTGCCTTCAACCTACTTTTATATTGGCTCCTGGATTAAAATATAAGGCAGATTTTATTATTTTTAATAACGATGGAACATATGATGTAATTGATGTTAAAGGCTTTAAAACCAAAGAATATATTGCTAAGAAAAAAGTGTTTGAGGATAAATTTAATTTAAAAATAACAGAAGAATTTAGCAACAATTAAAAGGGCAGATTTTTCTGCCCTTTTATTATCTATATAATACATATGCATCTATTGAAATATGATCAACTTCGTATGTGTCCTCATTGTATGATGTACTTAAATTTCTTATATAAATATCTCTTGTATCATCTATTTTTATTAATCTATTATTTCTTAAATATTCTTCTGCATTTCCTGAATGAATTGCATTTTCTAAAAGGTTGCCTATATCTGTAGTTAGAATTATATTATTTTTATTATTAGTATAAAATTCTATGTTTGTACTGTTTCCATTTCCATAAATTTCTATAAGCTTTGAATATTCTCTAATATCTAATATTTCATTATTATTAAAGTATATATATTGGAAATTTTTATAAATTTCAGCATCATAATGATTATATATTTCCTCTTTATACTGTTTAATATATTCTGGTATATATTCTGTGGCATGATTTCTTACTAAGTATTTATAGGCTCCAGAAACCCTTGATTTACTTTCCTTTGATAATTCTTCATATGTTAAAGTTTCAGGAAATTCACTTTTTAAAATACTTCTTTGGCTTAATATTGAAACTTTACTGTAGTTTAATGGTAATACAAATGCTATTAATGCTAATACTGCCATATATATGAATGTATGTGATAGTTTTTCACCTTTTTTAACCACAGTTAGTATTAATATTATAATCTGTGTAATTATAAACAATATTCCGAAATACCTAACTGGTGTAATTCCAAACTCTGATATTCTTTCATATAATGAGTATATTTCTAATAGTATAAATGGCATATAGAAATATGGTAATAATTTAGATAATTTTTCTATAAATTTATTATCATCTTTAAAGTTTTCTGCCATATTCCATACTGGAAATGCTACTACGAATATTCCCGCTAATATTCTAAATATTACATTTGATGGCATTTGTTTTAAAACTAGAATTTTTATTATGTACATATATATAATTAACATTGCAATTGAAACTAGTGGCAATAGCACAAATTTTACTAAGCCTTGAAAGAAAGCATTTACCTCTTTTTCTTTAACATCCCATACAGAGTTTATTAATGCCGGAATATAGAATAATCCTAATAGTAGAATTTGTATTCTACCCAATATATGTCCCCATGAATCTAATAATAATTCTACAAAAATAACTGTAATTAAGGTTAGTCCTAAATTTAATACTAAATATGTTATTGTGCTATTAAATACATTTGCAAAAATTTTTAGCACATATTCTTTAAAGTTTATATCTGTTTCCTTTATTATTTTATATATCGCAATTAAGAATAGAATAATTAAATATCCTACTAAGATTCTTGCAATATTATCCTCATAAGTTTTCACAACATCTCCTAATATTAATATTGTAAAACCAATTGAGATAGCTGCAGATACTACATAGCTGATGATTCTAAAACTCCTTTTTTTATAAATACATATTTCTGTAAAAAATGCTTCTACTGCATATATTGTGCAAAATAACATTACTTTATCAAATATTTCTATATCTTGTTCTATATCTATCGCCGTAAATAATGTAGCAAATACAATTATAGCTAAAGTAACTGGAAACTTTTTAATTAATTTTCTAAAAGTCTCAGAAGTCTTAGAAAACATTTTTTTAATATAATTCATAAATTCCCTCCTTCAAGATAATTATATTTACAAAAATTATATAATATTTCTTTTTAAAATTCAATTATATTTTTATATAGTTATTCATATATTTTTGTAAGGAGGTTTTATGTTTAAAAAAGTTTTTTGTTTTTTGCTGGTCCTTGTGTTATTTCCTACTTTTTGTTTTGCATTCCCATCTTCTAGTTCTGTCATCTATGGCGGAATTGATGTTAGCGAGTGGCAAGGTTATATTGACTATTCTTCTGTAAAAAATTCTGGTATTGATGTTGTATATATTCGTTCAAGCGAAGGAAACAATTACATTGACCCATATTTTAGAGATAATTATGAAAATGCTAAAGATAATGGTTTAAAGGTTGGTTTTTATCACTATGTAACCGCGCGAACTATTAGTGAGGCACGCATGCAAGCTCAATTTTTTGTTTCTGTTATAAATGGAACATCTCCAGACTGCAGGCTTGCAATGGATTTTGAGAATTTTGGGGATTTAAGCATAACTGAAATTAATGAAATTTCTGAAGTGTTTCTAACAGAAGTAGAAAGGTTGTCTGATAAAGAAGTTGTTATTTATAGTGATGCTTATAATGCTGCATATACTTTTACTAAAGAACTTGCTTCAAAATATCCAATTTGGGTTGCAGACTATTATGTGTCTGAACCAGGTAATGGTAACTGGGATACTTGGGTTGGATTTCAATATACAGATAGAGGAAGAATTTCTGGAATTTCTGATAATGTAGATAGAGATTACTTTACACCTGGAATTTTATTATCAGACTCTTCTACAATTTCTACAGAAACAACCCCAGATGTATCTCAAAACACTAATTGTATTATAGTAAAACGTGGAGATACTTTAAGCCAGATTGCAATTGAATATCATACCTCTTACCAATATCTAGCAAAAATAAATGACATTTCAAATCCAAATTTAATTTATGTTGGGCAAAAAATATGTGTACCTTCTTTAGATGACAACAATATACATGAGACTAGTCACAGATTATATATTGTACAAAGAGGAAATACTTTAACTTATATTTCTAATATGTTTGGAGTTTCGATAGAGGCAATTGTCGAATTAAATGATATTAAAAATCCTAATTTAATATTCACAGGAGAAATTCTAAAAATCCCAACAATTAACCGGTCTATAGGAAACCCAATCAAAAAAGTGCATTGACTTTTATTTAAGTTATATGCACTTTTTTATATCAACAGGAGCGGAAATTGTCGACATAATTATTTCCGAACAATCTCTAAGCCACAATTTTTACTAGTATCAGAGAATATAACCACATTATTCTTTTTTAAAGTCACATTAATTGATGTAGAAATACTTTCAAAAATATCTTTTTCCATTTTCCCTTTAACAGGGGCAAAAAGTTTAAGACCGGCATTATATTTTGAAATTATATTTAAATAATAGTTCCCTTTTTTAAGAATTATATCTAAAGAACTATCATTTACATCATATTTTATTAATTTAGCATTGTTATATGTTGTGAACTTGAATTCCTTATTGTCTATTATTAAATCACAAATAATACCTTTAAAATGAAAAACTTTAAAAGGTATATCTGCAATTGAAAGCATAAATGAAGCCTTTGAATTTTGGAAATTATTACCTTGGCACCAAATATAAGATTTTGGAAAAGAGCATCCCCAATCTTTCTCTATATACCCAATGTCATCATCAAACATTATTTTATTATTATTAATATTAATTTCGCCATCAACTCTATTTCTCATGTTAAGTATAGCATGATTACACTCCATAAATGGAATATATGAAAATGGTCCCATTATATTTGGATTAAAAAAATTTGTACTTATATTTTGGCTGTTAGAGTATTTGATGCTTCCTACAACTGTGAGATTTTGAGAATTATCCTTAATATCTACATGAATACCGTCTTTAGAAAAAAAGTTATTACCGATTTTGATATAAAAAGGTGTATAACTAGTTTCGAAATTATCAATATTATAATCTACAAAATATGAAAAATTATTTGTAATAACTTGTATAAATGCTTTTTCACCTTGCTCATCTATATTTATTCCCGGAATAAAAGAAATTCCCTTTTTTTTATTTGTATTTTTAAAATACCAGCCTTCAAAATAATTCTTATTTGTTTTTATATACTTTTCTCCTTGAAAAAGTTCAGGATTTTTTATTAAAAATATTCTTTTCATATTATGTATTATTATAAAATTGTGTAGTATTATTCACTTTTTCATATTAATTGAAAATAAAAAAGAGAACAATCCGTATTTTCAGGATCATTCTCCCTTATCTTATTTTTCCTCAGTTTCAGGAACTTCAGAAACTACTTTATTTAGTTGATATTCTGAATTACCAAATGCTAAAATCATCATAAATATGGTATTCAATAATATTAAACCTACTGTAAATCCAGTACTTTTTCCAAAAGCTTTTGCAAGACTAATATATAGATAAATAGTAATACCTAAGCAAGCGAGATGTCCTATAAAAGGAATAAATACTGCCAAATATCCTAATACCCACCAAGGAGATATTCCAGCCACTTTAAATAATGTTATAACATTATAAATTGGAATGATTGATTTCCATCCTTTTTCTCCTGCTTTATTAAATATTACCCAATTAGCAATAATAGTAAGAATCGATATTACTACAGCTACAATACAAAATATTGCGAAGAATCCAGCAACTGCTCCAGCAATAGCACCAAAAAGCCCTCCCATAGCATATACATCAGTAGATGATATTGATGTTTCTGTTAATAGATTTGAAAAATCATAGTTCATATTAATAATTTTCTCCTTTCACACAAAATATGATTTTATTCTACAAGAAAACAAAAAAAATTTCAATATTTTTTGTAAATAAAGAAATGAAAATTTAACAAAGAGCTATTTGTTAACATATTATTTACAAATGTAATGCTTTTTTAGGGCATTCATCTATACACTTCAAACACAATATACATTCAGTTCCATTTTTTCTTTTTCTTGAATTATCTAACATATCAACATTCATAGGGCATTCATTCACACATTTTTTACAAGATACACACTTTTCTTTATCACATTTTACTCTTAAAACAGAAAAATAACTCATTGGTTTTAAAAAAACAGTTATTGGACATATATACTTACAAAATGCTCTATTATCTTTTAATATTATGGCTAGAATAATTCCAATTGCATAATATATTATATTTCCTATTATAAAAGCCCAAAACATGATATTACTTAAATTATCTACATTGTAATAAAATAGAGTACCAACAAATACCAAAGATATTAAGAATACTATGTACCTTATATATCCTATATTTTTTCTTTCACTTTTTGGTGTCTTATATGGCAATAAATCTAAAATCATTCCTGTCCAACAAGCATATCCGCACCAACCTCTTCCAAAAAATACAGGTCCAAGTATTTTAGCAACTAGATAGTGTATAACTGCTGCTTCAAATACTCCCAAAAATAAATAATACCAAAATCCCTCTATTTGCATATTTTCATTACATATAATACCTAAATAAACTAACATATATAACCCAACTGCAAATTGTACTACATTTCTAGCATATTTAACTTTATGTGCATACAAATAAACACCTATTGCTAAACAAGTGCCTATATACGAAAAATTATATAAGTAAAACTTATTACTAGTAAAAACAGTCAATAATATTGCAACTGCTTCAAATATTAACCATAGTACAATTATTTGCCAATTATCTTTTAACCACTTTTTCATTTTTTCTCCATTTCAAATTATTACTTCTATATTTGATTATAGCATAGTTTTTATAAAAAAAACATAAAAAAACTAAATTTCTTCAATATCTCCTTATATTTTACATTTTTCCCCACTAATTTATGGTCATTTTGGCGGAGATTTTTGGCAACTTCTATTTTAATTTATATATCATATATCCTGAAATCATATTTTTTTCTTTTCTTTAGCAAGATATTGCTGTACTTTTATGACTTTGGTTGAAAATTTAAGAGATGTTTGAATTACAATACTTTCAGACATAAAAACTCCTTTAAAATAAAATTTATTTTGGATATAATTAGTTAGTAATAAATTAAAAAAGTATATATTTAAAAGAACTAAATTTTAGTGAATAGTTAATCGTGAATAATGACTAGTACAAATGTGCTCCTTGCACTTTCTAAAAAGACTATTCACTATTAACTATTCACCATTCACTGCGACTGACAAGTCGCACATTTGGAGCGATTACGAAACAGGTATGCGAAAAAATGACATACTTTGTTTCAAACTCTCTTATATAACTCGATTTATTGTATTTACTTTAACATAAAATCTATGAATATTCAAGTAAATTTACAAAATTTAAAACCAAAAAGAAAACTCCCTCATATTTCAGAGAGAGAAAGATATATCTTTTTTTGGTTTTGCTTATTCCAGAGTAACCCAGCAGATTGTCTGTCCGCCAGATACCAGATGAAAATGCGTAGCTCCGCCAACCTGCTGTACATCGTCGGGAATTGCAAACGTAACATCAGCTCTGGAACGAATCTGGTAGCCAAGCCCCTCTTTGTATGAGAGTACACTACCTGGATTGCACTTGATGATAAGACATAAAGTCTCATAATCCATAGGATTAACCTCCTTGCGCATTAGCGCGTTCAAAAAGTTGTTTGTACTAACGATGAAACG
Source organism: Clostridia bacterium (assembly GCA_051891435.1). Taxonomy (GTDB): domain Bacteria; phylum Bacillota; class Clostridia; order TANB77; family CAG-508; genus UMGS1933. The sequence continues at coordinate 28,291 of JBJFFE010000054.1, read as the reverse complement.
GAGTAAAAACGATTCATCGCTTATAATTATAGCATATTTACATAAAATTGTCAATTTTTTTACTTTATTGCAACTATCATTTATTCTGCTTTTTCAAACTTCTCTTATTTTCTTTTTCAAGTTGTTTTAAAATCTTTTTTTGTGTAGGCAAATCTTCTGGCATAGTTCCACCAATATCAGCAATTGCTTTTCTTACTTTTTTGCTTCCTCTTAGTAAAAGATATGTATATTCTGTCATTAAACTTCTTTCTCTTAAATCTTTTGTTTCATATTCTTCTTTCTTTTTTTACTTTCAAATAGTATTGTATCCATTGTTTCTGGAAATAGGGACGGCAGGCTGTCTAAAAATTGTCAAAAACTCATTTTTCGTAACAACAAACCCGTATAAATACTATATAGCAAGCTAGAAAAATCTAATTTTTAGACAGCCTGCCGTCCCTATTTCCACCTATTTCCAGAATTAAATACCAAAAGCGGGGCACTGTGATAAACACGTGCTCCGCTTTCGGAATTTTTCAAAATAAGCTTTTGAAGAATTGAACAATATTACCGCCGATGACTCCCATGCCATAAAGAATAATACAAATTATGCATAGGAATAAGAGAGTCCCAAAAAAGCATCCAAGGCAGCCTGTATTACCCGATGTATGATAGTTTTTTGATTTTCTTCCATTGTGGGGTGAATGTATATTAGTATCTGTGGAACTAGATAAATCATCAATATCAAAAAAAGAATCAGAATAGACAGTTTCAGATTTACCTATCAAAATTGGACTTTCAAACTCAGGAAAGTCAGGAAATGGTGGGATAGTTGTATTAATTGTCCCAAAAGCTTTGTTAAGATTTTCGCTTATTTTTTTGCTCCATTCATCACACTGGTTGCTCCACTCATCCATGCTCTTGTTGAACTTTTCCATTCGTCGTTCAAACTCTCTTTTGTCATACATACCACGGGTTACATAGTCTTTTCCTTTAATGTAATAGAATACATGATTTCCCTTTTCTTTAGTTATCATGTAGGTATTGTCTGAGAAAATGCATTCTGTTACATTATAGCCCTCTTTAACATATCTATTTACTTTTGCGGACCCCCGAGAACTTGTTGGACGTATATCATTCATATAATTTTCCTCCTATGAGATAGTTTATGGGCAAATTATATCATATATAAGTTATTATGTCAATTTTAGTAGAACTCTAAAATTTTATAACATAATATTGTAATGGAAATCCCCCAGATTTTAGCAATCTGGGGGTATCTGTAGATTAACACTCTTTTACAGTATAATGTGCTCCGTCCGTTACAAATTCAAATTTCTTGTTTGCGACAGTCTCTCCTATATCTACCTGATGAGTAGCAATAAGAAGAATTTTATCGCTGCAGTATGACTTTATGAAGTTCAATGTTTGAAGAGTTATTGCATCATTCAAAGCATTTGTTGCTTCATCAAAGCCAATAATTTGAACTGTTTCGTCTAAATTATAGAGCAGTCTGGCAATGGCGAGACGTTGTTTCTGTCCTGTAGAGTAACTTTGTATGGTTGAACTTTCAAGATATTTAAGCACATCTTCATCTTTTTCGGTAATTTCTTCATATAAATGAAGACCTTTTAAGATATAGAACAGCTTATCTCTATCCACTTCTTCATCCAAAGTTATCTCTGATAGAATAGAACTATAGCCTAACCTTCCATCAGTTTGGTGCATTAAGGAATTGATTGTGCCATTTTTCTTTCTTTCATAGTATAATTCGAAATCTTCAAATTCTAGCATCCTTGTAACCATTTTCATAAACGTACTTTTTCCAGAACCAGTAGGTCCACAAAGAAGCACTATGTCACCAGGAGCGAAATAGATTTCTTTATTATTTACTAATGAGAAAGGTATTTCAGATCCAATTGCTTGGTACTGAACACTAAATTTAGGCACTCTTACTTCCTTTATGCTTCCATAATCTCCTGTGTTTGCATTTTCTCTGTCAAGCACCTGTATAATTTCACGAAAATCTGACTCGTAAGTCTTCATCTCATTAAATCTTCCCTTGTAGTCTTCTACCATATGAACAAGAGAATTTACTCTATTCATAATTTGGGAATAAATTGCTACAAGTGCCACTATGGACAAAACTACATTTAGGTCAACATTTTCGAGTCCTGTCTCATAGACTTTCATTACAATAATTGTAATTGTTGAAAGTGAATCTATGATACTTTCAAGGAAATTAACTTTATTGATACTTTTACGGTCTTTTTTATCGTATTTGTAATTTTCCTTGATGGCTCTTATGTATTTATTTGCCATATACTCTGCATGTTTGGAGTTAATTGGTTCGATATTTAGTACATCGTTTAGAGCATTACTGCTTTCCTCTTTGTACCCTTTTCTCACCTTTCGAAAACGATTCCGAAGTTCTATTCTTTTTACTGAAAATATAACAGATATTACTGATACAACAAGTATAATTAAAACAAATACAAAAGTATGTTCAATTTCCAAGGTTGTTACAGCAATAAATCCTATAAACATTGCAATTACAGAAATAATCTGAATAATGCTTCTAGGTAAATCTGTTTTAAAATCCCAGACTAAAGAAATATACCGTTGACTAGACATTAGCAATGCATTAGTCGTCATCAGTTCCTTCGAATGTGTTTCTTCGTTTGTTCTCCAAACTTTACCTCGAACCTTAAGTAATACTTCTACAATATTGCTATTAATAGCAGTTGTATAGTGTTCCTTATAGGTTGCTTGAATATCATCCATCCATAAAGAGGTGGAAGTATCCAAAGTGTTTTTTACATAGTATAATGCAATAAATACAAGTCCTGCAATAATGCGACCTGCTGCAATTTCGTTCTTGCCGAGCTGTAAGAAAAAAGCCAATGAATCAAACCCAACAGAAGTAATCACTCCTAAGATGGTGATAATGGCCGTTTCCTTTTTTATGTTTTTGGGAATTGTCGTAAGTTTGTGTTTTAACATAAAGCCTTCCTTTCTTAAGAGTATAATCTACAAATTTTCCTATTCAACAAGAAATCAATTTAATTATACCATATTTTCCAAGTTATGTAAATCAAGTGCTGTAAAAGTCATTAATTAGATGTATACTTTCATTAAACATTAAAATATTGTAGCTATTTATGCCACCATATTTTAGTCTTTTTATTTTTTATTTAATTTTTTGTTAAATTTATATACCAATGGAAATCGGGACGGCAGGCTGTCTACGAATTAAATAAAATCATTCGTAGGAGCGAGCTTTGCTAGTCCGTTCTTCGAAGAAATTGCCAAAAAAGAAATTATTACAAAACTCTCTGTAATAATTTCTTTTTCTTTTGCCTTTATTACCTCTATTATATCTTTTATATTATTTATATTACATACTCTTTTTATATTATATATTAAAAAGTGCATGTAAGATTCACCTTTTACTTTTTTGCATCCTCTTAGTAAAAGATATGTATATTCTGTCATTAAACTTCTTTCTCTTAAATTTTTTGTTTCATATTCTTCTTTCTTTTTTTTACTTTCAAATAGTATTGTATCCATTGTTTCTAAAATTCCCACAAGTTTTTTCCTTCCTGCTTCATCCGATACTTTCCCCAAGTCTCGGATGAACATACTTATTTCATTACCTTTCATACTTCTTTCTAACCTTTTTTCTAAAAAATCCTTGTTTTCTATGATTGTTTGTATTATTCTATTAATCATAGAGAAGCACCTTCTTTGTATGGCTATTTTTCAACAAAAACCTCATACCTGTTGGTGCTTCTTTTGCCTATTTTTTTATTCTTTTTTCCCACAAATTATTTATACTAATAAATACGTACAAAAAAATCAATCTTTTCAGATTGATTTAATCATTAACGTCAAATTGGTGCGACAATTTTACCTTATGGAGGATTAAGCTACAACTTACGAACCATAACGCTCTCTTTCTAAAAGAATTATATATGAATTTTGCTAAATTTCAATGGGAGTATATGAAATTTTAATAAGTTATGATATAATATTTTTATACTAAAAAGGAGAAAGAGTTAGTATGTTAAAAAAAGAAACTTTAAATTTATTAAATACTAATAGCACAAATTTTAAAAATATATTTTCTATTTGTATTGGAAAGTCATTTTTATTTCAAAGTAGATTTATCGATTATATAGGAAAATATAATCATTGGGATACTAATGTAAAAGAAGGAATATTAAAATTAGATGATAGATTGTTTAATGTTGAGTATATAGGAACAACAAGTACATCAGATAATTTTTGGTATTCTTCAGAATTAGAAAGTGTTATACCTGATGAATATGTAAATTTAATGATTAACACAAGAAAAATTATGCAATCATTAGATTTACAAGAATTAACTGAAAGAAAAATATCATTAAATGTTGATATAAATGGATATAATTTATCTATGATATATATTGCTTTTGCACCTGAAAATGTTGCTTATTTTTGTGGTTCGGGAAATACATCAATTTATATGTTTGTAAAACAATTACCTGAAGATATCTTTAAAAAAATGAATTCTGTGGAATTTTCATCACGAGTTATGGAAATAATATCAACCTTTAATGTTAATCATAAATTAATGGTAAAAGCATTATTAAGTGAAAACGAAATTGAATATAGTAATGATAAAAATAATATTATTGCAAAATTTAATGAAAATTCTATTTTAACGATTGAATTCGATAACAATGATTTAATAAAAAGTATGTCTGGAAATTTAAGTTTATAATTAACAAAGGGGATGGGAGTTTTTCCATAGTAGAATTCATGCGGGAGTATAAATTCAGTGCTTGCTAGACACAACTTTTACTCCCATACTTAATAAAACATAAAAAGAGAATTAAATTATTTTGATAATTTTTTCCTCTTTTTTAAAGATTACTTATACAAAAATATATTCATTTAAGATGATTTCTTCAGCCATATTTTTATAATTATTCATTAACTTTGTTCATTCAAATTGATTTAAACTTTTACTTTTTTCATATAGTCTTTCATTATTCTTAATATAACTTTTTATTAGTGTTTCATATAATTTATCGCAAGTTTTAATTACTGAAGCAATAAGGTGAGTTAGTTTATTTTTATCAATAGTAACATATAAATGTTTTCTTAATCTTTATATAAAATAAAAACTTACGAACTTTAATTAGTCCGTGAGTTGTCTTCAAATGGAGCGATTACGGAGCAGGTATGCGAAAAAAATATATCTGCAAAGTAATGCTCTTTTTATATAATTCGATTTATTTACTTATAATTTAACATAAATTTTATATTTCTTCAATAGTTTACTAAATTTAAAATATTTTTTATAATTGTTATTTATTCTTTATTAGAGAAAAAACTGTTTTTCCATGAAATAGCCCTGTAATAATAAAAAATATGTCCGCAATTATTATAAATAAAAATGTTGGTATCATAGCCCTAGTATATTTTTCTCCAAAATATTTTTTTTGATTAATTGATTGTGCTATACGAATTTCATAGAATAGTACTCCTATATTAATAAACAACCATATCGCTAAATATTTAGCAAAATCCAACAAGGCGTTTATAGGTAACCAACAACCTGTCTTAATCCCATTCACAATGCAATTAAGAATAAATATTGAAAAATATACTTTAAGCATTATAAATAGTACATTTATCATAACGCCTCCACCAATACCAATGCCTCCATTCCATACAAGCCCTGCTCGATTACAAAAATTTTTGAAAATTGAAAATAATACTCTGCTTTGTTTTCCTTCTATAAACCCACCATTAGAAATAACATATACATTAAAATGCAAATTATGGTCTGTACAATATTTTTCTAGATATTGCATAAACTCTAAAAAATGTGATGGAATTCCATCTACATATAAAGGTATAGCTATAACTAAATTATCTATATTATTCAATTGTTTTGTGATATCCTCATATCCTAATTTATTTCTAATATTTTCGTAAATAACTTCTCCTTTTAACAGAAAAAGAAACTTTAATAAATTACTAGATACACTAAATTTTCTTTTTGGGCTACCATTTAAGAGCATTGTTTTCATATTTTTATTTCATCCTCCATATTATTATCCTTTAAGAAATAAATTGAAGATTCATTACAACCAAAATTTATTTCATTTCTTTTTACTAATTCATTGAAAGTAATTTTTTCATTATTATTTATTTCTCCATAAACAAAAACTCTAAGCTTACTTGGTTGTTTATATCTACGACAATGATGCATTTCTTTATGGCGGTATGTACTCATTGGGTTTGACATACTTATAGCACGATCAAGAACATTTTTTATTTTTGGCGAATAAGAGCCATAACAATTTTGACTTATAATTACTATTTCTTCACTTTTTCCTAATATAGTACCAATATTTTTTAAATAATCTTTAATAAAGCATTGTGTAGGATGTTTAGTCCAACACTTAAAACATCCTACACAATGTGAATATTTTTGTTTTGTATCAATAATAATTATATCTTTAGGAAGATTTAATTTATTTATTATTTTTTCTGACAAATCATGTATCAATACTTTCATAATTATTTTGCAATTTCCTTTATAGTTTTTCTTAAATATAAAGTATAAAGAATAGGAACAATTATTAAAAATATCGGAACTATATATTCTGAAACTGTATTATCAATATTAAATATTGATAAAGAGTTTATTATACCATGAGCTATAATGCAAGGCCACAAGCTTTTTCCTTTTTGGAAAATAGTAACAAACAAAAATCCTATTGAAACTGCATAACATATTTGCATTAATGTTGGTATAAATTCTGCTCCGTTTAATAAGTTTACAATATGACCTATTCCAAAAGTAATAGAAGTTACGATAATCGCTCTATTAACACTTTCTTTTTCCATCATTTTAAATAAAAATCCTCTAAAAATTATTTCTTCTAAAAACCCAACGCAAATCATAGAAAGTATATAGAAAGTAATTTCTTTTGCAGAATTATTAATATTTATTCCATTCCATAAATTAACTGATACTATTAACAATAATGGAATAAAATATAGAAAATCTTTAAATTTAGGTAATCTAGTTAAACCATAATAATCTCCCAATTTCAATTTTACGATAAAACTAACTATAATTAATGTTAAAGCAAAATTCAAAATTGTGCTTCTGTAATCAGTCATTCCAAAGTTTTGTATACAATATGAATTAGATATTACATAAATTACAATTAATAAAATAGTTATAAAGGTTTCATGTTTTTCAAAATAATTTTTCATAATTTAATTTCTCCTTTTAATTTTTTCTGTTACACTATAAAAAGCGTTTTCTAGAATATTAATACAATATTCTTCATCATATTTCATAGCATTATTAGCCAAGAGACTTGCCATGCCATGAGCAGTTATAAATAAGTTTGCAAAAATTTCTTTACATTGTTCTTTTGTCATTCCTGTTTCTTTTTGCAAAATCTCGTAAATTGCTGATAGTCCAACATCATATTCTTCAAGTAATTGTATAAAATCTATATTAGAAAACTTATCCGATTGAAAAAGAAATCGAAATAAATTTTTTTCTTCAACAGCAAATAAAACATAACGAAGTCCGATTTCAAGCATAGGGTTGATTTTGTCATAATCTATATTCATAAGATATTCTGAATGATATTCATCAACTGCAGTGTAAATTTCACTTTTCAATTTATCTACTGTTGCATAGTGATACATTATTGGTTGTGTAGAGCAATCCAATTTTAATGCAATCTTTCTGACATTAAGATGTTCAATCCCTTCAGCACGAATTATTTCTTTTCCAGAATCTATTATCATTTTCTTAGTGATTTTTGATATTGGTGGCATATTTATCATCTCCTTCGCATAACAATTGTTATATAACTAATGTTATTATACACTAATTTTAAAAATTTTTCAATACATATAACAAAAAAAGAAGATACTAAATTTATTTAATATCTTCCTTGAGTTTATATTTTATTTGTATTTAATTTATAATAGGGTATTTGATACATAACATACAATTTTATTCTTTACCTTTTAATTGTTTAGTCATTTCTTTTTCAAGCTGTTTCAAACTTTTTTTAGGAGTAGGCAAATCTTCTGGCATAGTCCCTCCAGCTTCTTTAATAGCTTTTCTAACAATTTTTCCAATTTTATTATGTGTTTTACAAGCCTCTTTTTCTGTATTTACATTATCTCTTTTCAATTTTTCTTCTGTTTGGGATATTCTAAATAAATTTTCAATTAATTCAGTACTTCCCATATTATCTAAAATATCTTCTCTGTATCTTAGACCTTTTCTTTTTGCTATATCATCAGCAGTTTCTCCATTATATAGGCCTTTATATCCACTATTATGAAATTTATCAAAATTTTTAACTCCAGCTCTTTTAGCAGTTTGATTAAGAGAATAATTTCCTTTTCTTGTTAAATTTCTTTGATAAAATCTCTTTTCATCTTCAGTAAGTAAACTATATTCTTTTTCAGTAATTTCTTGTTTTCTAGTTTGAACTGCAAAATATGTTTGAGCAAGAGCAATTACTTTTTTTCTACTATCACCATTTTGTGCTACTAAATAGCATGCATAACGAGTTAGTTTATAATCTTTTATCTCAACCTCCGCATTATTAGCACGTTTTGACAACTTATTGACGTCAATAAAATGTTCAAATACACTAATATCACTGTTTTCACAAGATGTTTTTGCTTTAGCAATTATTTTTTCAAAGTTTTGCCAATTAGAATATTGTAAAATGGGCATAAGTTCTCTGGCATACCAAAATTCAATACCATTTTCATCAATATGCTTAATATTTTCAAAAGATTTATTATTTTCATCTATTTCATTCACTAATATCATCTCCGTTTCTTAATATTTCATTTTTTATTATCTAGGCAGTATTATAAAACGAATGTTTGTATAGGTCAATTGGTTTTATCTTTTTTATTTAAATTTTTATATGATTAAATAAATACAATGCAACTTTATTTTGTTCTGTTGTTTTCATTTCCATAAGTTTAGCCATTGCAAACATTACAAGCTTATATTTTGCAAAATTTATAAGAGTAGCTCTATATTCTTCATCTACTTCTTTTAGCATAGCATCAAATTTTTCATAGTTTTCTTTAGTATTATATATAAGTCCAGACCATTTGCTTTGACTCATACATATTGCTAATCTTAATTTATCTTTTATATCCATATCATTTATCATATTTATTAAATATTCAACTTTATTATTTCCCATTTAAAATTCTCCTTACTTTAATTCAAAATTATTTTTCTTTTTAATATTAGTGTTATTAAGTTCATCTACAGTTTTAACTTCTCTGCTTACGTTATTCACGATTCGATTGTCATTGTCATCAAAAATACCATTTTTATATAAATCATCACTAACATATTTGTATTTTTCATCTTTGTCAAAACCGATTTTATTTTGAAAGTGTTTCATTAAGTTACGCCAAAAGTTTTTAAATTTTTGAAGTTCATTTTTTATTCTTTCTTTTTCAGCTTGTAATTTACCAATATGTTTATCTTTAGAAGATATTTCACTTTCTAATTTGCTAATTTTATTATCTTTTTCTTCTATTTGATATTTAAGAGAACGATTTTCTTTTTCTATTTCAAAAGCACTATGTTCAAAATCTCTAATAGCTATATTTAAGTCATTTACACTTCTAACTGTTTTAGTAGTATCTTTCACATCTTTGGTAAAATTTTTGATTTTCTCGACATCCTCGTTTGAAATAACCATATTATTTTTATTAAACTTAGTAGGTTTTAAATTATCTAATATTTGATTTATATCTTTTGTTGTATTATCAAGTTTAGTAGTTTGTTTATTAGCTTTATCAAGTTTTTTCTCTTTTTCAGCAAGTTGTTTTTTGATATTTTGATAATCCACCATATCTTTAACATTTATATCTTGATTTCTGCCTTTTTGTTTTTCTTTTAATTTAATATCCATATCATAAAATTTATTAAAAGACTTTATACAAGCAGTTCTCATTGTATCTTGAATTTTTGTTAATGATTCCTTTGTAAATAGTTGTGATTTACCAACTTGTTTTTTCATTCCTCTATTACAATTTTCTATTATAGGTACACCAACAATGTGCATATGAGGAGATGTTTCATCAAAATGAATAGTAGCATTTGCTATTTTAAAAGTTGGTAATGTCTTCATTAAATCATTTACTTGCTCATTATATACATCAATCATTTTTAGTCTGTATTGTTTGTCTTTATCTTTCCAAAATTCCATATCTCCAAGTTCAACTATAATCTCACAAGCAAGGTCATTTTGAGATTCATTTATCTTCATGAAATAATTATCTATTTTTCTATCATTTCTAGTCTGCTTATTGTTGTATTCTATACGAGCTTCTTCAAATTCTTCTAAATATAAATCTTTTACATCATTTACAATATCATCTGTACCACGAATTACTCTAATCAAATCTTTTTCATTATCATAATCTCTTAAATTATGCTTATTTACTTTAGATAAAGCATTTGCATTTTGAATGGCATTATTTGAAAGAGAAGTAGTACCAGATACATTTCCTTTAGAAACTTTTTTTGCTAATTTACTTTTGTTTTTATCACTTCCTAAATGAAATGAATAAGCTAATTGTTGTTCCATTAAAAGCACCTCCTTTAGAAATTTCTTCATCGAACAAAAGTGACATGATTACTTTCTTTAATTTGTAAAAATTCATATGTCACGTCTTTGTTCGTGCGCCAAATTTTGTTAAAAATTTGTGTGCATTTGTTAGCCGAAGGCTTTATAAAAATACGAAGTATTTTTTATAGGACTTTGACTTGTCATAAGTCCTAACCCCCTATGAGTTATGACATACTATCATAACTCGGGGGCTCTGCGAGGCATAAATTAACTATCGCCACTTTCATTTTTACTAAAGTAAAAACAAAACGTGCCACGTTAATTTAATTGTTGCAGAGAAAATTTAAAGAGTATTCCTGCAACAATTATTTATGCTTTTTCTTCGAAGTAATATGGGTAACAACACCCAAGCGTAATTTTCCTTCTGGTTTTGCCAAGAAGTTTTTAAATTGTTTCATTGCTACCATTCTAATTACTTTTTGATTTTTCTTTAACTTGAACTCAATATGTCTATCTCTAATTTTTGCAACTTGTGATTTATTATCATAGTTTTCATCTATCTTATCATCGTGGAAATAATATTCTCCTAAGTCCATATAGTTTATATCTAATTCTTTTTTCAATGTGCTTAGATAATCTTGTAATTGTTCATTGTTCATATTAACACTAATTCTTGTATCTTCAAATTTGCCATCTCTTTCTAGCATAGTCGGAAAATCAACAACACCTTTATCATATAACTTGTCTATCTGTTCAACAAAACTACTTCTAAAATTGATTTTATCAATATCAAATGAGCCATCTTCATTTTTCTTTAATGTAGCTGTATCAATAAATTTAGAGATAAAAGTTTGTTTTTCATCTTTACTTTTCATAGTCCATAGCTTTAATAAAACATCTTTATACATTTTGTTTTCTGTTAAATTTTCTCTTTCTATATCTCTTTCAGCTAATATATGAACAGGGTTATAAGTTTCTTTATCTAAATCTAATGCGTTAATTCTTTTATTTTCTAGTGAAGCCAATTTATTATCAATAAGTTTGTAATCTTCTGATACATCTTCTAGTTCTAACATACCACTTACATATGCTTTTTTTAGTCTTTCTTTTTGTTGTTCTAGTTCCTTGATTTCTTCTTCAATTTTCTTACTTTCATCATCTTTCTTTTCAGCAAGTAAAGGGTAGAAGTATTTTTTTACATTAAAATCATACTCTACTAAATCCAAAATATAATCAATTAAACAATCTTCAATTTCATCTTCGTTATAATATAAGTTGCAGTTATCACAGAAATAATACATATATTTAGATTTCTTACCACCTGTACCTTTACAAGTCATTATTTTACCGACAAGTAGGACATACAAGTTTTTGGAAAAATATATAAACTCTATTTCTACAATAAGACCTTTGATTTTTTTCTTTTTGTTTTTGAACTTCTTCCCACATAGCTCTTGTTATAATAGGAGGTACAACATCCATAAATAGCTCTGTTTCTCTATCATTATCATATTTGTATCTTTCATAATCACCCATATATATTTTATTATTTATAATTCGGTTAATAGAAGAATCAATCCAATGCTTTACTTCTGGATATAAAACTTTTTCTTTGTTTAAAATATTGGCAATTGTTTGATAACTTTTTCCCTCTAAATACATTTCAAATATTCTAACAACAATATCTTTGGTACTATTGTCAATTTTCAATGTTTTATCTTTATCTCTATAATAACCTATAGGACATTTTCCAGGAATATGACCAGCTTTTATAGCACCATTTAATCCAAATTTTGTTCTTTCTGATACTATCTCAATTTCTAATTGTGAAAGAACAGTTAACATTCTAACAAAGAAACGACCATTTGCAGTTGATGTATTTACATCATCTCTATCACATATTAAATAGCAATGATATTTTTCAAGAGTACTAATTAAAACCTCTAAATCACGAACAGACCTTGTAACTCTGTCTAATTTATAAGCTACAATATAGTTAATTAACCCATTTTTCATATCTTCTAACATTGTTTGAAATGCTGGTCTGTTCTTCATATCTTTAGCAGAAATCCCTGCATCTTTATAAACTTTAAATATCTCAAATCCTTTGTATTTGCATAATTGTCTTAATTTTTCTTCTTGTTCTCCTAAACTAAATCCTTCGCGAGCCTGATCCTCTGTACTTACTCTAATATAAATACCTGCAATTTTCTTTTCTTCTGAAAATGGTGTACTTAAATTCTCCATTTGAACCTCCTAAAAATACAAAAAAGTGTCAGAAAGCCTTTGCTAACTAACACTTAAAAATTCATCTTATTATTCACCTGTTATACTTGCTGATAAAAAGAAAACTTCTAGTATTAGTTACCACTGATAAAATCTCTTAATTTTGAGAGTGGGTATTTATTGGCTAAATTGCCTATGTAAAAATACTCGTGTTCATTAAAGAATAAATACAGCTTATTCTTAATAAGAACAGTATGTGGCTCTACATAAGCAATATTAGTTTTTTCAACCATTCTCAAATTACCATTCTTTATCTTTGGTTCACAATTACTAAAAGTGCAAGCCCATTCAATCTTAGAACGTAATTCTTTTTCTATTGCTATTTCTCTTTTAACTGTAGATATCATATCACAAAAACCTCCTTTTTTCAATATTTTGAGGCTATTATTTACTTTTATTTCCAAAAAGCAAAAAATAAGCCGATACTTAAATCGACTTATATATTGTGAAATGATATTCACTTTTTGGTTTTCTTTAAACCCACTTGTTGCAATACTTTTAAATGGTTCGACGAAAACGCATTGTGGAGCGGGTAGCGAGAATCGAACTCGCGCCACCAGGTCGGAAGCATGGCATTCTACCACTAAATTATACCCGCGATTGCATATTATATATTTTAATATAAATTTGATAAAAAGTAAAGACTAAGGTAAAAAGTTATATCTTATAAAATTATTTAAGTAAAAATATAGTAAAATTTTATCAGTTGTATTATAATAAATATGATTTGAAGGGGTATTTATGGAATTATTAGAAACTTTTGATTCTTTAGGAAACAAAAAGAATGTCGGCAAAGAAAAAGCTCAAGCTAGAATAAACGGAGATTTTTTATCTGTAATACATTTATGGATTATAAACCCAGCAAATAAAAAAATTTTAATACAACAAAGATCTTTTTATAAAGAATCTGCCAAAGGAAAATGGGACTTATCTGTAGGTGGACATATTCGTTTTGGAGAAAGTGAAATTCAAGCACTTATTAGAGAGACTTCCGAAGAAATAGGTATTACACTTACTGAAAAAGATGATATTAGGAAACTATTTTCAGCCAAATATGACAATAATTACTATAAGTATTTCTGGCATGTTTATTTGTTAGTTAAAGATATAAGATTAGAAGATATTGTCATTAACGAAGAAGAAGTAATGGATATTAAATATATAACTATTGAAGAATTTAAAGATATGTATTATGGTAATAATAATGAATTACAAAAGCATGATTATATTCCAGATTTAATTAATAAAATGCAAGAAATTCTATCTTAAAGTTATTATATAAAAAAAACGTCAAATTATAATTTGACGTTTTTTGTGGAGCAGGTAGTGGGAATCGAACCCACGTAGCCAGCTTGGAAGGCTGGGGTTCTACCATTGAACTACACCTGCATCTCCTTGCTACGTTTATAAATTATAAACTATGGAATTTGTTTTGTCAACACTTTTTTAAAAAATTTTTAATTTTTTCTCTTTTATTATTTACAAATTTTGTGTTCTAATATAAAATAAGCATGGTGGAAAATATGTATGAATTAATTTCAAAAAGTGAAGAAGAAACAAAAAAAATTGCATATAAATTAGCTTCTAAATTATCTGTTGGAGACATCGTTGTTCTTTCTCGGAGATTTAGGTGCTGGTAAAACTAAATTTACAGAAGGTTTCTTATCTTTTTGGGATTTACAAGGTGAAATTTCAAGCCCTACCTTTACTATTGTAAATGAATATTCAAATGACGATATAAATATCTATCATTTTGATGTTTATAGATTAGCAGATATAGATGAATTTTATGCAATCGGTGGTCCAGAATATTTTGAAAAAGGGATTTGCATAATAGAATGGGGAGAATTAATTTTAGATGCTTTACCAAAAGAATGTATAAGAATCGAAATATTAAAAGATGAAAATAAAGAATATGTAAGGCATATAAAAATAGATAAGCGTTAACAATTTCCGCCCAATCTCGTCGGGGTTATATATTTGTATTTTTATCGCTGCCCCATCCTAGAAAATGTAATTCGCTTCGCTCAAACATTTTCTACGGCGGTCACCCCGGAGTCGCTCCAAAAATAAAATATATAAGCCCCTGCGTTGGGCTACTTTAGTACTAAAATTAATTTACTATATTCGTGAGAGAAGGAGAAGAAATGTTAGTATTAGCAATATCTACATCTAGTAAAATATGCTCAGTAGCATTATTAGAAGATGATAAACCAATAAAAGAATTAAATATAGATAATCTAAAAACTCATTCTGAAAATCTACTACCTTTAATAGATGAATTATTTAAATCTACAGATAACAAAGTTTCTGAATTAGATTTAATTGCATGTGATGTGGGACCTCGGTTCTTTCACTGGTATACGTATTGGAATTGCTACAACAAAAGCAATTGCAGAAGTAAACCAAATACCAGTAGTATCATGTACTTCTTTAGAAACTTTAAGTTACAATGCGAATTCGAATACAATATGTTCTTTAATAGATGCTAGAAATAATCAAGTGTATTGTGGTATTTTTGATACTAATCATCAATTAATTAATAACTATATGGCTGATGATATAAACACAATTATAAAAGCTTTGCCCCAAAATACTCCAATTACTTTTGTTGGAGATGGAGCTACTTTACATGAAAAACTATTAACACGGTTCTGTTATGAACGATAACAACATTCACGCAGCAAATGTGGGTATTTGTGCGTATAATAAATTCAAAAAAGGAATTTCAGAAACAGCAGATTCAATAGTACCAATGTATTTAAGAAAATCACAAGCTGAAAGGATGAAGGAGCTAAAATGAATGAATTAATTATTGCTAAAATGACTCTTTCTGATTTTAATGCTCTTTCTGATATACTTATTTCTGATTTTGATGATTTCTGGAATGAAAATATTTTAAAATCAGAATTACAAAATCCTTTTTCTACATATATAATGGCAAAATTAGGAAATAAAATTGTTGGTTTTGCTGGTATGATAGATACTATAGATCAAATGGAAATAACCAATATTGTTGTAAAGAAAGATTATAGAAAAAATGGCATTGGAAATATTTTATTAAATAGGCTTATTTCTTTAGCTAAAGAAAACAAAAAGACAGAAATTATTTTAGAAGTTAACGAAAATAATATATCTGCAATTAAACTTTATGAAAAAAATGGCTTTAGGAAATGTGGTTTAAGGAAAAGATATTATAATAATACAGATAATGCAATTATTATGAATTTAAAAATAAATTAATTTGGAGGGAAACAAATGAGAAAAAATGAATTAAATTATAAAGAACTAAAGAATGTATGTAATCCTAATATGTTTAATTTTGAAACTACAGCAGAAATTACTGATAATGACCTAGTATATGGTCAAGAAAGAGGTATAAAAGCACTTGAATTTGGTCTTAGCATAAATTCTAAAGGATATAATTTGTACCTTGAAGGTCCTGCAGGAGTTGGAAAAACAATGTATACAAAAAAATATGTAACAGAACTTGCATCAAAAAAGAAAACTCCTGACGACTGGTGCTATATTTATAACTTTAATGATCCCAATGAACCTATTGCTGTATCATTATCTGCTGGAGCTGGTAAAGAATTTAAAGATTGTATGGATTCTTTTATAGTAGATATTAGAAAATATTTACACAAAACTTTTAGTAACGAAGATTTTGAAAAAGAAAAAAATCTTATACGTCATAGTTTTGATGAGAAAAAAGATAAACTTCTTAATAATTTAAATAAACAATGTCTAAAATTTGGTTTTCAGGTTAAATCCGCACAAAATGGAATTTATATGATGCCTGTTTTAGATGGAAAAGTTATTGAAGAAGATGAATTTGAAAATTTAGATGAAGACATAAAAAAAGATTTTGAAGAAAAATCTAATATTGTTCAAGAATATATTGTCCAAGCAATTGGTCAAATAAAATTAATTGAAAAAGAAGCAGACAAAAAAATTGATGACTGGCAAGCAAATATAGCCTTACTTACTATAAATGCTTATATTAACCCAATTCGTGCCACTTATAAAAAATATAGAAAAATAGTAACATTTTTAGATGATGTAAAAAAAGATATATTAAAAAATCTTAATTATTTTATAAAAGAAGAAGAAATTCAACCTACACCACAAAACCCAAAACCAGAATCTGTTAAACCTTGGCTTAATTACAGAGTCAACTTATTTGTTGATAATAGTAACTTAGAAGGTGCTCCTGTAATTATGGATACAAACTATATGTATCATAATTTATTTGGAAAATTAGAATATGAAAATCAATACGGTATGCTAAAAACAGATTTTACTATGCTTAAACCTGGTCTTTTGCATAAGGCTAATGGTGGGTATATTATACTTCAAGCACAAGATTTATTAGCAAACCAAGTATGCTACGATACTTTAAAAAAAGCTCTTCTAGTAAAAGAACTTTCTATAGAAAATAACGTAGAGCAACGTTCTTACATGGTTATGATTTCTTTAAAACCAGAACCAATTCCTTTAAATGTTAAAGTTCTTCTTTTAGGTGATTCTAATATTTATCATACTTTGCTTGCACTAGACCCAGATTTTAGAAAACTATTTAAAATAAAAGCAGAATTTGAAGAAGATGCTCCTAGAACAGAAGAAAATATAAACAAACTTGCGAAATTTGTGCATAACTACTCAGAAAGAGAAGGTTATTTGCCTTTAGATAAAGAAGCAATGGCTAAGGTTGTAGAATTTACTTCTAGAATTACAGAAGATAAAGAAAAGCTTTCTACACATTTTTCTGAAATTGGAGAAATTATTGCAGAAAGCTCTACTTGGGCAAAACTTGCACGCAAAAAAGTAGTTACTAAAGAATTTGTTGAAAAAACTTTAGCTGAAAGAATAGATAGAATAAAAAAATATGATGCGAAATATTCTGAAATGATACAAGATAATACATTACTAATTAATACAGAAGGCTATGAGGTTGGTGTTATAAATGGATTAACTGTTATGACTATCGGAGATTATACTTTTGGAAAGCCTTCAAGAATTACTGCTAATACTTATATGGGAAAAACAGGAATTGTAAATATAGAAAGAGAAGTAGAAATTTCTGGTCCTTCACATTCTAAGGGAGTTTTAATACTTTCTGGATATTTAGGTGAAAAATTTGCACAAGACTTCCCTCTTTCACTTACAGCAAGTTTATGTTTTGAACAATTATACAATGGTGTAGATGGAGATAGTGCTTCTAGTACAGAGGCTTATGCGATACTATCTAGCCTTTCTGGAATACCAATTAATCAATCTATTGCTGTAACTGGTTCTGTAAATCAAAAAGGGTTCATTCAACCAATAGGTGGAGTAAATGAAAAAATAGAAGGTTTTTACAATACTTGTAAAACAAAAGGACTAAACTATGAACAAGGTGTTATAATTCCAATTCAAAATGTGAAAAATTTACATTTATCAGATGAAATAATAAATGCTGTAAAAGAAGGTAAATTCCATATATATGCTGTTTCTACAATTGATGAAGGGATAGAAATATTAACAGGAGTTCCTGCTGGAAAGAAAAATGCAAATGGAAAGTTCCCTGCTGGTACAATAAATTACTTAGTTTATGAAAAATTAAAGAAATATTATGAAAACGGGAAAGAAAAATAAAGTATAAAAGGCAATTGATTATAAATCAATTGCCTTTTATTATTATTCTTCAAATATTTTAGCAAATTCTTCGCCACTTATTTTTTCTTTTTCTAATAATACACTAGCTACTGCATGTAATTTATCCATATTGTTTGATAGTATCTCTCTTGCAGTAACATATGCTTTGTCTATTATTGATTTTACTTCTATATCTATTTTAGCTGCTGTTTCTTCACTGAAGTTTCTTGTTTGTGTCCAATCTCTTCCTAAGAATACTTCTTCTTGACCCGAGCCAAATGTTATTGTTCCAAGAGCATCACTCATACCATATTTTGTTACCATATCTCTTGCAATTTTTGTTGCTCTTTCTATATCATTACTTGCTCCTGTTGAAATGTCTCCTAATACTAAGCTTTCTGCGACTCTACCTCCTAGTAATGAAACTATAGATTCTTCCATTTCAGATTTTGCCATATAATTTTTATCTTCTTCTGGTCTATACATTGTGTATCCACCAGCCATTCCTCTTGGAACAATTGATATTTCATGTACTGTGTCTTGTGTCGGTAAGAATTTACTTACTACTGCATGGCCTGCTTCATGGTAAGCTGTTAATTTATTTTCTTTATCACTTCTTACTCTACTCTTCTTCTCTGGTCCCATTGTTACTTTTATCATTGCATCTTCTACTTCTTGCATTCCTATTTCGTGTTTATCTCTTCTGGCTGCAAGTAATGCTGCTTCATTTAATACATTTTCTAGGTCTGCTCCTGCAAAACCTGCTGTGTTTTTAGCAATTATTTTTAAATCTACATCATCTGCTAATCTTTTCTTTCTAGCATGTACTTCTAATATTTCTTCTCTTGCTCTTACATCTGGTGCTGGGACCACTATTTGTCTATCAAATCTTCCTGGTCTTAGTAGTGCTTTATCTAATACATCTGGTCTATTTGTTGCAGCAAGTACTATAACTCCTTCGTTTGTTCCAAATCCGTCCATTTCAACTAATAATTGATTTAATGTTTGTTCTCTTTCATCATGTCCTCCACCAAGTCCTGCTCCTCTTTGGCGTCCAACTGCATCAATTTCATCTATAAAAATTATACATGGTGCGTTTTTCTTTGCTTGTTCAAATAAATCTCTTACTCTTGAAGCACCAACACCAACAAACATTTCAACAAAGTCTGAACCACTTATTATAAAAAATGGTACTCCCGCTTCTCCTGCTACTGCTTTTGCAAGTAATGTTTTACCTGTTCCTGGGTGTCCTACAAGTAAAACACCTTTTGGAATTCTTGCTCCCATATCAGTAAATTTCTTTGGAGATTTTAAAAATTCAACAATTTCTTGTAACTCTTCTTTTTCTTCATCTACACCTGCAACATCTTTAAATGTTATTTTAGTTTTATCTGTAGTTCCCATCATTCTAGCTCTACTCTTACCAAATGACATTGTTTTATTCCCACCATTTTGTGGATTGTTCATAAACAATAACCAGAATAATATGAATACTATTGCTATTGCAAATGGTGATAATAATCCTAATATTGTTATAAAAATAGATTCTGAAGCTTGTTTTAAACTAATATTACCTGCTACTAAATATTCATTTACTTCATTCATAAAGCTATCCAAACTTGGAATATTAACTTCTTTCTCTAAATTAGAGTTTTTTAAAGTTACATATGCCTTACTTCCTTCAGCATTTAATTCTATTTCTTCTACTGAGCCATTCCCCATTGCCACTAGCAATTCTGAATAGTCCATTTTTGTTTCTGAGTTTTCCATTACTGCAGAAACTACTACTATAAATATTATACCTATTATTAACCACATGGCTAATGTTTTTAATCCATTTTTCATATTATTTTCTCTTCTCCTTTTGTTTTATTTCAATTCTTTTTATTATATATAACATATGCATTTTATTTTTTCAATACTTTTGCACAAACTTTTTTCGCTACATTCTGCTTGTATCAAGGCTTTGCCTACGGAAGCTTGTTTTGTGCTGTAAAAAAAATTTTTTTATTTTTGATGGCAATTTTTATATTTTTAGTTGGTTTTAAATATTTATTGCCAATATTGTTTTTACATAATTTAATTATTTCATCTATATTTACTTTTTCAATACCAGCTGTATTTCCAATTACCTTCCTAATAGTATATAGTATAACCCTTCTTTTTATTACTAATTCTAGACTATTGAATTTTTCTAAATCGAAAATAATTTGTGCTTGGGTATTTTCTTCGTATTGTGGGCAGTCAATGGTCTTCTCTAAACAAATCTCATTAAATTTATCTTCTACAATTTTTTCTAAAAATTCGTTTTCTTCTGTTGCAACCTCTGATAATCTATTTATTGTCTTTACAATATTAGGATTAAATTCCTTTTGTATATACGGAATTAAGTCATTTCTAATTTTATTTCTTTTATATATGCTTTCCAAATTCGTTTTATCTATTTTAGGTTTTAAATTATTTTGTTCACAATATTCTTCTATATCTTCTCTATTAGTTTCAATTAATGGTCTTATATATTTATTATCTCTTATTGGCTCAATTCCTTTTAAACCCGATGCTCCGCTTCCTCTTAAAATATTTAATAACACTGTTTCTGCTTTATCATTATTATTATGCGCTGTTGCAATCTTATTTGCTCCAACTTTTTTTAAAATTTCATCAAAAAATTCATATCTAATATTTCTTCCTGCTTCTTCTGTCCCAATTTTATTTGTTTTTGCGAAATCTTGTACATCTACCTTTTTTACATAACAATCTATTCCTAATTCTTTACAAAACTCTGCTACATATTCTGTTTCTAAATCTGCTTCTTCTCTTATCATATGGTTAATATGTGCTACATATATTTTTATTCCAAGTTTTTCTTTTAACGAATTTAATACATGTAACAGGCATATAGAATCTGGTCCTCCAGATACTCCTATTACAATATTATCTCCATTTTCTATTAGATTATATTTTTTTATACAATTATATACCTGTTCTTCTACTGGAATTTTATTTGTTCCTCTAATCATCTTTCCTCCACTTTTCTAACAATATTCAAATTATAGCATTTTATTAAAAATTAGTCAATTTTGCATATTTCGGAAAAATGTGCTATAATATATTTATCTTGTATTATCATTCCTCTTAGCAGAGACCCCTTTGGAATGGCAACAAGAAATAATTTTTGGAGGAACTCCTATGAAGGTTACATTCACTGGAAAGCAGGAGGACGACTATGGTCGTCTTCAGTTCAACTTCGAAGCAAAGGAAGTTTCTGGATTTGAGTGTTCTACCATTATATTCGCCCTCAATTCTGATGGACGAGTAGTGATGGGAAGCAAGTATTTTCGTGAACTTCCTCGGCTCGTTCAAACTGTGTTGATCGTCAAAGCGCAAAAGCTTCTGCCGGTATAACACATTTGAGGAGGTCTTTATAAGATCTCCTCATTCTTTTATTCCCTATATCTCTCTATATTTGCAAATTTTGTATAATTCCCCATCCATAATAGTTCTACTGTTCCTGTTGAACCACTTCTGTGTTTTGCTAAAATAACCTCTGCAATATTTTTCTTTTCAGAATCTGGATTATAGTAATCATCTCTATATAAAAACATTACAATGTCAGCATCTTGCTCTATTGCTCCAGATTCACGTAAGTCAGAAAGCATTGGTCTATGATCTGCACGTTGCTCTGCTGCTCTTGATAGCTGTGATAAAGCAATAACTGGTATATCTAATTCTTTTGCTAGTATTTTTAAAGATCTACTTATTTCAGATATTTCTTGTTCACGGCTAGCATTTCTTTTTCCGCTTCCTTGTATTAATTGTAAATAATCTATTACAACTAAGCCTATATTTTTTTCTAATTTCAATTTTCTACATTTTGCTCTTATTTCTGTTACTGATATTCCTGCTGTATCATCAATATATATTGGTGCCTCTGAAAGTGGTCCCAGTGCTGTTGCAAGTTTTGTCCAATCATCTTCTTCTATTTTCCCTGTTCTTATTTTATTGCTATCTACCATTGCTTCACTACAAAGCATTCTGTTTACTAATTGTGATTTTGACATTTCTAAGTTAAATATTGCTACTGGGACTTTTGCATTTATTGCTGCATTCGCTGCGATATTTAATGCAAATGCAGATTTACCCATTGCAGGTCTTGCAGCAATTAATATTAAATCTGAATTATGAAGACCTGCTGTCTTGTAATCTAAATCAGCAAATCCTGTTGGCACACCTGTTATTGGTTCTTTTTGATTATATAATTTTTCTATTTCCGCAAAACTTTCTATTAATACATCTTTTATTACAGAAAATCCTTTTTGATTTTTTCCTTGCATTATATCAAAAATTTTTTTTTCTGCTTGATCCATTATTGTTTCTACTTCTTCATTTTGGGCATAACCTAAATCTATAAGCTCATTTGATGCTTTTATAAGCTGTCTAAGTAGTGATTTTTCTTCAACGATTTTTATATATCTTTCAGCATTAGCAGCTAGTGGCACTTTGTCTGGTAAAACTCCTAAATATTCGAATCCTCCAACAACCTCAAATTTTCCCATTGAAATAAGTTCTGATTTTACTGTTATTATATCTATAGGCTCTGCTTTATTATATAAATTTACTATTGCTTCATATATGTATTTGTTATCATCTCTGTAAAAGTCTTCTGGTTTTAGTACTTCTATTGCATCTAGCACTGCATCTTGATCTGTTAGCATACTTCCTAATACCGCTTGTTCTGCTTCTGTATCATGTGGTGGGATTTTTCCAACTTCCATTCTTTTCTCCCCTTTATTCTGGTTTAATTTCAACAGTTAATTTTGCATTTACTCCGTCTCCAAATTTTACTTCTACTGCAAATCTTCCAATTGTTTTAATTGTTTCTTTTAGTGCAATTTTCTTTTTATCTATATCAATTTTGTATTGTTTTTTTAATCCTTCTGCAATTTCTTTAGTTGTTATTCCTCCGAAGGTTTTTCCTTTTGCACCTGCTCTTACTCTTAATTCTAAAGTAATTCCCTCTATCTTTTTTGCTAATTCTTTATTTGCTTCTATTTCTAAATTCTTTTTATGTGCATTTGATGCTTGTTTTGCTTGCAATTTTAATAAATTATCTTTTGTTGCTTCTACAGCTAATTTCTTTGGAAATAAAAAATTTCTAGCATACCCATCATTAGCATTTATAATTTGGTCTTTTTTTCCTACATTTTTTATATCTTGTAATAAAATAACTTGCATTTTCTCACATCCTTTTCTTCTTGCATATTTTATCATAAATTTTGTGATAATAAAAGGTTTTTTAAATAAATAGTTCTTCTGGTAATTCGTGTTTTATTTCGTGACCTATTTCGTTTACAAATATATTGCTTGAATCTACTTTATGCTTAAATTTATTAATTTTACCTTCATCGTTAGATAAAATAATACATATATCATTTTTCCCATCTTTATTTATTTGCTTAATTGCTTCATTTATATTTTCCCTAAATTTATATATGTACAAATTGTTTAAATTAGCATATTCTTCAATTTCACAGAGTGCATCTTCAAATTCATCTTCATCATCTACATAAATATTAATACTTCCATATCCATTATACTTTGTTTCAATATTTGTATTTAGTTTTAATTGTCTGTATTTTCTTTTATCTCCAAAGTATATAATTCTATTTATTAAATTATCTTCTTTTAATATTTTTCCAAAATCAGCTTGTAAATATTTTTTTAGTATCAGTGGTTTTTCTTCTTTTCTTAATATCTCTTGAATGATAGATACTATCTTATTACTTGTATAGGATTTTTCTCCTTCTGTAATTAAAATAATATTATTTCCATATATCAAACTCTCAATTACTATCTCTAGCATTATATATGGGCTACCATTATATATAGCTAATATTGTTTTGTTTCCTTCTTTATTAGAAATATTCATATCTTTTAATTTGTTAAGAGTTTCTTCTAATAAAGCATATTTTACTTCATTTTTATTTTCTCTATAGTCTCTACTAATCTCCTCATATAAACCTTGTTTTTGTTCTTCAAAAGCATTTTGTATTTTACTAATTAAGTTATTCATCTATTCATATTCCTCCAAACTTATACTAAGTTCTCCTTTACTCATAAGGCTTATAATTTTATTCAACTCTTTGATATCTATATTTAAATTTGTCGCTCCTCTCGAAATTGAAGTTATTTCGCCATTATTTTTTTCTATCATAATACCTGGATTTACTGTTTGTATTGCTTTTATTAGTTTCTCTCCCCATTGAGATGTATGGTTTATTATAGTAACATTTCCATTAGCACTTCCCTCTACATTCATAAAATCTCTAACTTCTCTTTTAGACTGCCCCGATACTTGTATATATTTTCCTATTTCACAAATATATGTAGCATCCCCATAAGATTGCTTAACTTCTCCTTGTCTATCTTTTCTAAATAGTTTTTCTAATACAGCTATTCCTAATTTTGGAATTAAAAATGCTTGATATCCATTAAATCCATTTTCTGGGGTAGAAACAATTGTATCTGTACCTAATATTTCTAATATTTGATGTCTTTTTATAGGATTCAAAATTCTTTTATTAAAACTTTTTCCGTTTCCTTGAATACGTTGCCCTTGTTTTCCTTTAACACTTAGCTTACTTAAAATCTCTTCCATACTTTCAATTTTAGTACATCCATTTGCTTCTAACTCTTTTAGCATTTCTTCTGGTGTTAAATTATTTGCTACTTCTATTTCTTGTTCATCCGAAACTAATCCTTTTTCCTTTAATTTCTTAAATTGTCCTTTACTTAAAACTCCTTTGTATCTTAATTCTGCAATCTTAGTTCCATCTAGTAAACCTTGCTCACACAAAGTATCAATTTGTGATGAAGATGTTTTCATTGCTTTTATTATTTCAATAGTTCTGTCTCTATTTATTATATTTGAATTATATGCTGCCAAAGCTGGTCTAATTGTGTCATACATTCCATATGTATAATTACTTATTATTTTTCTTTCATACTTTTTTAGTTCCTCTTCAGAAAGAATTTCTCCTATTCTTGTGCCTTTTATTTTACCCTGTTCACACATAAATAGTAGCTCTTCTACAGGTATTCCCAAATTACTAAATTTTTCGCTAGAAACCTTGCCTTCTTCCCAAAGTCTTATTTCAATATCTAAAGTTCTACCATGTTTCTTTATGTCCTCTGCGGATATTAAGCTATGCTCTTGTAATTTTGCAAAAAAATCTTCTGAAATCTCACCTTTTTGGAATGCTTCTATCCACTCTTTTCCGGACATAATCCCATATAAATCTTCATAATCCAATGTACCTATATTTATAAATAGTTCCAAATATTTGCAATTCATTTCATCAAGGTATTTATCAAAAACTCTTTGTTTACTTTTTTCTTTTTCTTCATCTCCTTTAAGAGCTACTGCGTTATATAATGCTGTAATTCTAGCTTTTCTTTCATCATTATCTTCTTTTTGATATTCTAAATAAACATCTTCCTCATCGAAAACATCTCTTAAGTTTACATGTAATTCAGTAATATCTTCTAACTTTGCTTTGCCTTGCATATATAGTTCTATAAGGTCTCTGTCATATATATATCCTTGCTCCATTAATTGGGCTAAACATTCTTTAGATATAGTTTCTCTAACTGCATTTACTTTATGTATCTCCTGCACATCTATCAAACCATTCTCAATGATATATAAGTAATTTTCATCACTCATTGTTGCTAAAAACTTTAATTCTTCTTTACTTAATCCTAATCTATTGCTGTCTATATCACTTAAATAAATCTCCCCTAATAGTAATCTCTGTTTTACTTCAGCTACTTTTGCTTTTCCCCAATAAGTTGTCCCTTCCAATTTTTCCATATCTTTTTTTAAATCTTTTACTCTATATGAAATATCAATATATTCACATTCTTCTTCATATCCTTGAGTTTGGAGTTTTTCTATTCTTCCTTCTATTTTTACACTTTTACCTTCTAAATATGTTGAAATTCCTTTTAACCTTCTTATTATTTCTATTCGTTCTTCGTTTTTAATATCATTCACTTGATCTAAGTACTCTATATATCTATAAGCACTACATAATACTAATTTATCAAAATCTATATACTCTATATTATCTCTAATTCCCTTTTCCAATTCAGGTAATAATTCCGCATAAGTCAATTCTCTTTTTAGTTTTTCTATTTGTTCTTGAGTCTCAACAATATCTGACATATCTACTGTGTTGCCTTTTCTAATTGCTGTATTAAAAAATATTTGATATCTTATTAAATCGCCTAAATCTCTATCACATATTATATTCCCTAAATCTGTTAATATAATAGAATATATTATATCTCCTATTTCTATGCCATTATTTCTTAATTCTACTAATTTTTCATTGTTTTTTTGTTCCTTTTTTCCACTAATTAGTTCTTGAGGTGTTAATGTTTCTATATGTACTGTTTTATCCCTATTTTCAATCAGTTTATATACTCTTTTTTGTGTTCCTTGTAGCATTTCTCTTGTTTTTTCAATTAATGCTTTGATTTTATTTATGTTTTCTCTGCTTGCGTTAACACTATATTGGTATCTTCTTAATTCCTGTAAATAATTTTCCAACATTAGCATTATTAATGTAGTTTTATTTATATCTTTTTCATTATTTTTTAAAAATTTCACTATATAATCTTTATAATTTCTGTCATTTGGCGAAGGGCATCCTGTTTTAAAGCTATCTGCTAAAGCTCTTCCTTTTTCTCCATCCAAGTTTATAGCCATAGTAACATCCATTTTATTTAAGGCAAATCCCAATCTACTAAATATTTTTTCTATGGGCATTCTTTGTATCTCTGATTCTTTCATTTTCTACTCCTTTTTTACTTTTTTAATCATCAAAGTAACTACTTATTTCTTGTAAATTTTTAAATTCATTTTGTCTTAGCATTTCATATGCAACTATTGCAACTGAATTTGATAAATTCAAAGACCTAAAGTTTTCTCTCATTGGTATTCTTATTGCATTATCTAAATTATCCTTTAATAAATTTTCTGGCAATCCCTTTGTTTCTTTTCCAAATAGCATGAACACTTCATCTAATTCATTATATTTAATTTCTGTATAGCAATGTTTTCCTTTTGTTGTTACAAAATACATATTATTTTTATCTATTGGGTATTCTTCTAAAAATTGACTTAAATTTTCATGTTCTTCAATATCAAGCTTGTCCCAATAATCTAATCCTGCTCTTTTTAAGTATTTATCACTTATTTCAAATCCTAATGGTTTTACTAAATGAAGCTTTGCCCCTATTATCGCACATGTTCTTGCAATATTTCCTGTATTTTGAGGTATTTCTGGTTCTACTAAAACTATATGTATTTTCATTGTTTATCTCCTTTTCTCTACTATTTAGTATATATTTTATCATATTATAATGGATTTTACAAATTGTAATTTGTAGGGATAATTTATTTATTACAATTGGTAAAAGACGACCGCCAAATCTCGTCGGGGTTTTTATATTTTATTTTTTTCACTGCCCCATCCTAGAAAATGTAATTCGCTTCGCTCAAACATTTTCTACGGCGGTCACCCCGGAGTCGTTCCAAAAATAAAATATATAAAACCCCTGCGTTTGGCTACTTTATTTCTATGTAATTAATTTATTCATATAGAGTAGCGCGAAGGGTGCATATATAACCTCAGCCGTTTTGTATATTTTTTTAAAAGTCAAATCTCGACAGC
>JBJFFE010000053.1:0-8532 GCA_051891435.1 Clostridia bacterium | reverse complement strand
TTAAATTTGTAATCTTTTTTTATATCTATTTACATTTTACTACATTTTTTGCTATAATAATATATATGAGTATGTTTGTGTTTGCCTAAACAATAACGGACAAAGGAGGAGTTAATTTGAATATATATCAAATACCAAGAAATGTAAAAGGAGAACGGAAGAATACTATATATTTTTACAACAAAATCATTAATATATAGTGTAGTTGGCGGAATGTTTGGACTAATTTTTTATTATATTTTTGCAAAAATTTTAGGAATGACAATGGTAGGAATTGCTATTGCATTGGGATTTGCAGCAATTGGATATGGAATAGCAATGATGAAGATGCCAGATTCTAATAGATTTGAAATATTAAGAAAAACAGGTGGAGAAAAAATAGATGATGTTATTGTAAGAGCGATAAAGTTTAAGGCAAAAGGAAGAAGAGTATATATACAAAAGATGAAGGAGGAGAATAAATAATGGGAATATCAGAAATTTTAAAATTAGTATTATGCTTTTTAATAATGATTATTATGGGGCTGGCATTAGCTTACTTATATATGTCATATAAAAGTAAAAATCAAGTAACAGGAAATCATGAAGATAAAAAAACAAAAACTAAATCTGATTACACGAAACTTTCAATATATGATTTTATGCAGTTTGATAAAATTGAAGATAATATGATAGTTCAAAATAATGGAGCTAGATACTTAATGGTAATTGAATGTGAAGGTATAAATTATGATTTAATGTCAGAAGTAGAAAAGACTGCAGTAGAAGCAGGATTTGTGCAATTTTTAAATACATTAAGATATCAAATCCAAATATATGTACAAACAAAAACAATAAATATATCAAGCAGTGTGCAAAACTATAAAAAAAGATTAGATGAAATAAAAAAAGACTTAGAACAAAAGGAAAATGACTATGAAAAATTAAAAGAAGAAAAAATAGCAAGTGAAAAAGAAAAAAAAGAATTAATGCTAGAAGTAAACAGGCTAAGAAATCTATATGAATATGGTGTGGATGTTGTAACTAATATAGAAAAAGTAAGTCAAAATAAAAATGTTTTAAGAAAATCTTACTACATTATTGTTCCATATTACAGCTCAGAAGTCACAAATGATATGTTATCAGAAGAAGAAAAACATAATATAATATTTTCGGAGCTATATACAAGAGCACAGTCCTTAATAAGATCTTTATATGCTTGTAATGTAAAAGGTAGAATATTAAATTCAACAGATATTGCAGAGCTATTATATGTAGCATACAATAGAGATGAATCAGAAGTATATGGATTAGATAAAGCGCTAAAAGCAGGTTATGATGAACTTTATGTAACGGCACCAGATGTATTGGAAAAAAGAATGGCATCACTAGATAATGAGATCGAAAAAAGAGCATTTAAACTTGCAAAAGAAACAATGGAGGAAGTACAGAACGAGAAAGAACTTAAAATACAGGAGAAGGAGAAGAGCTTTGATGATTTAGTAAGAGAAATGGCAGAAATGATATTAGAAGAAAACAAAGCTTCTATAGGTGATGAATTGGCAGAAGAATCTATTAAAAAGATAGAAAATAGTAAAAATCAAACTAAAGAAGAAGGAGGAAAAAAGAATGAAAAAACAAAAAAAGCAAATAAAAAATGAAATGGATACAATAGAAGAACCACAATTTGAAATTCTAAGAGAGAAAACCTTTAAAGAATTAATTGCACCATCTGGAATAGATGCTTCTAATATTGATCATTTAGAAATAATTTCAAACACTACAAGATATGCTAGGAGCTTTTTTGTATCAAGCCTTCCTAGAATGTGTACATTTCCAGAATTATTTAGAGATATGTATTTATTTGGAGATATAAATACTTCAATATATATTAGTCCGGTACCAGAAGCAAAATCACAAAACGAATTAAATAGAGTAATTAATCAGTTGGAAACAGAAAGAATTGTTGCAGCAGATAAAGGAAATATAAATAGAGAAAGTATATTAGCTCAAAAAAGATTGGAGGCTGAAGATTTAAGAGATGAAATTGCAGCAGGTTTTAATAAATTATTTGAAGCTTCAATTGTTGCTACATTGTTTACATATAACTTACAGACATTAGAAGCATATACAAAATTATTAGCAACAGAAATGTCTAAGAATTTGGTAGGAATAAAATCTGCTTGGGCAATGCAAGAAGAGGCTTTTCAAAGCAATTTACCACTTCTTAATGATTCAATAAGAAGAACACATACATTTGACCGTAATTCTATGGCAACAGTTTTCCCATTTACCACTTCTGAAGTTGGTCATTTAACAGGTATACCTTTAGGAATAAATAAACAAACAGGAGTACCTATTTTATTTGATAATTTCCATCCAAGTTTAGCAAATTATAATATGGTTGTTTTTGCAAAATCTGGTGCAGGTAAATCTGTTACAATGAAAACTTTAATATCTAGGTCCTCAGTTTTAATGGGAATTGAAAGTTTGGCATTAGATGCAGAAGGTGAATATAGGTTAGTTGCAGAGAGTTTGGGAGGAGTTAATGTTGTTATAGGACCAAATTCAAAAACTATAATAAATTTATTTGATATAGAAGTTGAAAAAGTAAAAGACGAAATAACAGGAAAAGAAAGACTAGTTTTAAATATAGAAAATAAAATAGAAGACGTAACACAAGCTTTGGTAACAATGGCAAGAGGAAGTACGAGAAGTACAGAAGTAAATGAAATAACAAAGCAAATTATTGCAGAAGTAGTTGCAGATGAATATAGAAGAGTAGGCATTACTTCGGATCCTAATAGTTTGTATGAAAAAGAATCAGCAACTTTTAGGGGAAACAATTTATATAGAGAAAAGAAAAAAATGCCAACAATAGGATCATGGTATAAAACATTATTAGAAAAAGCAAAAGAAAATGAAGATAAGAATTACCAGTTTAATTATAGTTATTTAATAAAAGTTATGAAACAGTATGTAAGAGAATTTGGCGGGCAAATGGCATATTTTGATGGACAATCTACTTTTGATTTATTAGATGATGTACCATTTATAAACTTAGACATATCACAACTAGAAGAAAGATTTGCAAGGCCACTTGCACAACAAATATTACTTTCTTGGATATGGGAAAAGTATGTAAAGAAAAACAGTGAAGATAGAACAAAAGCAACAAAAAAAAGAGTACTAATTGATGAAGCTTGGATGCTATTACCATTTCCAGAAGCAGTAGACTTTTTAAATAAGATGGCAAGACGTGCAAGAAAAAGAAACGTATCACTTGCAATAGTATCTCAAAGATTTCAAGATTTTTATGAAAACGAAGCAGCGCAAGCAGTTCTTACATCATCAGATACAAAATTATTTTTAGCACAAGATAAGTCGGAGATACAATACTTAAAAGAAGTGTTTAAATTAAGTGAAGGAGAAGCAAATTTCTTAGTAACCTGTGGAATAGGTGAAGGATTATTTAAAGTTGGTGCGGATACAGCCATATTACAGATAACGCCAACTAAGAAAGAATTCCAATTTGTTGAAACAAACTTAAATAAAATAGCGAAAAAAAATAATTCATAAAAAGGATGTTAAATTTATATAGGAGGAATATATTGTTATGAAAAAAGTTGCAAAGAGAATTTTTTATAAAAGAATATCAATGCTTTTATTAATAATGCTACTTTGCAATTTTTTATTGCCACAGGTTTCTTTTGGAGCTGTAGATTTAGTAACTCCACTTTCAAGATTCTTCTGTGCAGTTGGAGATATAACGATATCAACTTTACAAAAATATATAGTAGGAACAGGAGCAATTAAATATTCAGGTTCGGAAGAATATACATTAAAATATTCTCCAGGGGTTATATTTTCTGGTACATTACCAGCTTTTGATATAAATTTTATTAGTCCAATACCAAATAAGGAAAAGTATGTAATAATTGAGCCCGAGAAAATTGTAAGTTATAAACAGACTGCTGTAACATCGTTTTATTCAGAAGATTCTAATAATGCAACAGTAATATATAAAACAATAAATGGTACAGGAACTTCTACAAGCATAATAGATACTATGGTAAATTATACAAAAGATCCTACAAATATACCAGAGGAAAATAAACAATATAAAGATGGAGAAGATTTAATTAGAAAAACAGATGTTATTTCATATGCAAGTTCATTACAAGAAACATATGGATATTATGATGAAACAACAATTAAAAAAGTTCAAAATGAAGATATAAAACTAGAAGAGGATTTTAAAGAATATTCTTGGTGGTTAATTGAAAATGAGGATAGTAAAGAAGCAACACAATATACTATATATTTATCACATAAAGTTCATTATGAAAGCGACCCTATGTCCGTAACACAAGTATACGAAGTGGAAATAACAGAAACGCTTTTGGAAAATCAATCAGCGATGGTATCTGTAGCTAGTGTAATGAAAAATACAATTGCATCTTGGTATAAAGCAATGCAAGAAATTGCATTAGTGGGGCTACTTTGTGTATTAGTATATGTTGCAATTAGAATAATAATATCTAGCTCAACTACCGATAAAGCAAAATATAAAAAAATGCTATTTGATTGGTTTACAGCAGTAGTTATTATTTTTACTTTACATTATATTATTTCTTTTACATTAACTGCAACAAAAGCAATATCAGATGTTTTTAATGTAAATTTAATCGCAGACGATGGAAGCGATATAGTTTTCTCAAAATTAAGAACAGATGTAGGGGAAGGTGATCTTGGAGCCGTTTTCTTAAAAATGGTAATGTATTATTGGCTTATTATTTTAACAATAAAATATACAATACAATATTTCAAAAGGGTAGTAAATATGGCTTTCTTAACAATGATAGCACCAATAATAGGTTTAACATATCCATTAGATAAAATAAAAGATGGGCAAGCACAGGCTTTTACATTATGGATTAGAGAATATATATTTAATGCGCTTTTACAACCATTTCATTTAATAATATATTATGTTTTCGTTGGAAGTAGTGTGATGGGAAATTTTGCTACAGAAAATCCTTTTTATGCTTTAGCTGTAATGACTTTCTTAGCTCCAGCAGAAAAACTATTAAGAAAAATGTTCGGATTTGATAAAGGTGGAAAATTAGGAAACCTTGAAGCTGCACTTGGTGGCGCTACTGTTATGAATATGATTAATTCACTTGGAAAGAAACCACCTAAACGTAGAAATGAACCATTAATTCAAGAAACTAATGGTGGTAATATTAGAATGAAAGATAATAGCGTAGATATGTCAGACCCATATCAAGCATTAAGACGGAAGTGGTACTTATACTGTAGCGCCTACAAATAATCAGGTTCAGATGAGTAGACAAAACAATGCACAAAATAATGTACAAAATAATGTACAAAACAATGTACAAAATAATGCACAAAATAATGTACAAAATAATGTACAAAACAATGCACAAAACAATGTACACAACAATTTACAAAACACTAGACAAAGTAATAATCCACGCAAATCAAGAAATGTGAAATCAAAAGGAACAACTTTAAAAGGAAGCAAATTACAGGCACAAAAAAGAGATAATTTGGCAAGAAACACAGCATATATAGGATCAAAGAAAGGAATTAGATATGCAAAAGATAACGTAATAAGAAATAGCTTAAAAAATAATGAATATAAAAAGTCTAATTCCGTTAAAGCTTCCGATAAGATTAATACAAGAAGTCATAATAGTAATACAAGAAAAACTAGCAGAAAAGTAAGTTATGATAATAGAGAAAAAGATTTGTATGAAAATGAGGTATCAACAATAAGAGGAGTTAAGGCAGTTGGAGGAAAAATCTTTACAGGGGTTGCTAAAGGTATAGCAAAAGGGTCAATAAAATTGGCAGGGGTAGCTACTTTAGGAACAATAGGATTAGCAGCAGGAATCTCAACGGGAGATATGAGCAATGCGATAGCAGGTGTAACAGGAGGTATTGCTGCAGGAAATAGGTTAGGCAACAGAACTATTGAAACTGCAAAAAATGTAGGCGGAAGTGCTAGAAACATACGTGATACATTTAGAGAAGGAATGTATGGAGAAAAAGAAGCAAAGAAACTAAAAGATATTAAAGAATTTAAAAAGACAGCTGGATATAAAAAACTATTAGAGAAATTTCCAGCATCTGAAGAAAAAATAAATAAAATCTTAAATGCGGGAATAATGGATACTAATAAAATAAAGATTGCATTAAATAACAGTAATAATTACTCAACAGATAATGCAATTGCATATATGAATATGGCAAAATTATGCCCAAATGAAATTTTTGAAGATAGAGATAAATTTAATACATACCTAGAAAGCCATGGTATTCCAAAAGAAAAAGCAACTGAAATTTATAGAGCAGTAAAAGAATATAGATAAAAGGAGGAAATTAAGAATGGGTACTAAAAATATTTTATGCAAAATAATATGGATATTAATAATTATATTATTAATAGATAGTATTGCGCCTATTCTTAATTCAAATGCTAATGTGTTTGATGCAATAACTAATTGGATCGCAGATAGTGTATTTGAAGCTATTGCACAATTATTAGCAGACTTGGGAGATATTGTTATTGAAGCATTACAAAATATTTTTATAACATTAGACCCTATTCATATTAATGGTACAAGGTATGTAATAAAATATTCGCCAGGTATTATTTTTTCAGGAAATGTCCCAGCATTAGATGTAAATTTTATTAATCCAGGAAAAACTGAAGAAAGTTATTTATATTATAATACTGTAGAGGAGTTTGTACAAAGGAGAAGCCAAAAAGGAGAAGATGTTTTAGATGATATAGAAATAGGAGAGTGGAAGGGAAACCATGTTTTCTTAGGGGTAAGTGGATTTAGTGCTGATGGAGCAGAAGTGGGTGGAGCTGAGCAGTATTTTACACTTTATGGTGGACCATTTACTATAACGGGGAAAACACTATATGATCTTATTGATGATAGCCATTTAGAACAATTGGTAAAAAGCTTTTTTACTAATGGGTACCAATCGGGATATGTAGATACATTATATAACTCTAGCACTGAATTTAATAACTGTATTCATGCTAAACTTAACGATTATGGAATGCAAGGGGCATATTACTACGAAGATGAAAAATATGATATAGGATCGGTAGAAATAAATGGACTTAAATACGAATTGTACTATTATGCATTGGCTGATTTTTATGTAGAATTACACTCAACATATAATAATACTGATGAAGTTATAGTGACTTTTAATGGAGAGAATGGGCAAATAATGGGGTCTGAAGAAATACTTACAGATGAAGATTTGCAATTACGTGTAAAAGAAAATATGGTTCAAAAAATTATAGATGATGTTAGTGTAGATGATGCAGAAGTTAATAAAATAAAGCAAGAAATTATAGAAGCAATTAGTCAAAAGATAGAAATAAAAGAACAGAAAAGTTATGAATCTTCAGCAAATAAATTAAGGGATACTATAGCAACTTGGTACAAAGTTATGCGTAACATTGCACTTGTAGGACTGCTTTCAGTTTTGGTATATGTAGCAATAAGGATGATAATTTCAAGTGTAGCTGAAGATAAAGCAAAGTACAAAAAAATGTTAGGAGATTGGGTTGCAGCAATATGTATTTTATTTGTATTGCAGTTTATAATGTCTTTATTATTTACTGTTACACAAGCCATTAATGATGTTTTTAATAGTAGCATAATTGGAGAAAACGGAGAAGATATTTTACTTAGTAATATAAGAAATCAGATCGAGAATTATGGAGTTACTGGTTTTGCTGCATTTGCTAATACAGTAATATACCTTGTATTAATAATTCTTACAGTAATGTTTACTTTCCAGTATTTTAAAAGGTTTATATATGTAGCATTTTTAACAATGATAGCACCATTAATAGCATTAACATACCCACTAGATAAAATAAAAGATGGACATGCACAAGCATTTTCAATGTGGCTTAGAGAATACATATTTAGTGTTTTAATACAACCAGTACATTTAATTATATATTATATTATTCTAGGAGTGTCTAGTGATCTAGCTGTTAGTAACCCAGTTTATGCTATTGTGGCAATAAGTTTTATACTTCCAGCGGAAAAATTTATAAGGAAGATGTTTGGATTTGATAAAGCAGAAGCCGTAAATACATTAGGTTCAGCAGCAGGAGGTGCAGCAGTGATGAATGCAATAAATAAACTAGGAGCTAAGGGACCAAAAGGAAAGCCAAAAGGAGAACCAGCAACAGGAGGAAATAAAGGAGAAAAAATAAGAACAGCAAATGAAGGAGCAGGAGATCCATATGAAGCATTAAGAAATCAAGGAACAGGTGGAGATAATGGTGGCGCAGGAAATGTCGGAGGAGGAGCAAATGCTCCAGCAAGACAAGCAAACCAAGCAGGAACTGGACAAGGAAGAACAAATGTAAATCAAGGACAACAAGCACTAGCAGGAAGTCATGGAGCAACAGGAGCTGGACAAGGAAGTAAAAACGCAGGAAAAAGATCAATAAAAGATGGAGCAAAAACACTATGGAAT
>JBJFFE010000052.1:0-8617 GCA_051891435.1 Clostridia bacterium | reverse complement strand
TTTATTTGATTATTTCTGCAGGTTCTTTTTCTTTTATTTCCGCATCAGTTTCTTGTTCTTTTGCTAAATTATCTTTTGCTACTGTCATCATTAATTTTATTCTATTTGTTTGGTTTGTTTCACTTGCTCCTGGGTCATAGTCTATTGGTGCAATATTTGCTTCTGGATATTTATTTCTTATTGCTTTTATTACACCTTTTCCAACTACGTGGTTTGGTAAACATGCAAATGGTTGTAGGCATATTATATTTGGTACGTCATTTTTTATAAATTCTACCATTTCTCCTGTAAGTAACCAGCCTTCTCCTGTTTGATTTCCAGTTGATAAGATTTCTTCTGCATAATCTGCTAATTCCAAAATATCTGCTGGTTTAAAATATCCTTTTTTAGATCCTGTTATTGCTTTTCTGTAATCTTTTTCTATACTATCTACAATATCTATTACTTTTTTAAATACCTTAGCTTTTACGTCTGATGTTTTTAAATATTTATTTTTCTTTAATTCATTTGCTAATACATATTTTACAAATCCCATGAATTCTGGAATTATAACTTCTGCGCCTTCTTTTTCTAAAAGGCTTGCAACAAAGTTATTTCCAAATGGATGATATTTTATTAATATTTCTCCAACTATTCCTACTTTTGGTTTTTTTACACTTGTATCTAACTCAATTTTTTCAAAATCATCCACTATTTCATATAATGAATTATTAAATTCTTTCATACTTGAATTTACTGTTATTTCTTTGCATTTTTCTATCCATTTTTCCAATAACTTTTTGCTTTCTCCTTTGTTTACTTCATAGGCTTTATTTTTATGGAAAACTGTTTGTAACATATCTCCATATACAATTGCTTTAAACATTTTAACTAATAGTTTTGGTGTTATTTTAAAGCCAGAGTTTTTTTCAAGTCCTGCCATATTGAAGGAAATTACTGGTACATTTGGATATCCTGCGTCTTTTATTGCTTTTCTTATAAATCCAATATAATTTGTTGCTCTACATCCACCACCTGTTTGAGACATCATTAATGCTACTTTATTTGTGTCGTATTCGCCACTTTCTAAGGCTTCTATTAATTGTCCTACTGTTAATATTGATGGATAGCATGCATCATTATTAACATATTTTAGCCCAGTTTCTACAGTTTTACTTGTGCAATCTCTCAATAATTTTACTTTATATCCTTCTGATTTTAGTGCTTCTGACAAAAGTTCAAAATGTATTGGAGCCATTTGTGGAACAAGTATTGTATAATCCTTTTTCATCTTTTTAGTAAATTCTATTTTTGGTGTTACATATGTTCCTACACATTTTCTTTGAAGTTTTTCCCTTTTTTTCATACTAGCAAGTAATGAACGTATTCTTATTCTAATTGCTCCCAAGTTATTTACTTCGTCAATTTTTATTAGAGTATACATTTTTCCAAAACTTGTTAAAATTTCCTCAACTTGGTCTGTTGTAACAGCATCTACTCCGCATCCAAATGAGTTTAATTGTACTAGTTCTAAATTATCATGATGTCCTACAAAATCAGCTGCAGCATATAATCTTGAGTGGAACACCCATTGGTCTACAACTCTTAATGGTCTTTTTGTTTCCACATTTTGAGCGACAGAATCTTCTGTTAATACACAAAGTCCAAGAGAAGTTATCATAGTATCTATTCCATGATTTATTTCTGGGTCTATATGGTATGGTCTTCCTGCAAGTACTATTCCTTTTAAATGATTTTCCTCCATATATTTTAATGTTTCTTGTCCTTTATTTTTTATATCTTCTCTTACTTTTTTGTATTCCTTTTCCGCACTATCTATTGCTTCTTCTAATTCTTTTCTCGTAAAATTATATTTTTTTAAGCCTTCTACTTCTAATAATCTTGTAGCTAATTTCTTTTTATCAAAAGGCAAAAATGGGTTGATGAAATTAATATCTTTTAGTTCTTCAACATTGCTTTTTAATACCTCTGAATATGAAATTACTATTGGGCAGTTATATTTATTATTTGCATCTTTATATTCTTTTCTTGAATATGTCATACAAGGGTAGAAAATATCTTTAACACCTTTTTCAATTAGGTCTATTATATGCCCATGAGTTAATTTTGCTGGATAACACACAGATTCAGATGGCATAGATTCAATACCTTTTTCATATGTTTTTCTATTACTTTTTTCAGATAAAACTACTCTAAATCCTAGTTTTGTAAACATTGTAAACCAAAATGGATAATCTTCATACATGTTTAATGCCCTTGGTATTCCAATCGTTCCTCTTGTTGCCTCTTCCTCTTTTAAAGGTTCGTATCCAAACGTTCTTTCAAATTTATATTTATAAAGGTTTGGTAAATCTTTTTTCGTCTTATCTTTTCCAGCACCTTTTTCACATCTATTTCCAGATATAAATACTTTTCCACTTGAAAATTGGTTTAATGTTAATAAGCAGTGGTTTTCACAGCCTTTGCATCTTGTATGCATTACTGTTATTTTTAAATCATCTAATTCATTTTCTTTTAAAATTTTAGACCTATATTCTTTATCTTCTAAACTCTCATATTTTTCTTTTGCTAGATATGCTACACCATATGCTCCCATTAATCCTGCAATATCTGGTCTTATTACATCTTTTCCAATAATTTTTTCAAAAGCTCTTAAAACTGCATCATTATAAAATGTACCACCTTGTACAACAATATTATCTCCTAAGCTTTCTACGTCACGTATTTTCATAACTTTTTGCAAAGCATTTTTTACTACTGAATAAGAAAGTCCTGCTGATATATCTCCAACCGAATATCCTTCTTTTTGTGCTTGTTTTATTTTAGAATTCATAAATACAGTACATCTTGAACCCAAATCTACTGGTCTTCTTGATTCTATTGCACCTTTAACAAATTCTGGCATTGGAATATTCAAGCTTTTGGCAAAAGTCTCCATAAATGAGCCACAACCTGATGAACATGCTTCATTTAGCATAATGTTATCAATTGCATTATTTTTTATTTTTATGTATTTCATATCTTGTCCACCAATATCAACTATACTTGTTGCATTTGGTGAAAATATTTTTGCCGCTGTATAATGTGCTATTGTTTCTATTTCATTTAGTTCTACATTTAGTCCTGTTTGTATTAGTTTTTCTCCATACCCTGTTGATCCACTATAACGAATTACCGTTTCTTCCGGAAGTACTTTGTATAATTCCTTTAACATTCCAATAACTGTTTGTATTGGCTTTCCTTCATTACTTTTATATGCAGAATAAAGTAATGCCCCTTTTTCATCAATCAACACTAATTTACTTGTAGTTGAACCTGCATCTATTCCTATAAAACAGTTTCCTTTAAATCCTTCTAAGTCCCTTTTAGGAACAACATTTTTTGCATGTCTTTGTTTGAATTGTTCGTATTCTTCCTCAACTGTAAATAATGGTGCTAAGCTATCAGCACTATCATCATGATAACTTTTTAATAGTTCTATTTTACTTTTTAATTTCTGAATACTTATTGGCGTATAATTCATAGAATCTAATGTTGCCCCTTTTGCAACTAAAAGATGTGCATCTTCTGGGATTATTATTTCGTCATCTTTTAGATTTAGAGTTTCTATAAATCTTTTTCTAAGTTCTGGCAAATAACTAAGTGGTCCACCTAAAAATGCTACATTTCCTTTTATTGGTCTTCCACAAGCAAGTCCACTTATTGTTTGATTTACCACTGCTTGGAATATGGATGTTGCAATATCTTCTTTTGCAGCACCTTCATTTAAAAGCGGTTGTACATCTGTTTTTGCAAATACTCCACATCTAGATGCTATTGGATAAATTGTATGATGATTTTTAGATAACTCATTTAACCCCAAAGTATCTGTATTTAATAATGTTGCCATTTGGTCCAAAAAAGCTCCTGTTCCTCCTGCACATGTTCCATTCATTCTTTGTTCTATTGACTTATCAAAATATATTATTTTTGCGTCTTCTCCACCAAGTTCTATAACAACATCAGTTTCTGGAATATAATATTCTACTGCTCTTTTACAAGAAACCACCTCTTGTATAAATGGTATTCCTAAAAAGTCAGCTACTGCCATTGCTCCTGATCCTGTTAATGCAAGAGTAATATCAAAATTTTCATATTTATCCGCAATTTCCTCTAAAAAATCACATATTGTTTTTCTTGTATCTGAAAAATGTCTTCTATAATCTTTATATATAATTTCTTTGTTTTTGTTCATTACAACTATTTTAACTGTTGTAGAGCCTACATCAAGACCTACATGTAATATATCTTTTCCCATAAAATCACTTCCTTCTGTTTTCATTAGCCTGCATTATATATAATAATACAAATTTCGACAAAAAGCAAGGAAAAGCTCATCTCTTTAAGCTGTAAAATTTTAGCAAAATAAAAAACCATGGCAACTAGTGTACCTAAGGTTTTTCTTTCCTATTTTTTATGCAATTTTTTTCTAAATATAGCTACTTTTTACTAATAATCTTTTCTACGATGCTATCTGCATTCATTCCTTTTTCTTTTTCCAATTCATATACACTACCATGTGTTACAAAGCAATCATCATAACCAAACGGCATAATTTTTACATTTTCCAAATTACTTCTGTTCACTAAATCTAAAATATTTGTATATAATCCTCCGTTTAATAATCCATCCTCTATTGTAACAACCTTTTTCGTTTTTTCTATCGATTTTAATATTTTTTCTTTATCTAATGGTTTTAAAAATCTTACATTTATAATCTCTGCATCTATATTTTTTTCTTTTAACATATTAGACACTTCTATTGCCCTATCTACCATTTTTCCTATTGCAATTATGCTTATATCTTTTCCTTCTTTTAATAGTTCTGCTTTTCCAAGTTCTATTTTTTCTTCTCGCTTTTCTACTACATTTTTACCTTCTCCACCCCTTGGATATCTGATTAATACTGGTCCATTAAAGTTTATTCCAAATTCTATCATTTCCTCTAATTCTTTAAAATTCTTTGGTGCCATTATTGTAAGGTTTGGTATTGCTGATGAAAAAGACATGTCAAATATTCCATGATGTGTTTCTCCATCATTTCCAACTATCCCCGCTCTATCTATACATATTGTAACTGGTATGTTCTGGAGAGCTACATCATGAACTAGTTGATCATATGCCCTCTGTAAAAAAGATGAATATAATGGTAGAACTGGCTTTAATCCTGCTTTTGCCATTCCTGCAACTAATCCTACTGCATGTTGTTCCGCTATTCCTACATCAAAAAATCTATCTGGAAATTTTCCAGCAAATTCTTTTAAGCCTGTCCCATCCTTCATTGCAGCTGTGACTGCAACTATTTTTTCATCTTTAGCTGCCATTTCAACTAATTTATCTCCAAACACTTTTGAATAGTCTTTTTGTGGAGTTCCAAGTTTTTCTCCTGTTTTTATATTAAATGGAGATATTCCATGAAATTTGTCTGGATTTTCTTCTGCAATTTTATAACCTTTTCCTTTTTTAGTAATTACATGTACTAATACTGGTCCTTTTACCTCTTTTGCAATTTTCAATATTCCTTCTAGTTTTTCAATATTATGCCCATCTACTGGACCTAAATATGTAAAACCAATATCTTCAAAATACATATTAGGAATAAATATTTGTTTAATTGTTTTCTTTCCTCTTTGTACTAAATCTACTATTTTTGCTCCCACTTTTGGAATCTTCAAAGTATATTTCTTTATCCTACTGTTTGCTTTTGTATAAAATTTTCTTGTCCTTAATTTACTTAAAAATGTAGGTATTCCCCCAACATTTTTGGAAATGCTCATTTCATTATCATTTAATATTACTATAAGTTTTGTTTTGCTTGCACCTGCGTCGTTTAAAGCCTCCTCTGCCATTCCACCTGTAAGAGAGCCATCTCCAATAACCGCAATTACATTATAATCCTCTTTTAACAAATCCCTCGCTCTTGCAATTCCTGTTCCTACAGATATTGATGTGCTACTGTGTCCTGTATTAAAAACATCATATTCTGATTCACAAGTTTTAGGGAATCCTGCTAATCCCTTATATTTTCTTAATGAATCCATTTGTTCTTTTCTTCCTGTAAGCATTTTATGAACATAACTTTGATGCCCTACATCCCAAATTATTTTGTCTTTTGGAGTATTAAAAATGGTGTGTAAAGCTATTGTAAGCTCTACAACACCTAAATTAGAGGCCAAATGGCCTCCATTTTTAGATACTATATTTAGCAGTTCTTTTCTTATTTCTTTAGCTAGTTCTTCTTTTTCTTCTATGCTTAATTTTTTTAGGTCTTTTGGTTCGTTTATTTTTTCTAATATACTTTTCAAATTTTATCCCTCTTTGTTTTCTAATTTTGAAACAATTACAGTCATGTCGTCTTTGGCTATTCCTAGCCCATTGTCAACCGCTTCTTGCATAATTATTTTTGCTATTTTATCAGCATCATCTGTCTCAATACTTTCAAGTAGATTTTTTAGCCAAACCTCTTTATTATCATACTCTACATTTGATTCTAATATTCCATCTGAGCACATTACAATTATATCATCTTGTTTTAAATCTTTATCATATACAACTAAATCTATTTTTTCCAACATTCCAGCTGGGAAAGATATGCTTTTTACGACTTCTACTTTGTTTTTTGATTTAATAAATGTTGGGCAAGCTCCATTTTTTACAAATTCTACATTTCCATTACTTAAATCTACTATTGAAATGTCTATTGTTGCATAAGTTTCTTCATTTGAATTTAAATTAATTGAGGAATTAATTAGTCCTATTGACACCTCTTTATTAAAGCCATTTGTAAGTAATTTTTTTAACATACTTATTACTGTACTACTACTTTTATTGGCTTGCTCTCCAGAACCCATTCCATC
This sequence comes from Clostridia bacterium, assembly GCA_051891435.1. GTDB lineage: Bacteria > Bacillota > Clostridia > TANB77 > CAG-508 > UMGS1933. Next base: position 1,721 of record JBJFFE010000052.1, on the reverse strand, counting down.
ACTTATTGCAAGCATATATTTTCCATCTTCTAGCTTTGTTGTAATATTGTTATCTCCAGAAATTTCACTTTTATTTTTTGTTTTTGTTAATACTACTGTATTTAATTTATATTTTTCTTCTAATTTTTCACTAGTTTTTTCTTCTTCTATATCTTCAGCTAATTCAGATATAACTTTTGATACACCTCCGAAGTTGTGTTGCAAGTACTTTTTTATTATTTGCTTCTTTTACTCTCCATAGGATATTTAATTTATGTATTCTATATGTAGCATTTACCAGTTTTACAATTTCGTTTATATTCTTCTTGGTTTCTTCTGTTTCTAAATCTATTTTACAATCACTGTTTTTTTCTAATATATTAGATAATGCATCATCTTTCATTTCATTACTTTTAATTAATTCTTCATATATATCATACAAAATATTTTGATTGTCTATTAAATCTTCATAAAATAAATTGTCTTCTAAATCTTCTAAATTATTACATAAATCATCTACAAAAAGTTCTTTGTTTTCTTCATCTATATTTGATTCTAACGCGTCATCCGCAGATTCGTTATAGCTTCTAGCCATATCTGCAATCGTTTCTGATACATTATTTAATTTTTGGGCAGTTTGTCCATCTAATACTCCTGATGTAACAGGGAAACATTTCATTTGTGGTATTATATCTTCTATATTTATTTTTGTATCTTTTGGAATAATTAAAAGGCCTAATGCTGCAACTAAAATTTCTCTAATTGTAATTACTGGAACTGTATTTCCGTTTGCAATATATGTTAAAACAGCATTTCCTACGCAAAAGCCGAACTATTACTCCGTGGTTTCCCTAGTTTATTTAATAAACCTGCTATCATTCCAGAAATTGCATAAGAAGCGACAAGTATTGGCGAATTTGCTGTAATTATTCCTAAAACCATACCTATTGTAATTCCAGATGTGGCTCCTACTAGCATTCCATGTTTCCAGCCTAAAAATAAAACTAGCATTACACTTAAAATATTTGTAACTGATAAGCCCCAAAATTTCAATCCACTTAGTGATACAAAAGCAATAGCAAATAACAAGCTTGCTCCCATTACTTCTTCTATGGAAAAAGCTTTTTTCTCCCCAAATTCACATATAACAATAATTGAATTAGCAAAAATTTTATAAAAAATGTATGTAATTAGTCCTATCGCTATTGCTGTTATTAAGTCATATAATAAAAATCCTGAAAATATCATTTTAGCAGCTTGTACTACAAAACTAGAAATAAAAACATATCTGCCTAATTTTTGTTTTTCGTTTCTTTCCTCTTCTTCAAAATTCGGTCTTATTATTAATACTAATCCTAAGAACAATATTGATGTAAGTAGAAATACGCCTAACCCACTAAAGCCAAATTTAATTAAAGTTCCAACTATTACACATAAGTATATAATTCCTACTGGTTTTCTGTTACTGTAACAAGCAGCAAAAATAGCTAGTCCAAATGGAGCCCATTCTCCATTAAAACTCACCATAGAAACCATTAAACTAATTATATATAAAAATACATCTTTTTCTTTAAATAGATTTCGTATATCAAATTTTGTCTTTTCTTCTTGCAGATTTTCTACTTCACTACCATTTAGATTCTGGAACATCCTCTACCACCCTTTTTCTTTTCTAAACTTTGCATTACCATTGCCTATAATATCAGCCGTTTTGTATATTTTATAAAAAACTAAATTTGACA